>JBMOMG010000149.1:0-16748 GCA_049323155.1 Actinomycetota bacterium | reverse complement strand
CTCGCCGCGACCGCACCCATCGGGCCGGCCAAGCCGTAGGAGAGGAAGGCCGTGGCGAACCGCATCGACCTCGGCAGCGGGTTGCGGATCGGCGAGCACACCGCCTGCACGATCCGGCTCCGCCTCCCGCTGGTCGAGGCCCGGTCGTGCACCCGGCGCACCTCGGACACGTAGGAGTGGTGCACGTCGCCGGAGAGGAAGGTGACCGTGTCGGGCGCCGGCCCGCGCTCGCCGTACGCCACCTCGAGCGCCATCGTGGCGACCTCCTTGAACCCGTGCTGGAACGCCGCCCAGTGCTCGAGGTCGACGGTCTGCCGGAGCCACTCGCCGAACCGCGCGCCCCGCCGGCCCCAGGCCCCCTCGACGAGCGCCTCGTCCCAGGCCTCGAGGTGGTGCAGGCCCGGGGAGAGCAGCAGCGGGAGCGAGGTGCCCACGAGCAGGTGCCGGAAGCCGCCTTGCATCTGCTCGTCGAGCCAGGCGAGCTCCTCGGGGTCGAGCATCGAGCGGTTCTCCGGGTCCAGCACCCGAGCGGCCCGCGAGTCCACCACGACGAGCCGGACGTCGTCGAGGTCGCGCCGGAAGCTCCAGCGGTAGGTCGTCGGCTCCTGGTCCACGCGCGCGGCGAACGCGTCGACCAGACCGGTGATGTCGACCTCGGCACCACCCTCGCCGCGGCCGGCGAGCACCGCCTGCCACAGCTCGTCCTCGGCGCGCTCCTCGGGCGAGAGGTTGCCGAGGTGCTGGTAGACCCAGTACGAACCCAGACCGGCGACGATCCGCTCGTGCCACCACGAGGTGGCCTCCATCTGCTGCTTCCACTCCGCCGAGGTGTTCCAGTCGTCGCGGACGTCGTGGTCGTCGAAGATCATCAGGCTCGGCAGGGTCGACAGCAGCCACCGGTTCACCGAGTCGGTCCAGGCCAGCTTGTAGAGGTGGGCGTACTCCTCGAAGTCCTTCAGCTCGTCCCACGGTGGCGCCTCGATGTCGCGGCGGGAGGCGATGAACTCCTCCATCTCGTCGCTGGTCTCGTCGGCGTAGACCTGGTCGCCGAGGAAGAGCACCAGGTCCGGCCACGACGGGGGCTCGCCGTCGGCCTCCCCGTCGACCTCCGCGGCCGCGAGCCGCAGCCCGAAGGCGCGCAACGCGTCGACGCCGTGGGTGCGGTTGCCCTGCTCGTCGTGCGGGACGCTGGTGCGGCACGAGCCGTAGGCCATGCGCAAGGGCTTGCCCGGCTCGAGGGTGGCGATGACGCTGGGTGGGTACGGCGAGCCCGGCGACGGCCAGGCCGTCGTACCGTCGACCTCGACCTCGTAGGCGTGCCGGCTGCCCGGTTCCAGACCGTCGACCTCGACGAGCGCGTAGTGGTGCCCGTGCACGCCGAACGTCGGCGCGGACCAGGAGCGGCCGGCCGCGCGCACCGTCACGGTGGTCGCGTCGCGGGTCTCCACCCAGATGCTCGCGCTGGTCCGGTCGACGTACCTCAGCATCGGGCCGAGCACGAGCTGGTCCTGGGTCACGAGTCCGTTCTACCCCGTCGACCTGTGCCACGCCTGAGAAACCGGACATACCGCGCGGGCGACTGGTCTGCTCCAGGGAGTGCGGCGGCGGGTCGGGGGTACTCGCACGAGCGCCCGGACGTCCCGGGCACCGGGAGAGGGAGACAGCCGATGAACGCCGGGGACGTGTCCGCGCAGGTCGACGAGCTGGGACGCAAGGCCGACGACAGCACCGCTCTGGACCACGCGGTGCGCGTGGGCCTGATCGCCTACGGCGTCGTGCACCTGCTCATCGCCTGGGTGGCGCTGCAGCTGGCCTTCGGCGAGCGTCAGGGCAACGCCTCGAGCGAGGGTGCGCTCAGCCAGATGGCGAAGACCCCGCTGGGCGGCGTGCTGCTGTACGTCGTCGCCGCGGGGTTCGCCGCGCTGGTGGTCTGGCAGCTGACCGAGGCGGTCGCCGGGCACCGCGACGAGGACGGCAAGAAGCGGGTCGCGAACCGACTGGGTTCGGCTCTCAAGGCGGTGCTCTACGGCTCGCTGGGCTGGAGCGCCCTGAAGATCGCGATGGGTGGCGGCTCGAGCGGCGGGAGCACCGACACGACGACGGCCAAGATCATGGCGATGCCCGCGGGCCAGGTGCTGGTCGCACTGGTGGGGCTGGCGGTGCTCGGCTACGGGATCCGCCTGGTCTACCGCGGGCTGAGCGAGAGCTTCATGGACAAGCTCGAGACGAAGGGCCGCACCGGGACGACCGGCAAGGCGTTCGTGACCTTCGGCAAGGCCGGCTACGTGAGCAAGGGGCTGGCGCTGTTCATCGTCGCCGGGCTGTTCCTCTGGGCGGCCTGGACCCACGACCCGAAGAAGTCCGGCGGGCTCGACCAGGCGCTCAACCAGGTGCTGCAGCAGCCTTTCGGCAGCCCGATGCTGATCGTCCTGGCCGCCGGCATCGCCTGCTACGGCGTGTTCGCGTTCGCCTGGGCACGGCACCTGGACCGGTAGCCGGACACCGCCGGGGTTCCACGAGACTGGGGCGATGGAGACCGAGCGCTGCATCCTCCGCGACTGGCGACCCGACGACGCGAGCCGGGTGCTGGACATCTACTCCCGGTGGGAGGTCGCCCGCTGGCTGGGTGCCACCCCGCGGGCGATGGAGACGCCGGAGGAAGCCGCCCGGTTCGTCACCCGGTGCAACGAGCTCAACCGCAGCGAGCCGGTCGCCCGACGCTGGGGACGCGGCTACGCCACCGAGACCGCCCTCGCCGCGCTGCGGTGGGCCTTCGACCACGGCCTCGACGAGGTGTTCGCGGTCGTCCGGCCCGGCAACGACGCCTCGATCGCGGTCTGCCGCCGTTTGCGGATGGTCTCGCTGGGCAGGACCACGGCGTACTACGACACCGAGTCCGAGCTCTTCCGCATCACGAAGCCGGAGGCCCCATGACCCCCGACCTGAGCACCGACCTGCACGTACGCCGGACCGGCCGGCCGGCCGGCGAGGCGCCGACGCTGGTGTTCCTGCACGGTCTCACCGACTCCGGGTCCGGCTGGCCCGGCGCCGAGCGGCACTGGGGCGAGGCCTACTCGATCCTGACCGTGGACCAGCGCGGCCACGGCTCCTCCCCCCGGTTCACTCCCGAGCAGCTCGCCGCACACCCCGGCGAGGTCATGGTCGAGGACGCGATCTCGCTCCTCGAGCAGCTGGACGCGCCGCCGGTGGTGATCGGCCACTCGCTCGGCGGCGCGGTCGCGCTCACCGTGGCCGTACGTCGACCGGAGCTGGTGCGCGCCCTGGTCCTGGAGGACCCCGCCCCGCTGGGCCCCGACGACCCCCAGCACGACCCGGCCCGAGGCGAGGAGTTCCTCGCCGGGGTCCGGGACAGCCTCGCCGCCCGGGACGAGCAGGACCTGGTGCGGCTCCGCCGCGAGAAGCACCCGGACTGGGCCGACGACGAGCTGCTGGTGTCCGGGGTCGCCGAGCAGCAGATGGACCTCGACTACCTCGCCCACGGCGACTTCAAGCCGTCGACGCGGTGGCCGGCCCTGTTCGCCCGGCTCGGCGTGCCCACGCTCGTCGTGTCCGGCGACGCCACGGCCGAGGTGTGCATCACCGGTGATCTGGAGCAGGCGATCGCCTCGATCGGCAATCCACACGTCCGGGTGGTCCGGATCCCCGGTGCCGGGCACTGCATCCGCCGCGAGCAACCCGACGGGTTCTACGCCGCGGTCGACGCGTTCCTCGGGCGACCACGCCGGGTGAGCGGGGGTCGCGGCTGCGGACACACCCCGACCGGCGCGGCTAGGCTGCCCCGGTGGGAGTGATCGCGTTCGTCCGGGGGACACCGAGTGCCGCCCTGCTCGCGGCGCAGCTCCTCGGCGTCCTTGCCTACCCGTTCATGGAGCGGACCGCCGCAGGCCGAGCCGCGTTCGCGATCTTCGGGATCATGGTGCTCTCGCTCGCGGTGCTCGTGGTGCGCAAGACCCCGTTCCTGTCGTGGGTCAGCGTGCTGATCGCCGTACCCGCCATGGTCCTGCTGGGTGCCCAGGTCTTCTCCGACAACGCCACCCTCTTCGCCTGGTCGTCGGCCTTCGAGGCGCTGCTCTACCTCTATGCCGCGGGCAGCATGTCCGCCTACATGCTCTCGGACACCACGGTGAGCCTGGACGAGGTCTTCGCGATCGGCACCGTCTTCACGCTGCTGGCCTGGGCCTTCGCCTACGTCTTCGTGGTGCTCGAGGCGGTGGACCCGACCAGTTTCTCAGCGGGGGGCCAGGAGGTGCACTCTTGGGTGGACATGCTCTTCCTGTCCTTCACCACGCTGACCGGCACCGGGATGACCGAGATCCTCCCGGTCTCCGGCCACGCCAAGAGCGTCGTGATGGTCGAGCAGGTCCTCGGGCTGTTCTACGTCGCGATCGTGGTCACCCGCCTGATCGGCCTGCAGGCGATGCGGAAGCGGGTCTGACGTGCCCCTGAACCTCCCCCCGCTGGCCCTCGATGCCGACCCGGCCTCGGTCAAGAAGGCCCGGGACTGGGTGCGCCGGCTGCTGGTCGAGCTGCGCCGCGAGGACCTCGTCGACCCGGCCGAGCTCGGGGTCTCCGAGCTCGTCACGAACGCGATCCTGCACGGCACGCCACCGATCACCATCCGGGTCCGCGGCACCCGCAGGCATCCCCGGGTCGAGATCCGCGACGCCTCCAACCACCCGCCGAGCGTCAACGTGGAGATGGCCGACGAGGAGTACCTGCTGGCCACGTTCGGCCGCGGTCTCGGTCTGGTCGCGCTGAACTCGTCGGCCTGGGGCGCCGACCTCGACGCCGACGGCAAGGTGGTGTGGTTCGAGCCGGCCAGCGACCCGCGGGTCGAGGGAGACCTCGACGGGGCGGTCTTCGACCTCGACCAGACCGTCACGGAGCGGATCGAGTCGGCCGGACCGTCCGGTGACTCGGTGCGAGTCCAGCTGCGCGACGTGCCGGTGGCGCTCTACTCCAAGTTCCGGCGCCGCTACTACGAGCTGGCCCGCGAGCTGCGGCTGCTCTCGCTGGTCCACGGCGACGCCTACCCGATCGCCACCGAGCTGGCCGAGGTCTTCCTCGAGGCGGAGCGGCTGCACCGGCTGACCCGAGGCTGGGACCGGTTCAACCAGCTCCTGGCCGGTGACGCCGACCGCGGTGACGTCGAGCTGGTCGTGCCGGCCGAGGCGCCGCCGCTCCTGCTGAGGCTCCTGGAGAGCCTGGAGCGCGCGGACGAGTTCTGCCGCCAGGAGCGGCTGCTCGTGCTGTCGGCGACCCCGGCGGAGGCCGAGCTGCAGCGCTGGTTCTTCCACGAGTTCTCCCGGCAGGCCGCCGGCGAGCCGCCGCTGCCCTGGCCGGGCCCGTTCACCGTCGACGAGGCGCCCGCGGCCTCGTGAGTCCTCGACACCCCCTGCACTTCTCGGTCCTGCTCGCAGTCGCCGTCGGCGGTGCGCTCGGCGCGACGGCTCGCTACGCCCTCACGGCGGCCGAACCGCACGGCTCCGGCTTCCCGTGGGCCACCTTCGCGGTCAATGTCGGCGGGTCGTTCCTGCTCGGGCTGCTCCCGGCCTTCGCCGCGATCATCCGCCACCGCCTGCTGCCGCCGATGCTCGGCACCGGCGTGCTGGGCGGGTTCACCACGCTGTCGGCCTACTCGGAGCAGACCCGCGCTCTCGTCGATGCCGGCTCGGTGGCGACCGCGGGCGTGTACGCCGCGGCGACGGTCGCGGCCTGCCTGGTGGCCGTGGCGATGGCGCAGCGGTTCACCGCCCTGGCGAGCCGGCTGGCGTTCGACGAGGAGGAGGGGGACCTGTGAGCTACCTGCTCGTCGCGCTGGGCGCGGCCGTCGGTGCGCCGGCGCGCTACGTGACCGCGCACTTCCTCGACGGCCGGCGGCACGACCCGTCCCACGACGGGTTCCACTGGGGCACGATCCTGGTCAACGTCGTCGGGTCCTTCCTGCTCGGGCTGTTCAGCGGCCTGGCGCTCACGGGCTCGTCGATGGCGCTGCTCGGCACCGGGTTCTGCGGTGCCCTGACGACCTTCTCCGCGTTCGCCGTGCACGCCCACGACCTCGGGCCGCGCAAGGGCGCCGCGACGGTCGCCCTGACCGTCGTACCGGCGCTGGTGCTGTGCTTCGCCGGGTTCTGGCTCGGCGCCGCCTGACCGCCGGCAGGTGCTCAGACGGTATGAGGTGACACCCGCGGGTGGTGGGATGCGGGTCTTTCCCGATCTCGATGATCGTTCGCGGACGGCCTCCGGTGTCAACGTCGTTCATGCTCGCTGCGCTGCGCGTGCTCCACGTTGACACCGAACCCGACCGCGACGGTGGGGCGGTTATCGGGAAGAACCCCAGAGGTCTGGTCGACCTCCGGCTGGGGGTTGTGGGCTGGGGCCTCACTCACAAATGTTCGTGGGTTACCGAGCAGGGCCTGCCTGCTCGGCCTATCCGACAGTTGTGGAGGAGGCCCCAGTGATCATCGAGCGTACGAGTGTTGGGCTGGATGTGCACGCCCGATCGGTGGTGGCGACCGCCCTGGACGGCGCCACGGGAGAGGTGTTCAAGCAGAAGCTGGTCCCGGCCAGCGAGGTCGTCGTCGCCTGGCTGCGGTCACTGCCCGGCCCGGTCGCAGCCACCTACGAGGCCGGTCCGACCGGGTTCGGGCTGTATCGGGCGATCACCGCAGCCGGGATCCGCTGCGAGGTCGCCGCACCCTCGAAGCTGACCCGCCCTACCGGTGACCGGGTCAAGACCGACGCCAAGGACGCACTGCTGCTCGCGCAACTGCTGCAGGTCGGCCAGATCACCGGCGTCCGGGTGCCCACCGTCACCGAGGAAGCCGCCCGGGACCTTGTCCGCTCCCGCGAGGACGTCCGCGGGGACCTGATGCGCGCCCGGCACCGGGTCTCCAAGCTGCTGCTGCGCCACGGCCAGGTCTACTCCGGCGGCAAGGCCTGGACCGGGAAACACCAGACCTGGCTGCACCGGGTCCGGCTCGACCAGCCGGCCACCCGTGCCGCGTTCGAGGCCGACCTGGAGGCCGTCGAGTTCGCGCTGGCCCGCCGGGACCGGCTCGACGCGGCCATCGCGGCGATGGCCGCCGACAGCGAGTTCACCGCCACCACCCGCAAGCTGTGCTGCCTACGCGGGATCTCCACACTCACCGGTTTCGCCCTCGCAGTAGAGATCGGCGACTGGGACCGGTTCACCGGCGCCAGCATCGGCGCCTACCTCGGCCTGGTGCCCTCCGAGCACTCCAGCGGCCAGTCCCGCCGCCAGGGCGGGATCACCAAGGCCGGCAACACCCACGTGCGGCGGCTGCTGGTCGAGGCCGCCTGGCACCACAAGCCCCGCTACACCGTGGGCAGGGTCCTCACCGCCCGCTGGGACCAGGCACCGACTGCGGCCCGAACCCGCGGCCACGAGGGCAACCAGCGGCTCCACCAGCGCTGGGTCTCCTACAGCCAGCGCAAGAAGAAGCACACCGTCGCGAGCACCGCCATCGCCCGCGAGCTCGCCGGCTGGTGCTGGTCACTGGCCACCCTCCCCGACGACTAAACGGGCACCGGCCTTCTGACCGGGACACCCTCCAGGCGCCGGAAGCAACGTGCGGAGCCGACCCGCGACGCGACTGTGAGCCACGACCCAGCGCCGTGACGCTCGACCTCAGACACCCCAAGCGGAGCGCTCCAGCCGGACCCCCGTCCTGCGGTAACCAACCCGCGCATATCAGTCTCGACCACGTGCGTCGCCAGACCCGCTCACGGCGAATCCAAAGGCCCCGATCAGAAACCAGGCGCCGTCACGACACCCAGCCGTGACGGCGCCTGACCCTGCCCCTTGACAGAAGAGCCCTACATATCAGTCGTAGCCGAGCTCGTGCAACCGGTCGTCGTCGATGCCGAAGTGGTGCGCGATCTCGTGCACCACGGTGATCCGGACCTCCTCGACCACCTCGTCGGCGTCCTCGCACATCCGCAGGATCGGGTTGCGGAAGATCATGATCCGGTCCGGGACGACGCCGGCGTACCTGCTGTCCCGCGCGGTCAGCGGCGTGCCGTCGTAGAACCCGAGCAGGTCCGGGTCGTCGGCGGGCGGCTCGTCCTCGACGAGCACCACGACGTTGTCGACGAGCGCGGCGAGCTCGGCGGGCACCTCGTCGAGGGCGTCGCCGACGAGCTCCTCGAAGCGCTCCCGGGTCATCTCGATCACGCGTCCATTCTCGCGGGGAGCCCGCAGCGGCGCCGCGCGCGGGGTGATTTGGGGCACCTGTCTGCGTGGCCTATGCTTGTCCGGTCCCTGACGGCAGTCGCGCCTGACGGCCCATGGGTAACCAGCCCCCATCGTCTAGTGGCCTAGGACGTCGCCCTTTCACGGCGGTAGCACGGGTTCGAATCCCGTTGGGGGTGCCAGTCCGGGTCGGCCAGACGGCCGATTCGGAGGATCGGCGGTGGATGGGTTAGAGTTCCACCGCTCGTTGCAACAAGAGCATGGCCCCGTAGCGCAGTTGGTTAGCGCGCCGCCCTGTCACGGCGGAGGCCGCGGGTTCGAGTCCCGTCGGGGTCGCCACCAGAAGCCCTGGACCATCCGGTCCAGGGCTTCGCTCCTTCCCGGCCGGGTACGACGGGCACCGGCATGGCGAGCGTCACACCCATCATCGGAATCGTTGAACCGTCAACAATCGTTGAGCCGGGCATGACGCTTGCACTCTCCCCCGAAGCCCAGGCCCTGCTGTTCCGCGACGCCCGGACGGCGAACTCCTTCACCGACGAGCCGGTCACCGACGAGCAGGTCGCCGCGATCTACGACCTGGTGAAGTACGCCCCGACCGCGATGAACACCCAGCCGCTGCGCGTGGTGCTGGTCCGCCAGGGCGAGGCTCGCGAGCGCCTGCTGAAGCACATGGCCGACGGCAACCGGGACAAGACCGCGAACGCTCCGCTGGTGGCGATCCTCGCTGCCGACACCGACTTCCACGAGCACCTGCCGCGCACCTTCCCGCACTTCCCGGGCGCCAAGGACGTCTTCGCCGACGACGTCGCCCGCGAGCAGGCGGCCCGCTTCAACGCGACGCTGCAGGCCGGCTACTTCTTCCTCGGCGTCCGCGCGGCCGGCCTGGCGGCAGGCCCGATGGGCGGCTTCGACGCTGCGGCGCTCGACGCCGACTTCTTCGAGGGCACCACGCTGAAGTCGCTGGTGGTGGTCAACATCGGCCGTCCCGCCGAGAACGCGTGGTTCGACCGGCTCCCGCGCCTGGACTACGACGAGGTCGTCCTCGAGGCCTGACCTGCCCGGCGGCTCAGGATGCCGTACCGCTGAGCGCGTCGATCGCGGCCATCTCCTCGCCGGACAGCTCGAAGCCGCCGACGTCGGCGTTGGCGCGGATCCGGTCTGCCTGGGTGGACTTGGGGATCACGATCACCTCGTGCTGGAGGTGCCAGCGCACGATCACCTGGGCCGGCGTACGACCGTGGGCATCGGCGATCCGGCGGATCGTCTCGTTCTCGAGCGTGCCGCCACGCAGGGCGCTGTAGCCCTCCAGCGCGATGCCGCGGCCACGGTGCTCGGCGAGCACGTCGGGCTTGAACAGCAGCGGGCTCCACTTGATCTGGTTGACCACCGGCTTGACGCCGGTGTCGTCGGCGAGCTCGTCGATCATCGGAGCGTAGAAGTTGCTCACCCCGATGTCCTTGGTCAGCCCTCGCTCGCGGGCCTCGACGAACTTCTCCCACATGCCGACACTGGGGCCGTCCTCGACCGGCCAGTGGATCAGCCACAGGTCGACCTGGTCCAGGCCGAGCATCTCCAGGCTCTTCTCCAGGGTCTCGATCTCGCGGCCGGCAAGGTGCGGCGGGCACTTCGTGGTCACGAAGACGTCCTCGCGGGGCAGCCCGGCGCCGGCGAGCGCACGGCCCACCTCGGCCTCGTTCTCGTAGATGGTGGCGGTGTCGACGTGGCGGTAGCCGGCCTCGAGCGCCGCCTCGGTCGCGGCCACGGCCTCGTCACCCTTGATCTGCCAGGTGCCGAAGCCCAGCAGCGGCATCTGCGCTCCGGTGGTCAGGGTGGCTACGTCGGCGGGGATCTGCGGCTTGTCGGTCATGACTCGGTCGTACCCCGGTCACCGCGGCCGAATCCCTGCGCCCCGGCACGCTCCTCCTCGCCGGCAAGCTCCTGGAACAGCGTGATCTGCAGTCCCGCGGGAGCCTCGAGCCGCGAGTTCAGCGACTTCCACGGCGTCACGGTCGGCGGGGCGACGAGCTCTGCTCCGGCGTCCACCAGTGCCGTCGTACGGCGGTCGGCATCATCGACCTCGAACGCCACCCGCAGCCTCGGCGCGACGTCACGGCCGACCTCGACCTCGTCGATCATCCGGGCGCTGTGCGGGGTTGGCGATCTCGAGCATCGGGCGGCCGGCGTCGACGATCGCCACCCTCGCGTCGCCCTCTCCCTGGAACGCCAGCTGCTCGGGCAGGCCGAGCACGTCGCGGTAGAAGCGCAGGGCCTCGTCATAGTCCTCGGCCTCCACCACCAGCCGCAGCTGGCGGACGGGGCGGGCTGGTTCGTCGGCAACGGTCATGCCGCTCACGGTAGCCATTTCTTCTTGACCGATAAAGAGCGCGCGAGTACTGTACCGGTCAAGAACCTCTGAAGGGAACCGCCATGCACGAGCCACTCACCGGCCTGCTCGCACTGAAGGCCATGCGCGCCGAGGTGACCAGCGCCCAGCCACACAGCCCCGTCGTGCCCGACCGCCGTCCGGCGCGGGCGGCCGCCTCGAGCCGAGCTCGGACCTCGCTCGCGCGCGGCCTGCACGCACTGGCAGCCCGGGTCGAACCCACCGAGCGCGGTAATGTCGCCTGCAGTGCAGGAGCGCGCTAGCGCCCTGCCGGCCAACCGGGTGCGACGGGCAGGTGACATGGGTCGGGTAACGCTGCAGTCGATCGCCGACCGCACCGGCGTCAGCCGGATGACCGTCTCCAACGCCTTCTCCCGTCCCGACCAGCTCTCCGCCGAGCTGCGCGAGCGGATCCTCGCCGCGGCCGAGGAGCTCGGCTACGTCGGGCCCGACCCGGCGGCACGAGCACTCGCCAAGGGCAGCGTCGGCGCGGTCGGCGTACTCCTGACCGACCGGCTCAGCGACGCGTTCCGGGACGACGTCGCGACCGCCTTCCTCGCCGCGGTCGCCGACGCCCTGGCCGCCCGCGGTCTCGCACTCACCCTGCTCACCCCGGCCACCGGCACCGAGTCGGTCCCCGCGCGCGACGTCGCCGTGGACGGGGCCCTGGTCTACGTCTGCGACCCCGACTCCCCCGACCTGGCCTGGCTCACCAAGCGTGGCCTGCCGATGGTCGGCGTCGACCAGCCACCGGCGCCGGAGCTCGCGGCGGTCAACGTCGACGACCGGGTCGGCGCCCGCGCGGCCGCGCAGCACCTGCTCGACCTCGGCCACCGCCGCATCGGCGTGCTGACCCTCGGCAAGGACGAGGGGTCACGCCTGACGGACCTCGCGGACCTCGAGCTGCGCGGGTTCGCCGCCACCGAGCGGCTCGCCGGCTGGCTGGCCGTGCTCGAGCCCGCAGGCATCACCCCCACGGTCGCGCTCAGCCCCTACCGTCCCCCCGAGGCGGCGTACGACGGCGCCCGCGCACTGCTCGACCAGCCCGAGCGGCCCACGGCGATCCTGTGCTTCTCCGACGCGTTCGCCGCAGAGACCGTCCGCGCCGCGCGCGACCTCGGACTGTCCGTGCCGGGCGACCTCTCCGTGGTCGGGTACGACGACAGCTCGCTGTCGCGCCTCGTCGACCCACCGCTGTCGACCGTGCGCCAGGACCTGGCCGCCAAGGCCGAGGAGGCCGTCGCCAAGCTGGCCGCCGTGATGACCGCTGCCAAGCGGGGTGAGCAGCCCGAGGTCGAACGGACCGTGCTGCCCACCGAGCTCGTCGTGCGGGGCAGCACCGGGCCTGCGCCCCAGGAGGCGTGAGCAGCGCCGGGGCGATTCCCGGTTGCACGTACGACTGTTGTATCGTTGCGACCTGCTTGGGCAGGTAGCTCAGTTGGTACGAGCGTCCGCCTGAAAAGTGGAAGGTCGGCGGTTCGACCCCGCCCCTGCCCACAAGCAGAAACCGCAGGTCAGGCAATGTGCCGGGCCTGCGGTTTCGTTTTGCCCCGGCGGCCTGACCGCCATTTCTGACCGCAACCGCCTCATGCGAGACGCTCACCGAGCCTCTGCAGGGCTGTCCGCTTCTCATCGAGAGACGCGTGCGCATAGATCGTCATCGTCACGTCGATCGCGCTGTGACCGACGATCTGCTGGACGACGTGCGGCGGCGCACCCTCGGCCAGGAGCAGACTCACGCAGGTGTGCCGCATGTCGTGGAACCGCGGGGCCGGCTCACCCAGCACGGTCCGCACCCTGTACCAACTGCGGCTGAGGTTGTCCGGCTCGATCGGCGTCCCGATCGTGGTGGAGAACACCATGTCCTCGTCGCACCACTTCGGCCCCGCAGCCAGTCGCTCCCTATCCTGGGCGACCTTGTGCGCCTTCATCGCCTCGACGCACGGACGCGGCAGCGGAACGGTGCGCCTCGACGTGCGGGTCTTCGGCGGCTGGAACCGCAGTTCCCCGTCGACCCGCTGCAGCGTGTGCGTCACCTGGAGGAACTCCTGGTCGAGGTCGACGTCCGACCACCGCAGCGCCAGCACCTCGCCGCGTCTCAGCCCCAGGTAGATCGCCAGGACGTAGAGCGCGTGCAGCCGGTCCGACTTCGTGTGCCGCAGCAGTGTCCGGGCCTGCTCCACACTCAGCCCCCGCCCCACCTCGTACCTCGGGGTCTTCACCTGGACGAGCTTGGCGACGTTGCGGACCACCAGCTCGTCACGCATCGCGCTCTGCAGCGCGTTTCGGAGCACGGCATGGGTCTGCTGCACTCCCCGGGTTCCCATCCCCTGCTCCTGCAACTTCTCGACCAGGTTGCGGACGTCCGGCACCGACAGGCTCTTCAGCCGCTTGCGGCCCAGCGTGGGAAGGATGTGCCGACGGACGACCAGCTCGTAGCCCTGATGAGTCTTCGGCGCCTTGTGCGGCTTCACCACCGTGTCGAGCCAGTGAGTCAGGTACGCCTCGACCGTCCAGTTCTCCGTCGGCACACGGACGCCGCGGTCGAGGTCCCGCTGCAGTGCAGTGAGCTTCTCGCGCGCCTCCGTCCGGGTCTTGCCGTAGACATAGACGCGCTTCCGCGTGCCCTTCGTGGTCTGTGCGTAGACGGCACCGCACCAGCGACCATCCGGCTTCTTCCAGATGGTGCCCTCGCCGTTGGCGCGCCTACTCACGCCACCGACTCCTCGTCGAGCATCCGAGCCACCATCTCCCGGCATGCCTCCACCGGGATGCGTCGAGAGCGACCGATCTTCACCGAGCGCAGCAAGCGCATCCGAATCAGGTCGTAGACCGTGCACTTTCCGATGCCCAAGACCTCAGCGGCCTCCTCGGGCGTCAACAGGATCTTCTCTAGGGCCATCGCAATCTCCCGTGTCTTGGTGGCGGGGTTCCTCGTCCTCCCGCCAGTGGTGAGGGTCAGGTCGCCTGTCTGCCCGTCCAGGGCACTTCGTGTCACTGCGTGATTCGCTTCGCTCACCCTGGACGGCCAGTCAGGCGACCTTGTGCGGCTGGTTGTCGGGAGGACGAGGAAGCTGTGGTCGGGGTCAGGCTGCTCGGTGCGGTCCGGCGGGTGGTCCTGTCGTTCGGTCAGTTGCCGAACGGGTGTCCACAGGGCCGGATGGGCTGGCTCGTGTGGCGTCCCAGCGTTCGCGGGCGGTCTGGTACTCGGCTCGCCAGCGTTGTTGTTCGGCGATCGCGGCGGTGACGACGTCGATGTAGTCGGCGTCGTCGGTGGGCATGTCCTCCCACACGAACCGGCGGCGACCGCCGTCGGTGAGGATGTCGGCGGACCAGCGATCCCGCTCCGGAGGTGTGATCCCGGACGCTTCGAGGACCTGGCGGACGACCTCGGCCCGGTCCGCCTTGTGCTGAGCCAGGGTCTTGCCTGACCAGTTCCGGGAGACCTGGACGCGGCGGCCGCCCAGCCCCAGGTTCTCCCGGTCATGCGCCTTCGACGGGCACATGCCGGGCGCCAAGCCGGGGCCGGGGTCCTTGGGCTGGATGCCGTACCGGAGCCAGTTCGCACACGTCTCCGAGCACGGCAGGTAGAGCACTTCGGCGTGCAGCCGGTCGATGTGCGCCTCGTAGGCCGAGTCGGGGTTGTCGGGGTCGGCGTGGGTCTCCGCGACCGCCTTGGTCAGGTACTTCGTGAGGTACCGGATCGTGCGGTTGGCGTCCTCCGAGGGTGCGATGACGCCCTTGATGTCGACCTGCGCACCGAACCGCATCACGTGCGCCGGCTCCGCGTGGTCGTGGTCGAGCTCGGCCAACGCCTGGCCCCAGGTGGGGAGCGGAAACCCGGTGTCGGGGTCGCGGTAGCACTCGGTCTCGGGGTCCCAGACCGGGGTGCGGTGCACGTAGACCGGCCGGTCGTGCGGTGGCCACCACAGCGAGTAGTAGGTGGCCCGGGTGACCTGCCGGAGCACCGCCCGGGGGATCGCGCCACGCATCGCGACATGCGCATGCGGGGCCAGCCGTCGCTGTTCCTCGATGGCGGCGAAGTACTGCACCTTGAAGCCCGCACACCGGCGCAGGTTCTGCATCCACCGGTCGAACAGCCGCGGGAAGTGCAACGCATCCAGCGCCGCACGCCGGTAGTCATACGAACCCGGGTCGACCGGTGTCCCGGCACCGGGCACGGTCTTGCCCTTCGTCGGGGTGATGATCCGCCCGTAGGACGGCAGGGTGAGGGTGACGAACATCGAGGGCCGGTAGGTCTTCCCGTCCGGCGTCGTGAACGCGCGTCCCACGGTGTGGTGCTCGACCGGGACCTTGGGCAGGTCGGCCATCTCCGAACGGCGCCGGGTGGACCGGGTCCGCCGCGAGGTCCGCTCCTCTTCATCCGGGTCGTCGTCGTGGCTACCGTGCTCGTGGTCCTCCCCGTCGGGTCCAGCAGGTGGCTCGTCGGGGAGGACTTCTTCCTCGAGGTGCCAGCCTTCGGCGCACTGCTGCATCCGCAGCCGTTGGGCCTTCTTCGCACACGGCGGGCACAGGTACTCCCGCGTGGCGCCGCAGGGGATGACCAGCTTGTGGACCTCGCCGGTTGCCTGGTCGGTGACCTTGCGCAGCACCGGCCGGACACAGACGCCTTGGTGGGCGGCGACCTCGCGGATGTCGTCGTTGGTGAACGGCAACCCACCCGGCATGCCGGCGCTCATGCGGCATCACCCGCCGGTGCGGTGGCCGGGAGGAGAGGACCGTCGGGGGTGCGGTGGTGCCCGGCCCAGAACCCGCCGGTGATGCGCGCGGCCTCGACGTAGGTCTCGCAGTCGGCTAGGACCGGGCACCGGGAGCAGACCACGGCCATGGTGGCCTCCTCCCCCAGCCCGACCAGGTGCGGATCGTTCAGCCAGCCCAGGTCCTCGTGGGCAGCGCACAGGGCGTCGGTCATCCAGTCGGTGGGTGGGATGCTCATGCTGCCTGCACCCCCGTGGCCGGTTCTGCCCCTGACACCGGTGCGGGGGTGTAGGCGTCGACCATCGCGGAGATGTCGTCGTCGGTGATGTAGGGAAACCGGACCCGGATCGGTTCGGCGATCCCGTCGATCCCGACATAGCCCACGCCGGGCAGGGACTCGGGGATCTGGTCGCAGCGAGCGCCCCGGTCCCGCGCACCAGAGCCGAGGACGAGGCCCACCTGGTCGGCCTCGGACAGCCGCAGCGCGATCCGCGTGGGGAACAGGTCCCGCACGCCCAGGATCTCTTTCCTGGGGTCCTGCACGGCGCCGACCACGGTGACCCCGACCGCGCGGCCCTGGGACAGCAGCAGCGACAAGGCGGCGGTGATCCGCTTCTTGGCGTCGCGGTCTTGGACGTAGGCGGTCAGTGAGGCCAGCTCGTCGACCACGATCACGATCAGCGGCTCCGCAGGCGTGGGCTCGTGCAGCCTCGCGATCCCGCGCAGTGCGGCCTGCCGGCGGCGCATCACCACGACAGCCTCTTCCAGGACGCAGGCGAAGTCGGTCTCATACGCGGTGCCGACCTCGGGGTCGCCGTAGACGAACCTGGCGAACAGTCCCTGTCCGGCGGCGAGTTCCATGCCGCCCTTTGGGTCCAGCGCCCACACCTGCACCAGCCGGTCCCGGATCGCCGGGCCGAGGGCTGCGACCAGGGACCAGATCACCGACCCCTTCCCGGACCCGGTGGCACCCACGACCAGCAAATGCGTGCCCAGCAGCCGGAGCCGGTAAGTCAGGCCGTCCTCACGCCGCGCGACCGGCAACCCCGCCAGGTCCACCGCCCCAGCCCCAACAGCAGGGGCGTCGACCAGGCGGGTGAGCGGCTCGTGGACCAGGAACCACAACACCAGCTCGCGCCGCGACCCCTCGACGGACCGGACGCGGCACTCCTGGGCGTCGAAGGTCTGCGCCAGCCGTGGTGCTGCGGTGGCCCAGTCCTCAATGGTCTGCCCGGCAGCATCCGCACCCGCAGCTGGTCCACCCCACCGGTCGAGCGCACCGACCGAACCTTAGGCAGGTACTCGCGGGCATCGACCCTGACCGCCAGGCCGGTGGTCACCATCGCCGGCTGCCACGCGAACCGGTACACGAACCGGCCCCGCACCGCGCCACGCAGCCGCCAGACC
>JBMOMG010000148.1:0-16775 GCA_049323155.1 Actinomycetota bacterium | reverse complement strand
GTGGGCGCGGTCGAGCTTGTGGTGCAGCGTGCGGCGGGTGCGGGCGCACAGCTCCTGCACCTCGAGGGCGCGCTGGTCGAGGCCGCTGCGCGGGTCGGCCAGGCTCGGCCGCGCCCGGACGGCGTCGAGCTGGTGCTGCTGCCGGTCCAGCCAGCCGGTCAGCACGGCGCGGCCCCGGTCGCGCAGGTGCACGATCCGGTCGATCTCCTCGCGGACGTCGGGGACGACCATCTTGGCCGCGTCGGTGGGCGTGGACGCGCGGACGTCGGCGACCAGGTCGAGCAGCGGGGTGTCCGGCTCGTGGCCGATCGCCGAGACGACCGTCGTACGCGCCGCGTGGACCGCCCGGATCAGGCCCTCGTCGGAGAACGGCAGGAGGTCCTCCACCGAGCCGCCGCCCCGGGCGATGATGATCACCTCGACGTCGGGGTCGCGGTCGAGCGCGCCGAGTGCGTCGATCACCTCGCGCGCGGCGTTGGGGCCCTGCATCGAGGCGTGCCGGACCTTGAACTGGACCGCCGGCCACCGGCGGCGGGCGTTCTCCAGCACGTCGCGCTCCGCAGCGGACTGGGCGCCGGTGACCAGCCCGATCACCTGCGGCAGGAACGGCAGACCGCGCTTGAGCTCCCGGGCGAACAGGCCCTCGGCGGCGAGCAGCTGGCGGCGTCGCTCGAGCCGGGCGAGCAGCTCGCCGAGCCCGACCATCCTGATGTCGGTGGCGTAGAGGCTCAGGGTGCCTCGGTTGGGGTAGTAGGACGGCTTGGCGAAGACCACCACGCTGGCGCCCTCGACGACCGGCGGGTTGAGCGAGTCGAAGACCTGCCGGGAGCAGGTGACCGGGATCGAGATGTCGGCCACCGTGTCGCGCAGGGTGAGGAACACGGTGTTCATCCCCTGGCGACGGTTCAGCTGCGCGATCTGGCCCTCGACCCACACCGCGCCGAGCCGGTCGATCCAGCCCGAGATCGCGCTCGCGATCTGCCGGACCGGAGCCGGGTGCTCGAGGGAGGTCTGCATGGCCACGCCTGGAACCATAGGGCAGAGCACCTACCATGGAGCCCATGAGCACTTCGGACCTGGGGATTCCGCCTGTCCTCGATGCGGCACAGGCCGAGCGCGCCGTGCTGCTCGCGGCGCCGCGAGGCTACTGCGCCGGCGTCGACCGGGCGGTGATCACGGTCGAGAAGGCGCTGGACCTGTACGGCGCACCGGTCTACGTGCGCAAGCAGATCGTCCACAACAAGCACGTCGTGGCGAACCTCGAGTCCCGCGGCGCGGTGTTCGTCGAGGAGCTCGACGAGGTCCCGGTCGGCGCGACCGTGGTGTTCTCCGCGCACGGCGTCTCTCCCGAGGTGCACCGGCAGGCGGAGGAGCGGGCGCTGAAGACGATCGACGCGACCTGCCCGCTGGTGACCAAGGTGCACCACGAGGCCCGTCGCTTCGCCACCGACGACTACGACATCCTGCTGATCGGCCATGCCGGGCACGAGGAGGTCGAGGGCACCGCCGGTGAGGCCCCCGAGCACATCCAGCTCGTGCAGACCCCCGACGACGTGGCGAACATCGAGGTGCGCGACCCGGCGAAGGTGGCCTGGCTCTCCCAGACCACGCTGTCGGTCGACGAGACGATGGAGATCGTCGACGCGATCCGCGCGCGGTTCCCGCTGCTGCTCGACCCGCCGTCGGACGACATCTGCTACGCCACGCAGAACCGTCAGATGGCGATCAAGGAGATCTCGCACAGCGCCGACCTGGTGATCGTGGTGGGCTCGGGCAACTCGTCGAACTCGGTGCGCCTGGTCGAGGTCGCGCTCGAGGCCGGCGCCAAGGCGGCCTACCGGGTCGACGACGCGAGCGAGATCGACGAGGCCTGGCTCGACGGTGTGGAGACGGTCAGCGTGACCTCCGGGGCGTCGGTGCCCGACGACCTGGTCGACGGGGTGCTGGCCTTTCTGGCCGAGCGCGGCTACCCCGACGCCAAGGCGGTGCACACCGCCGAGGAGTCGCTGATCTTCGCGCTGCCGCCGGAGCTGCGTCGCGACATGCGTGCCGCGGAGCACGCCGCTCGCTGACGGCGGCCGCCGCGCCGACGGCGGAGCGAACTTTTCGAGACCGTGCATACCCGGCGCGTGGGTGGGTATCTATCGCCGCGGTCCAGACGCGTGGCCGCTCGCACCACTGAAGACAGGCCCTCCCACGATGTCGGTTCAGGCTTTCCCGGTCCGGTTCGCAGAGACCGTCAACAAGTTCGGTGCACCTCGAGCCGAGCGGCTCGGTGCAACCTCCACCGCCCAGTCGGGAGCCCCGGCCCTGGTGACGGTCGGCAACCGGAGCTTCGTCGCCCGTGCCCACGGTGAGCGAGTCACCCGCCGCGGCCGGCAGACGCTGGTCTCGGTGCACGGCCGGCTCCGGTGGGTCGACAGCCGGCGCGTCCAGGCGCTGGAGGGCGACGTCGCCTGAGGCCCTCCCGCGACGGCGCGGCTCAGCGCCTGCGGACCCGGTGCGAGCCCACCCTGCGCGGCCCGACCTGGTGTGCTCCGGCGTGACGCGGGCCGACCTGGCGCAGCGCCAGGACGATCAGCGCCGAGGCGTAGCCGGCGACGAGCCCCCCGGCGTGGTGGGCCAGACCCGAGACCACCGCCTGGGTCAGGCTGTCCACCGCCTCGGCGACCGCGCCGCGGGCCAGGACCGCCAGCGAGACCACGGTCGCCAGCATGAGCAGCGGAGGCAGGACGCCCGCGACGAAGAAGTCGCGCGGACGGACGGCGAACGCGGTGACCAGGCACACGACCACGAAGGTCAGGTCGAAGAACAGGGACAGTCGTCCGGTCAGCGCAAGGTTCAGCGCGGCCGTCGACAGAACGGCGACCAGCGCCACCGCGGCGACCTGGCCACCGGGCAGGCGGCCCTCCTCCCAGAGCGTGCGCTCGGGCGCAGGCTGCGGGCGAGGTCGAGCGCTGAGGTGGCTCACGCCCCCACGCTAGGGCGTGGTCAGGCCGATTGCTCGCGACGCGCCGCCGCGGGGCCGCCCGCTGAGCCCTGAGCGGGGGACTCCGCCGCGGTGATCTCGGGACGTTCGACTGCAACGGCGTCGAGCAGCTCCACGGCGGTCAGCGGCCGAACCGCCTCGGTGACCGGCGTGGGTGGGTCGAGGGCGGGGGCCGAGGTGTCGAGGTCGGAGAACTTCCGCGCAGAGACCAACACACGGGTCTCGAGCGACCCGACTGCCTTGTTGTAGCTGGTCACCGCTGCGGTCAGCGACCGGCCGAGCTTGTCGAGGTGGCCACCCATCACGCCGAGCCGGTCGTGCAGCTCGCGCCCGAGGGAGTGGATGTCGCGGGCCTTGTCGGCGAGCGCCTCCTGGGTCCAGGCGTAGGCGACGGTGCGGAGCAGGGCGATCAGCGTCGTGGGGGTGGAGAGTACGACGTGGCGCGAGGCGGCGTACTCCAGGAGCTCCGGCTCGGCCTCGAGCGCCGCGGACAGGAAGGACTCGCCCGGCACGAAGAGCACGACGAACTCCGGGGTCGCCGGCAGCGCGCGCCAGTAGGCCTTGGCGCCCAGCGTGTCGACGTGCTGCCGGAGCTGGCGGGCGTGCCGGGACAGGTGGGCGTCGCGCTCCTCGTCGGAGTCGGCGCCGGTCGCGTCGAGGAAGGCGTCGAGCGGGACCTTCGCGTCGACCACGACGCTCTTGCCGCCGGCCAGCCGGACCACCAGGTCGGGGCGCAGCACGCCGTTGTCATCGCGCACCGACACCTGCTCGGCGAAGTCGCAGCGGGACACCAGCCCGGCCAGCTCCACCGCGCGGCGCAGGTGCAGCTCGCCCCAGCGGCCACGGACCTGTGGCTTGCGCAGCGCCGTGGACAGTGCCGCGGTCTCGCGGCGCAGCGTGTCGGTGGAGTGACGGACGTCCTCGACCTGCTGGCGCAGCTGGCTCTGCCAGGAGACCCGGTGCTGCTCGAGGTCGCGCATCTGGTCGTGCAGCCGCGCCAGCCCCTCCTTCACCAGTGCCTGGTCGGCGGCGCGGGCCTCGATCGCGAGCCGGGCACCCTCGTCGGCCGCACCGTTGCTCGCGCGTGCCCACAGCACCCCGAGCACCGCTCCCAGGGCGATGCCGACGGCCAGGACCAGCAGCAGCGAGACGATCGTGGTGATCTCCATGCCACTCATCGTGGCGGAGGGCACCGACGGATTCTGTGCGACAGGTTCAGCCGATGTCCACGATCACCGGCGCGTGGTCGCTGGCCCCTGCTCCGGCGCGTTCCTCGCGGTCGATCATCGCCCCCGTGACTCGCTCGGCGAGTGCGGGTGAGCCGAGGATGAAGTCGATGCGCATGCCGCGGTTGCGCTCGAAACGCTGCCGGTAGTAGTCCCAGTACGTGTAGACGTCCGGCCCTGGAGCGAACGGGCGGACCAGGTCGGCGTACCCGCACTCCAGGAAGGCGCGGAACGCGGCGCGCTCCGGGGGTGAGACGTGGGTGCTCTTGGCGAACCGGCTGATGTCGAACACGTCCTCGTCGAACGGCGCGATGTTCCAGTCGCCGGTCAGCGCGATCTGCGCCGTCGGGTCGTCGACGAGCCAACCGGCGGCCGTCGTACGCAGGGCGTCGAGCCAGGCCAGCTTGTAGTCCAGGTGCGGGTCGCCGAGCTTGCGACCGTTGGGGACGTACAGCGACCAGACCTGCACGCCGCCGCACGTGGCGCCGAGCGCGCGGGCCTCGGAGGTCATCGGCTCGCCCCACTGCGGCATGCCCTCGAAGCCGTGGCGTACGTCGCTCAGGCCGACCCGGCTGGCGATCGCGACGCCGTTCCACTGGTCGTAGCCGAGCGTCGCCACCTCGTAGCCCATCGCCTCCAGCCCCATGATCGGCCACTGGTCGTCGCGGGCCTTGGTCTCCTGGATGGCGAGCACGTCGATCTGGTGCCGCTCGAGCAGCGCCTCGACCCGGTCGATCCGGGAGCGGATGGAGTTGACGTTGAAGGTGGCGATCCGCACGCGGCCACCTTAGGTGAGCCGCAGGCTCGATTCGTACGACGCCCCCGCCCGGCCGTAGAGTGGCCCCCTGTGGCTCTCACCATCGGAATCGTCGGTCTCCCCAACGCGGGCAAGTCGACCCTCTTCAACGCCCTGACCAAGAACGACGTGCTCGCCGCGAACTACCCGTTCGCCACGATCGAGCCGAACGTCGGTGTGGTGGGGGTCCCCGACGCGCGGCTCGCCAAGCTCGCCGAGATCTTCGGCTCGGCGAAGATCCTGCCCGCGACCGTCGAGTTCGTCGACATCGCCGGCATCGTGCGCGGCGCCTCGGAGGGCGAGGGCCTGGGCAACAAGTTCCTCTCGCACATCCGTGAGTCGTCGGCGATCTGCCAGGTGACGCGCGTCTTCCGCGACGAGGACGTGACCCACGTCGAGGGTGAGGTGAACCCCGCCAACGACATCTCCACGATCCAGACCGAGATGATGCTCGCCGACCTGCAGACGGTCGACAAGGCGCTGCCCCGGCTGGAGAAGGAGGCGCGGCTGAAGAAGGAGACCGCGGCGGTGCTCGAGGCGGTCCGCGAGGCCAAGGCTGCGCTGGAGGCCGGTACGCCGGTCATCGCCACGTCGATCGACAAGAGCCTGCTGCGCGAGCTGAGCCTGCTCACCGCCAAGCCCTACATCTATGTCTTCAACTGCGACAGCGACGAGCTCGGCGACGAGGAGCTCAAGCAGAAGATGCGCGACCTGGTCGCACCCTCCGAGGCGATCTTCCTCGACGCGAAGTTCGAGGCCGAGCTGGTCGAGCTCGGCGACGAGGACGAGGCCCGCGAGATGCTCCACGAGATGGGCATCGACGAGCCGGGGCTCGACGTGCTCGCCCGCGTCGGCTTCGACACCCTCGGCCTGCAGACCTACCTCACCGCAGGGCCCAAGGAGACGCGGGCCTGGACGATCCCCAAGGGGGCAACGGCTCCCGAGGCCGCCGGCGTGATCCACACCGACTTCCAGCGTGGCTTCATCAAGGCCGAGATCGTCTCCTTCGACGACCTCGTGGAGGCCGGGTCCATGAACGCCGCCAAGGCCGCCGGCAAGGTGCGCATGGAGGGCAAGGACTACGTCATGCAGGACGGCGACGTCGTGGAGTTCCGCTTCAACGTCTGACCTGCCCCGAGGGACTGGGGATCGAGCGGTGCCGGGAACGCTCGGTTCCGCTACCTTGAGCCGGTGAGCGAACCAGCCCCGGCGCGGCGGTCCGGCCGGTCACGTCCGGCGCGGGTCGGCCAGGCCGTGGCCGCACTCGTGGTCGTGACACTGACAGGCTTCGGCCTCTGGCGGTGGACCCACCCGACCGTCTTCGGGGACCTCGGTGACTCCATCGTCGCGGCTCCGCGACCGGTGGCGAAGGCGGCGTTGTCGAGCACGGTGGTCTTCCCGCAGATCGGCGGTGAGCCCGAGACCGTCACGATCGACGATGCGAGGCCGGTGTTCGGGCGCAACACGGCGGAGGCGACTGCGGCCTTCTTCATCTGCCACCCCAAGGAGAGCGAGAAGCCGGGGATCGGCGCCGTCCACGAGCCGGCCAACTTCTGCAAGGAGCTGGAGCCGGTGGAACCGGGAACGGCGTTCCGCTACGGGCTGGAGCCCGCCAGCGACTACATGATCGTGACCATCACCCCCACTCGACCCGGGGTCGCGCACCTCACCCACATCGAGCTCAGCTACCAGCGCGGAGCCCGGCACTTCTTCCAGCAGGGCACCGAGTCGATCCGCGTCGACCGCAAGGTCGTGGCGGAGTAGGACGTCGACGCTCCGCCCGTCATCTGAACAGGCAGACCGAGCCCGCCCACGCAGCCAGCACGCTCAGCAGTCGACGTTCCGGGCGAACCTGCCTGTCCATCTGACTCAGGGCGTCGGCCGGCTCGTGGACGCCGGGGTGACCTCGAGCTCGGACTCCACGTCGAAGGCGTTCGCCGCTGCCCCGGGGGCGAGACAGTCGCCGAGCGCCTGCCCGGACTCGGTGCGCAGCCAGCAGCTGCGCTCCCGGCGCCTAGCCGGCCGTTTGTCACGCCACGAGACCCCGGCTCACGTAACTATCCGATAACTTCCCCTCCCGGTGCGCGAACGCCTTGCCACCAAGGCTTCTGGGCCTCCCGGGAGGAGTTCCGGGACCCCCGTCGAGGCGCTCTGCGGGGCGCCGACGGGACGATCGGAGAGAGTCGGCGCGTTAGCGTCGGGCACTGACCGAAGCACGATCACACGATCCCGCCACCTCGCGCGGGTCGCCTGACGGAGGCAGAGGATGAAGCGCACGAAGACCCCCAGGACTCCCCGGACCGGCCGGATCCGCACGGCCGCGGCGCTCGGTGCCGCTGCGTTGCTGACCCTGGCAGCGTGCGGAGGCGAGGACGGGGCCGGCGACGGCGGGGCCCGACTCATCAACGACGGTGAGATGGTCGTCGCGATGAGTGGCGAGTTCCGACCCTTCAGCCACTTCGAGAACAACGAGCTGACCGGCTTCGACTACGACATCGCGGTGGCGATCGCCGAGGAGATGGGGCTCGATCTCAAGACCCAGACCGGTGCCTTCGACACCCTGATCCAGGGCGTGAAGAGCAAGCGGTACGACGTGCTGATCGCCTCGATGACGCCGACCGAGGAGCGGGACAAGGCCGTCGACTTCACCGACAGCTACTACACCTCCGGCGCCACCATGTTCGTCCGCAACGACAGCGACTGCGAGGACCCCACGCAGATGAACGAGCCCACTGTGGGCGTGGCCTCGGGGACGACCTACGAGTCGTTCCTCGCCGACGAGGACTGGCCCGGTGAGATCCGGACCTTCAGCTCCGACGTCACCGCGCTGGAGGACGTGGACGCGGGACGGCTCGACGGGGCGATGACCGACCGTCTGGTGGGGCTGTACCAGATCGACCAGGCCGGTCGTGACCTGCGCGCCTGCGGCGACCCGCTCTACTCCGAGGAGCCGGCGTTCGCGGTCGACGAGGGCAACACCGGGCTCGTCGAGCAGCTCAACGACGCTCTCGCCGCGATCAAGGACGACGGCACCTACGCCGAGATCAGCGAGAAGTGGTTCGGGCAGGACATCTCCTAGGCCATGGGCTTCTTCGAGTACTTCGCCGAGTACGCCCCGCTCTTCGGGGAGGCGACCATCGTCACCCTGCGCCTGACGGCCACCGCGCTGGTGATCGCGATGGTGCTGGGCTCGCTGGTCGCTGCGATGTCGATGAGCTCGGTGGCCGCCCTGCGCTGGCTGGCCACCGGCTTCATCGGCGTCATCCGCGGCACGCCGCTGATCGCGCAGATCTTCGTGCTCTACTTCGGCATCTCCGAGGTGCTGCTCCTGGACGCGTTCTGGGCAGGGTCCCTCGCCCTGGCGGTGCACAACTCGGCCTACATCGCCGAGATCATCCGGTCCGGCTTCCAGTCCGTGCCGGACGGTCTCAACGAGGCGTCTCGCTCGCTGGGCATGTCACGGGTGAAGACCCTGCGCCGGGTGCGGGCGCCGTTGGCACTGCGTGCGATCCTGCCGGTGCTGGGCAGCCAGTTCATCATCGCCGTGAAGGACTCCTCGCTCGTCGCGTTCATCGGCTACAAGGAGCTGTTCCTCACCGCGCGCAACCTCGCGGCGTCGACGTACGAACCACTCACGATGTACCTGATCGTGTCGACCTACTACCTGGCCATCGTCCTGGTCCTCACCTTCCTGGTGAACCGGCTCGAGTACCGCCTCAGCGCACACCGGAGGTGACCGCGTGACCGAGATCCAAGAGTCGCAGGGATGGCCGAGCAGCTCGGACCAGCCGGTGGTCCAGATGCGCGGGATCGTGAAGCGCTTCGGTGACACCGTCGTCCTCGACCACGTCGACCTCGACGTGATGCCCGGCGAGGTGGTCGTGCTGATCGGCCCCTCGGGAGCAGGCAAGAGCACGCTGCTGCGCTGCATCAACGGGCTCGAGCGGATCCAGGATGGCAGCATCCGGGTCGCAGGTGAGGAGCTGGTCTACGAGGAGAAGCAGCTCAACCACATCCGCAGCCGGATCGGGATGGTGTTCCAGTCCTTCAACCTCTTCCCGCACATGAAGGTCATCGACAACATCACGATGGCTCAGCAGGACGTGCTCGGTCGCTCCCGTGACGAAGCGCGTGCCAAGGCACTGCAGCTCCTCGAGCGTGTCGGGCTGTCCGAGAAGGCGGACGCCTACCCCGACAACCTGTCCGGAGGCCAACAGCAGCGGGTGGCCATCGCGCGAGCACTCGCGATGGATCCGGACGTGATGCTGTTCGACGAGCCCACCTCCGCGCTCGACCCGGAGCTGGTCGGCGAGGTCCTGCAGGTGATGCGGTCCCTGGCCGACGACGGCATGACGATGGTGGTGGTCACCCACGAGATGCGGTTCGCCCGCAGGGCTGCCGACCGGGTGGTGCTGATGGCAGACCGGGGGATCGCGGAGCAGGGCGGCCCGGAGCAGGTGCTCGACAACCCGACGAGCGAGCGCGGCCGAGCATTCCTCCGCGAGCTCACCGAGGACTGAGGCGTGGCCGCGCGACCACTGACCCGCACCGAGGCGTCGCGGGCCGTGGAACACCTCGGCTGGAGGTACGTCCTCGGCTCGCTCCGGGCGGCGGTCGCGGTCGCCGACCTCGAGCAGGCGGTCGAGGCGCTCGCCGCGGTGGTCCGTCGGTGCGGGCCGGTCGGTGCCGGCCACCTCACCCCCACGCCCCGAGGTGACCGGCTCGACCTGGCGCTGCAGACGCCCGACGCTGCGACGGTCACCGGCCGCGACGTGGAGCTGGCGGAGGAGGTCACCGGCGTGCTCCGCGAGCTCGGCCTCGAGACCGCCCCCGGTGGTCGAGCGCGGTCGGTCCAGGTCCTCGAGATCGCCGTCGACGCCCTCGACATCGCGCGGATCCGGCCGTTCTGGAAGGCGGTGCTCGGCTACACCGACGAGCCCGGGTACGACGGACCGACCGATGCCCTGGTCGACCCGCTGCGCGAGGGGCCGGCCGTGTGGTTCCAGCAGATGGACGAGCCGCGCCCCCAGCGCAACCGGATCCACCTCGACATCTCCGTGCCGCACGACGAGGCCGACGCGAGGATCCGGGCGGCGCTCGACGCCGGGGGAGTGCTGGTGAGCGACGCGCGGGCCAGGGCGTTCTGGGTGCTCGCCGATGCCGAGGGCAACGAGGTGTGCATCACCACCTGGCAGGACCGGGACTGAGCCTGGATCTGCCGCCCGACACGCCCGTGCCCTTCCTGTGGAAAATCCGAGCGGCGCCTTGCCCGCGGTGCAACACTCGAATTCAGGGGGTAAGGCACATGAACTGCTCACACCACATGTGGGACGACCCGACAGGCCCACGATGCACCCGCAGCGACCTCCACGACGAGAGCGCCAGTGGCGGCCACGTGTACGAGTCCTGCGACGGGAGCTTCACCAACCCGAGCGAGATGCTCGAGCCCAAGCACTGAGCGCAGGGCCGTAGGGACCTCCGGCCCTGCCACCTCGACCGAGGTGGGAGCACGATCGAGCCATGGCGCGACGTACGACGAAAGCCGCGGAGAGCAGCGACCAGCGGCACGGGATGCTGCAGGCCAGCATCGACGTCTTCCTCGACCGCACTCGTGCGGTCGCCGAGCTGATGTCCAACGTGGGCAGCGGTGCGCTCGGGATCGTGCCCGAACCGGTGCCATCCGCCGTAACCCGGATGCTCTCCTCGCTGCGCCAGCTCGCCGAACAGGCGCCCCCGCTGACCGCCGAGGTCGGCGTGCTCATCGAGGAGGTGCACGCCAAGCGGCTGAGCATCCAGGCACTCCAGGCGGAGCTGGCCGCGCTCGACCACCAGCTCGAGGTGCTGGAGCGGACGCTGGCGCCGGTGGAGGCGTGGACCAAGCACTGGGAGCGGCTGCAGCGCTCGCTCACCGAGTCGTTGTCGCTGCCGAAAGGATGAGCCGCCGGGGACACACCTTGGCGACGACCCCGCAACGGCCTGGTAACGATCCCGGGCAAACCAGGCATTTGGTTTGACTGTCAATTTTCGCCCCGCCTAGCGTCGAGCGCTCACGAACGACTGCGGCGATGAGCCGCGTTCGGCGTATGCACGATCCACGTTGAGCGTTGCTCTGTCCCCGGTCGACCGACTTCCGAGCAACGAACAAGGGGTAAACGTGTCTACGCATCCTTCTCGACCGGCCCGCCGGGCACTGGCCCTCGGCGGAGCCGTCGCCTCCATCGGCCTCCTCGCAGCGTGCAGCCAGACCGAGCCGGGCACC
Organism: Actinomycetota bacterium; assembly: GCA_049323155.1. GTDB lineage: Bacteria > Actinomycetota > Actinomycetes > Propionibacteriales > Nocardioidaceae > Nocardioides_C. The sequence continues at coordinate 5,505 of JBMOMG010000148.1, read as the reverse complement.
GGCGCCTCGACGGACGCCGGGACCACCCTGGAGCGGGTCCAGGACGACGGCGTGGTCAAGGTGGGCTTCGCCAACGAGCGCCCCTACGCCTTCCAGGACGGGGGTGACCTGGTCGGCGAGGCGCCCGCCGTGCACGGCTACATCTTCGAGCAGCTCGGGATCGAGACCCTCGAGCCGAACCTGTTCGAGTTCAACGCGCTCATCCCGGCGCTGAACTCCGAGCGCGTCGACGTGGTCACCGCCGGCATGTTCATCACTCCGGAGCGGTGCGAGCAGGCCGACTTCTCCAACCCGGAGTACGTCGCGACCACGGCGCTGCTCGTGCCGAAGGGCAACCCGAAGGGGCTCTCGGACTACGCCTCCGTCGCCGACAGCGGCGCCAAGCTCGCGGTGATGAACGGCGCGGTCGAGGTCGAGCAGGCGCGCGGCAACGACATCGCCGACAAGCAGCTGCAGATCGTGGCCGACCAGCAGGCGGGCCTGGACGCGGTGAAGTCCGGTCGCGCGGACGCGTTCGCGCTGACCAGCATCTCGCTGCGGGCGCTCGCCGAGAGCGACAGCAGCGTCGAGGTCGCCGAGGCGTTCATCCCCGTCGTGGACGGCGTCGAGCAGATCGGTGCGGGGGCTGCGGTCTTCCGGCAGGGCGACGACGACCTGCGCGAGGCGTTCAACGAGGAGCTGAAGAAGATCCTCGAGGACGGCACCTGGCTGGAGCTGGTGGAGCCCTACGGCTTCACCGAGGCCGAGAAGCCCGACCCCGACCTCACCGCCGAAGAGCTCTGCAAGGGCTGACCGGCCCGTGCTCGCGGATCTCGTCGACGCCGGCCCCCTCCTCCTCGAGGGGGCCGGCGTCACCCTGCTGTACACGGTCATCGGTGCGCTCGCGGCCCTGGTGATCTCCTTCGCCCTCGGCTTCATGTCGATCTCCGGCTCGGTCGTCGTACGCGCCACCTCGCGCGTGGTCGTGGAGTTCTTCCGTGGCACCTCGCTGGTGGTCCAGCTGCTGTGGATCTACTTCGTGCTGCCCCAGCTGGGCTTCCGGCTCGAGACGATGGTCGCCGCCACGGTGGCGTTCGGGCTCAACTTCGGGGCCTACGGCTCCGAGGTCGTGCGTGGAGCGATCGACTCGGTGCCGAAGGCGCAGTGGGAGGCCACCACCGCACTGAGCCTCGGCCGGTGGCGGCGGATGCGCCGGGTGATCCTGCCGCAGGCGCTCCCGGAGATGATCCCGCCGTTCGGCAACCTGTGGATCCAGATCCTCAAGAGCTCCTCGCTGCTGTTCATGATCTCGATCACCGAGCTCACCCAGCAGGTGCAGCGGGCGCGCTTCGACCTCGGCAGCGTGACTGCCTTCGGTCTCGCGCTGGTCGTGTACTTCGTGCTTGCCCAGCTGCTCGCGGCGGTGACCCGGTGGGTGGAGAACCGCGCCGCCGCCAGGGTCGGTCGTGGACCCAAGGCCGTGACGGTCCAGGCGGTCCCGGCGGGAGGCACGGCATGAACGAGCGTTCACGCTGGAGCTGGGAGTTCGCCTGGGAGGTCCTGCCGCGGCTGCTGGAGGCCTTCGTCAAGTACACCCTCGGCATCACCGTCGCGGCGACTGCGGTCGCGCTGGTCGTCGGTCTCGCGCTGGCGCTCGGGCGCCGGTCGCACCTCAAGGCGGTCGCGTGGCCGTCGTACGGCTTCGTGGAGTTCGTGCGCAGCACGCCGATCCCGATCCAGCTGTTCTTCGTGTACTTCGGCATGCCCGCGATCGGTCTGCGACCGAGCGCCCTGGTCACGGGCATCGCCGTCCTCGGGCTGCACTACGCGGCGTACATGTCCGAGGTCTACCGGGCCGGCATCGACGCGATCCCCAAGGGCCAGTGGGAGGCGTGCACGGCGCTCTCGCTGCCGCGCCGGCGGGTCTGGCAGGCGGTGATCCTCCCGCAGGTGGTCCGCCGGATCCTGCCGTCGATCGGCAACCAGGCGATCGCCCTGTTCAAGGAGACGCCGTTCCTGATCGTGATCGGCGTGGCCGAGATGGTGACGGTGGCCAACCAGGTCGGCTCTCAGAGCTTCCGCTTCATCGAGCCGATCACCATCGCCGGTCTGATCTTCCTCGCGGCGAGCTACCCCACGTCCGTCCTGATGCGAAAGCTGGAGAACCGCCTTGCCCACTGACAGCACACCCACAGCCGGCGCCGAGCCGATCATCCGTTTCGAGAACGTGGTCAAGCGGTTCGGGGACCTCACCGTCCTCGACGGCATGAACTTCTCGGTCGCCCCGGGCGAGCGCGTGACGCTCATCGGGCCGTCGGGGTCGGGCAAGACCACGATCCTGCGGCTGGTGATGACCCTGGAGAAGGTCACCGACGGGGTGATCTGGGTGCACGGGGAGCCGCTCAGCCACGAGGACAAGGGCGGCAGGCTCGTGCCCGCCTCGGACGGTTACCTGCGTGACAAGCGCAAGCGGATCGGCATGGTCTTCCAGCAGTTCAACCTGTTCCCGAACATGACGGTGATCGAGAACATCATGGAGGCGCCGGTCTCCGTCCTGGGGTTGAGCAAGGACGAGGCGCGGACGCGTGGCGAGGAGCTGCTCGCCAAGGTCGGGATGAGTGACTTCGTCGATGCCCACCCGACGAAGCTGTCCGGTGGTCAGCAGCAGCGTGTCGCGATCGCGCGGGCGCTCGCGATGGAACCCGACATCCTGCTGCTCGACGAGGTCACCTCCGCGCTGGACCCGGAACTGGTCGTCGACGTGCTCAACGTGCTCCGCGACATCGCGCAGACCACCGACATCACGATGCTGATCGTCACCCACGAGATGCACTTCGCCCGTGACGTGTCGGACCGGGTGATGATGTTCGACCGCGGCGTGATCGTCGAGGAGGGGTCGCCGGAGAAGATCTTCAACGACCCCGACCACCAGCGCACCCGGACCTTCCTCAGGGCGGTCCTCGAGGAGCGCTGAGCGCGAGCCCGGACCGGTCAGTCGCCGCCGAGCCCCTCGTCCCGGGCCCGGATGATCGCGGCGGACCGGTCGGGTGCGCCGATCTTGGCGAGCACGTTCGCGACGTGGTTGCGCACGGTCTTGGGACTGAGCACCAGACGCCGCGAGATGGTGGTGTTGTCGAACCCGCGGGCGACCAGATCGAGCACCTCGCGCTCCCGGTCGGTCAGCTCGGGGAACGGCAGCCGCACCGCCGTCCGTCCGGCCACCAGCACCGACATCGCCCGGGCGGCCACCTTGGGACCCAGGATCATCTCGCCGTTGGCCACCGCTCGCACGGCGCGCTCGACCTCCTCGGGCGAGGCGCCCTTGAGCAGGTAGCCGCGGGCCCCCGCACGCACCGAGGCGACCACCGACTCGTCGTCCTCGCGCATCGTGATCACCAGGACCTTCAGCTCCGGGCGCCGGCGGACCAGTTCGCGGGTGGTCTCGATGCCGGAGTCCTCGCCGAGGTGCAGGTCCATCAGCACCACGTCGACGGTGTCACAGGCGAGTGCGAGCGCCTCTTGCTGCGACGCCGCCTGGCCCACCACCTCGATGCCGGGCAGCGAGGCCAGCAGGGCGGCCATGCCGAGCCGGAACACCGGATGGTCGTCGACGATCGCGACCCGGACGGCCTCAGTCATGGACACCCACCGGCAGCGGCAGCAGCGCACGCACCCGGGTACCGCCACGGTCACCCGGCTCCACGTGCAGCTCCCCGCCCTGCTCCTCGGCCCGCTCCCGCATCGACCTGCTGCCGACCCCGGCCCGTGCGTCGGCTGCCATCCCGACGCCGTCGTCCTCGACCGCGACGAGCAGCCGGGCATCGCTGACCCCTGCCGTCACCAGGCACCGCGTGGCGGCACTGTGCCGGGCGACGTTGGTGAGTGCCTCGCTGAGGATGCCGTACGCCGCCGCCGCGACCTGCTGTCCGAGCCCCTCCAACCGGCCGATCCGCAGATCCACCAGAAGGCCGTCCTCGGCGTGGCGGGCGCGCAGCTCCTGCAGTGCGGCGCCGAGCCCGAGCTCGTCGAGCACCGGGGGCAGCAGGCTGTGCGAGAGCGACCGGACGTCGGCGACCCGCTGGTCGAGCTCGGTCTGCAGCGCGGTGAGGAGCTCGGCCGCGGCCGCCGGATCGGACTCGAGCAGGTTCCGGGCCCCTTGGAGGCCGAGGCGCAGCCCGGCCAGCGAGGGTCCGAGCCCGTCGTGGATCTCCCGGCGGATCACCCGCCGTTCCTCCAGCCGGGCGCTGGCCAGCCGCGCGCGAGCCGCCTCCACGTCGTGGGCTGCGCGGGCCACGGCAACGGCGGTCGCGACGACGGCCGCGAGGTCGCGCAGGGTCTGCTCGCCGCGGGGGTCGAGACGCTCGCCGGGCGGCAGGGTGGCCTCGAGCCTGCCGACCGGCAGCCCCCGGTGGAGCAGCTGTACGACGGTCGGCGCCGGCCCGGGCTCGCCCCAGGTGAGGGCCGGCAACCCGTCGGGGACCACAGCCACGGAGCGGAGGCGCATCGCGCTGCCGATGTCCTGGGCCAGGCCGAGCAGCAGCTCCTCCGCGGTTCCCGCGGCACCCAGCTGCGAGCCCAGCCGGCGCACGACCTGGGCCGGGTCGGCCGCCGAGCCGTGGACCAGGCGGTGCACGTGCCGTTGGAGGCGCAACCGGGCCGGCTGCACCGCGACCGCGACCGCGCCTGCGGCCACGAGGTGGGCAGTGCCCTCGCCGGGGAGCACCCGGGTCAGCGCGAGTGTGACACCCAGGTACAGCCCGACGAGCAGGACGGTGAGCAGCCCGGCCACGACCGCGCGGCTGACCAGCAGGTCCAGGCCCCACATCCGTCCGCGGAGCACCGCGACCAGCACGGCCGCCGGGAACACCGCCTGCGAGGCGAGGTGGAGCGCCGGCGTGGTCCAGATCGGCAGCGGCAGCATCCCCCACGGCAGCGCGAGCGGGATGAACGAGATCGCCAGGATCGACGTACCCAGGGCCAGCCAGCCGAGCCCGTTGCGCTCCGCGGCCGGACCGCGCCGGTGCCGCCACTCCGCCTCGGCCGCTGCGGCAAGGCCGACCGTCACCGCGGCGGCGAACAGCCACACCCCCTGGGCGGAGGGGAGGAAGATGCGCATCGCAGTCACCGCCACCGTGATCGCCGCCCCGGCGACTGCGCCCCAGACGGCGGCACCGAGCCGGTGGTTGCGGACCAGCCACGGGACCACGAGGAACAGCGACAGGGTGCCGGGGACCCAGGCGATGCCCTGCAGCGGGGCCAGCGGCTCCGCGAACGCCAGGCCGGGGTGGCGGCCGGCGGCCATCCCGGCGCCGAAGCCCAGTGCGGCCAAGCCGCCGCCCAGCGCTGCCACCGCGAGGATCCAGGCAACCGGATGACGTCGACGCGCCAGGATCAGAGAGCCGACCGTGCCGTACACGCAGGCGACGGTCACGTCGACGAGGAAGAACCAGAGACCGTCGTTCACCGGTGGCCGACCGCTGACCAGGAGCACGGTCGCGAGCACGGCGAGGCCCCAGGCGGCCACGG
>JBMOMG010000147.1:0-16833 GCA_049323155.1 Actinomycetota bacterium | reverse complement strand
GCGGCCGCCTCGTCGGGACCGGCGCCGGCCTCGTCGCGGGCCGCCGCGGCGGCAGCGGCCGCGGCGGTGCCCATCGGGGTGTCGTCCATGTCCGCCGTCGCGGCGACGCCCGGGGCGGAGTACGACGGGGTGGCGTGCGGGCTGCCCGTGGTGCCGGACGAGCTGCGCTCGCCCGAGGGGGACGGGGTGTACGACGACTGCCAGGCGGTGGTCGCCTCGCGGTCCGACATCTTCTTGGCGATGAACGCGACGACACCGCTCAGGCCGAGCAGCAGGAAGAAGGTGCGCAACTTGTGCGACTTCTTCGGCGCCTCGACCTCACCCTTGAGGGCGGCAGCGGTCGCGGCACCGCGCTTCTTCGCCTCCTCACGGGCCTCCTCGGTGGCCTCCGTCGCCGCGGCGACGGCAGCGGTGATCACCGGGAGCACCTCGGTGGTGAACTTGGTGCGGGCACCCTCGACCACGGGGGTCGTGCGCTCCTTCGCCTCGGCGACGTAGGGCGCCGCCTTCTCCCGCGCCTCGGCGGCGCGGAGCTTCGCGTCGGCGAGCACGGGGGCGGCCTTCTCGCGGGCGCTCTCCACGTGGGGGGCGAGACGTTCCATGACCTCCTCGGCCTGGTCACGCATCGTGTGCGTCTTCGACTTCGACTTCCGCATCGTCGAGGTGTCCTCTCTTCGTGGTCTTCGAACGAGTTGATGCCCGCTACTGCCCCGATCATGCCGTGTAGGTGATGTGAATCAAACCCTGGGCCAGGCACCGTCGGACCGCCGTACGACGCGCCTTGGCCACCGTGGGAGGATCGATGCGCACACGGGCCGGCACCCCGGTCCGACCACCGACGAAAGGCGACTTCGATGGCCGAGGACCTCTGGGCGACCCTGAAGACCAACAAGGGCGACATCGTCGTCCACCTGTTCCCCAACCACGCACCGAAGACGGTCGCCAACTTCGTCGGCCTCGCCGAGGGCACCCAGGAGTACACCGACCCCGAGACCGGTGAGAAGAAGACCGGCCGCTTCTACGACGGCCTCGGCTTCCACCGGGTGATCGACGGCTTCATGATCCAGGGCGGCTGCCCGCTCGGCACCGGCACCGGTGGCCCGGGCTACACCTTCAAGGACGAGTTCCACCCCGAGCTGTCGTTCAACAAGCCCTACCTGCTGGCGATGGCCAACGCCGGGCCGGGCACCAACGGCTCGCAGTTCTTCATCACCGTCGGCGAGACCCCGTGGCTGAACAACCGCCACACGATCTTCGGTGAGGTCGAGGACGCCGAGAGCCAGGCCGTCGTCGACGCGATCGCCACCACCAAGACCGGCCCCGGCGACCGTCCGGCCGACCCGGTGGTCATCGAGTCGGTTCAGGTCGAGCGTCGCTGACCCTGCCCCGACCGGCACCAGTCCTGTGATCGACGAACCTGCGATGAGCACGGGGACGACCCCGTACTGCTACCGGCACCCCGACCGGGAGACCCACATCCGCTGCCAGCGGTGCGAGCGTCCGATCTGCCCGGACTGCATGCACCCGGCGGCGGTGGGTTTCCAGTGCCCCACGTGCGTGCAGGAGGGTGCCCGGGCGACGCGGGCCGGGCGGGGGCCGTACGGCGGTCGCCGCTCGGAGAACCCCGCGCTCACCTCACAGGTCCTGATCGGGATCAACCTCGCCGTCTGGCTGCTGATCACCGCCACCGGCGGCGCGACCAGCGTCTGGGTGGACCGGCTCGCGCTGCTTGCCCTGGGCCGGCCGGTCCTCTACCCCGACGGCACCGTCCGGTTCGTCGAGGGCGTCGCCGACGGGGCCTGGTGGCAGCTGGTCACCACGATGTTCACCCACGTCGACCTCATGCACGTCGGCTTCAACATGCTGGCGTTGTGGTTCCTCGGGCCGCAGCTGGAGGCGGCCGTGGGGCGGCTCCGCTTCCTCGTGCTCTACTTCCTCTCCGGGCTCACCGGAAGCGCGTTCGTCTACTGGCTCTCCCCGGAGTACACCCCCACCGTCGGGGCCTCCGGAGCGATCTTCGGCCTGATGGGTGCGCTGCTCGTCGTCGCGATCAAGGTCCGGGCCGACTACAGCCAGATCCTGCTGTGGCTTGGCCTCAACGTGATGATCACCGTCTTCGGCCGCGGGCTGATCTCCTGGCAGGGCCACCTCGGCGGTTTCGTCGGCGGCGTGCTGGTCGCGCTCGTGCTCGTCTACAGCCCGCGCCGCCGCCGCTCCTCGTGGCAGGGCCTCGGGCTCGCCCTGCTCGCCGTGGCCGTGCTGGCCGCGGTCGTGGCGCGGACCCTCGTCCTCACCTGAGCCCGAGCGCTTGCCCCATCTCCCCTGTTCGGGGGGTTTCACGCGTTCACGCGCCGGGTAGAACGCGGGGTGCACGCCTGTGTCCGAGCACCCTGGGGCACTGCTTTTCCACACTGGGGATAACCCCTGTGGATGAATCACATCGGTGTGATTAGCCGTGCTGTGCGCGTCGTACGACGCTCACTCCCAGCGGGTCGCGTACACGAACCCGACCGCCATGAAGCCGATCCCGACCACGAGGTTGTAGGCCTCGAGGTTGCGGATCACCGGGATGCTGGTGGGCGTGCCGGCCATGTAGTAGACGACGATCCACACCAGGCCGATCAGGAAGCAGCCGAGCATCCCGACCACGACGCCGCGGCCGCGACCCAGCGGGGTGCCGGGGTTGGCGAACAGCGCCAGTCCGATGAAGAGCAGGCCGAAGCCGATCACGAAGTTCCAGCGGGCCAGGTCGCCCATCCAGGTCAGCTGCTCGCCGTCCTGGGCGACGTTGATGTAGACCGCCATCCAGGCGATCCCCAGCGCGGTGACCAGCGCCGCGAGGACCGTGCGCACGACGGAGATCGAGGCGCCCTGGTCCGCAGCGAGCGACCGGGGAGCGGTGGAACCGGCGGTGCCTGCGCCGCGGCGGGCCTTGTTGCGGTTCGAGTCGGTCACCTGGAACTCCTTGGTACTCACGAGGGCTGGCTGCTTGGGACGTCCGATAGCGTAGTCGGGCACAGTCCGCTCCACGAAAGCGCACTCGACGCGCCCCGACCCTCGAAGAGCCTGCGATGACCGAAGCCCCGCGTTCGCGCGGCCCCGCCCGGCTGGTCCGCGACACGTGGAGCCGCCGGATCGCCGCGGCCCGGGCCATCCGGCTGAGCACCTATCGCAACCGCGGGCTGGGCTGGCGGCTCCTGGTGCCGGGCGTGTTCGGCGTCGCCGGTGTGCTGTTCGTGACCAGTGCGGTGAGCTCCGACGGCACCGACCTGCGCGCCGGCCGCTACGGCGACCTGTCCAGCGTCGTCGCCCAGGCGACCGAGGAGGTCGACGAGCTGCGCGCGGAGCGCAACGCCATCGAGGCCGAGGTGGAGCGGCTCAGCGCGCGGCGCGCCGACACCGGGGTCAGCGCGGCGCACAAGCGGGCCGCCGAGTTCGAGGTGCCCGCCGGGCTGGCCGCGATGTCCGGGCCCGGTCTGACCGTCACGCTCGACGACGCCTCGAGCGACAGCATCGTCGGCTCCGGGCTCGACCCGAACCTGCTGATCGTGCACCAGCAGGACATCCAGGCCGTGGTCAACGCGATGTGGGCCGGCGGCGCCGAGGCGATGACCGTCCAGGGACAGCGGGTGGTGTCCACCACCGGCATCAAGTGCGTGGGCAGCACGGTCGTGCTGCACGGCGTGCCGTACGCCCCGCCGTACGTGATCACGGCGATCGGTGACCCGGCGGCGATGCTCACCTCGATCAACGAGAGCCCCTACATCGACATCTACCTCGACTACGTCGAGGCCTACGGGCTCGGCTGGGACGTGCTGCCGCACAGCGACGTGACGGTGCCGGCCTACGACGGCCCGCTCGACCTCGACTACGCCCGGCCCGCGGGCGAGGTCGAGGCCGACACCGACAGCGACCTGTGACCCCGGGTCAGGGGTTGCTCTCGTCGGACGGACCGATCCCCACCGTCGGCGACTCCGTGGCCGACGGTGTCTCGGTCGGCGTGGGTGTCTCGGTCGGGGTCGGGGTCGGGGTCGGGGTCGGCGTGGGGGTCGGCTCCTCGTAGTCGGAGACCACGATCGTGACCGTCGCGCCGTTCTCGAGCTCGCTGCCGGCGGGCGGGTCCTGCTCCAGCACGATCCCCTTCTCGGCGCGGGTCTCGGAGTCGAGCTCCACGTCGACGGTGAAGCCTGCGTCCTCCAGCGTCTTCACCGCCCGGTCCTCCGGCATGCCGACGACGCTGGGCACCTCCTCGGGCCCGTCGGACCAGTAGACGGTGACCAGCGTGTCGACCGGCACGGTGGCCGCCGGCCGCGGGTCCTGGTCGATGACCGTGCCCTCCTCCTCGTCGGAGTCGCGGCGCACCATCTTCACCCGGAGCCCGGCGTCCTCGAGCTCGGCCCGGGCATCCTCCTTGTCCGCGTCGAGCACGTCGGGGACGACCACCTCGGGCTTGCCGCTGGAGACCATGATGTCGACCGCGCCGCCCTCCTCCAGGAAGTCGCCGGGCTCGGGGTCCTGGGAGATCACCCGGTTCCGCGGGACGTCTTCCGAGGCCTGCTCCTCGACGTCGCCGAGCACCAGCCCGGCCTCCTCGAGCGCACGCTCGGCCTGGGCCGGGGTCATGTTCAGCAGCCGCGGGACGGACTTCTCGTCGGGCGCGGAGCTGAACAGCGACGAGCCGAGGATCGCCCCGCCCACCAGCAGCGCGAGCACGCCGACCACGAGCGCGACCAACGGCCAGCGCTTCTTCTTCTCCTCGGCCTCGGGCAGCGTGCCGCCCGCGAAGATCGAGGTGGACTCGGTGGCCTGGTCCTGCGGGAGCACCCCTGTCGCCGCGGCGGTCGCGGGTACGACGGGCGCCACCACGGGCTTGCCGGCCAGGTACCGCTCGATGTCCGCGCGCATCGCCGCGGCGCTCTGGTAGCGGTCCTCGACCGGCTTGGCGAGCGCCTTCATCACGATCGCGTCGATCTCCGGCGGGAGGTCGGGGTCGATCGACGACGGCGGCGCGGCAGGCTCGCGGACGTGCTGGTAGGCCACCGACACCGGGCTCTCGCCCACGAACGGCGGCCGGCCGGTGAGCAGCTCGTAGAGCAGGCAACCCGCGGAGTAGACGTCGCTGCGGGAGTCGACGGTCTCGCCGCGGGCCTGCTCGGGCGAGAGGTACTGCGCGGTTCCCACGACGGCCGCGGTCTGCGTCATCGCCGACGAGGCGTCGGCGACGGCCCGGGCGATCCCGAAGTCCATCACCTTCACGTCGCCCGACGGGGTGAGCATGACGTTGGCGGGCTTGATGTCGCGGTGCACGATCCCCGCGCGGTGGCTGTAGTCGAGGGCCGACAGCACGCCCGAGGTGATCTCGAGCGCGCGCTCGGGGAGGATCTTGCGGCCTTCGCGCAGGATCTCGCGCAGGGTGCGGCCGGCGACGTACTCCATCACGATGTAGGGCTGCGGCACGTCGGTGCCGTCGGTCGACATCTCCTCGCCGGTGTCGTAGACCGCGACGATTGCCGGATGGTTCAGCGACGCCGCGGACTGTGCCTCGCGGCGGAAGCGGGCCTGGAAGGTGGGGTCGGCGGCGAGATCGGTGCGCAGCCGCTTGACCGCCACGATCCGGCCGAGGCGGACGTCGTTGCCCTTGCGGACCTCGGCCATCCCGCCGCGGCCGAGCATCTCACCGAGCTCGTAGCGGCCACCGATCCGGTGGGGTTCTGCTCCGGTGCTCATCAGTCCTTGCCCTTCGCCTTGCCCTTGGGTTTCTTCGCCTTCTTCGCCGGCTTGTCCGGCTTCTCCGGCTTCCCCCGGTCAGGTTTCGCGTGGTCGTCCTCGTCGTCCTCGTCGTCCTCGTCGTCGGACGGCGGCGGGACGTACTCCTCGAACACCGAGACCGTGACCGTCGTACCGGGGTCGACCAGGCCGCGGGGGCGCACCCGCGCGACGGTGTCCTTGGCCTGCTCGGGCGAGGTCGCGGCGACCTTCTCCTCGCGGACCTTCAGACCCAGGCCCTCGAGGTCTTGCCTGACGTCCTTGAAGTGCTGCCCGAGGTAGGCAGCCTCCCGCACCCGGACCCGCTCGTCGGCGACCGGCTCGGGGCCGGCGCTCTCCTCGGTGGCGCTGGCCGACGTGGCCGGCGCGTCGCCGCCCGCGAAGGAGGCGGTGGTCAGCACGACCATGAGCACCGCGGCCGCGGCGGCGGCCCAGGGCCACCAGGGCGGCGCCGTACGCCGGGACCGGGGCTCGTCCCGGCCGCCGGGCACGGACATCCCCACCGGGGTGATCAGCTGGGTGGCGTCGGGGTCGGGCACTGCCTGACCGTCGCGCAAGGCGGCTGCGAACGCACCGGCGCCGGCGAACCGGTCCGCCGGGTCCTTCGCGAGTGCCCGGGCCACCACCGCCCGCAACCAGACGGGAACGTCTTCGTCCAGCGGTGGGACCTCGTCGCGAACGTGGGCGAGCGCGATCTGGATCGGGGTGTCGCGCTCGAAGGGCCGCCGCCCGGCGAGGCACTCGTAGAGCACGACCCCGAGCGCGTAGACGTCGCTGGCCTCGGTGGCGCTGTGGCCCTCGGCCTGCTCGGGAGAGATGTAGTGCGGGGTGCCCAGGATCTGCCCGGTCTGGGTCACCGAGGCGCCGTCCGCGGCCCGGGCGATCCCGAAGTCGGTGATCTTCACCGTGCCGTCCGGCGTGACCAGCAGGTTGCCCGGCTTCACATCGCGGTGAACGATGCCGAGAGCGTGCGCGGCCGCGATCGCGTCGGCCGCCTGCGTCACCACGGCGACCGCTCTGTCGGTGGGCATCGGGGCGCCGTCGCGGAGCAGCGCCGAGAGCGGCTCCCCGGGGACCAGCTCCATCACCAGGAACGGCCGGGTCACCCCGGAGCCGTCCCGGTCGGCGAGCTGCCCGAAGTCGAAGACCGAGGCGACGTTGGGGTGATGCAGCGACGCGGCGTGTCGGGCCTCCGCCTCGAACCGGGCCCGGAAGACCGGGTCGTCGGCGAACTCCTGCTTGAGGACCTTCACCGCGACCTCGCGGTCGAGGACGGTGTCCTCGGCGAGCCAGACCTCCCCCATGCCGCCCGTGGCGATCCGGCGGACCAGCTGGTAGCGCTCGCCGTTCGGCTGCGAGGTCACCGCTTGATCACCGCCTCCATCACCCGCTTGGCGATCGGGGCGGCCAGTCCGCTGCCGGAGATCGCGTCCCGGGCGACGCCGGCGTCCTCGATCAGCACGGCCACCGCGACCTGCGGGTCGTCGGCCGGTGCGAACGAGACGAACCAGGCGTAGGGGTTGCGGTCCGCCGAGGTCTGCGCGGTGCCGGTCTTGCCGGCCACCTTGATCCCCGGGATCTGCGCGGTGGTGCCGGTGCCGGTGTCGACCACCGAGATCATCATCTGGGTCAGGTCGCGGGCCACCGAGGAGCTCACCGCGCTGCGGTACGGCTCGGGGCTGGCCTTGTCGAGGACGTCGAGGTCCGGGGAGCGGACCTCGTCGACGAGGTAGGGCTTCATCACGGTGCCGCCGTTGGCGATCCCGGCGGTCACCATCGCCATCTGCAGCGGGGTCGCCGCGACGTCGAACTGGCCGATCGCCGACAGGGCGGTCTGCGGCTTGTCCGGGTCCGCGGGGAACCGGCTCTCGGCCTGCCCCGGCAGGTCGGTGAGGTAGGTGTCGCCGAAGCCGAACTTCTCCGCCTGCTCCCGCAGCGCGTCGTCGCCGAGCTCCATGCCGAGCCAGCCGAAGGCGACGTTGCAGGAGACGTTGAGCGCCTGGGTCAGGGTGACCCGGTTGCCGCCGCAGTCGGTGCCGCTGTCGTTGGGCAGGTTCGTCGTCGTCTGCGGCAGGTCGAGGGTGGCGCCGCCGGGGACCATCGACTCGGGGGTGTACTGCCCGCTGGACAGGGCCGCAGCCGCGGTGACCAGCTTGAAGGTCGAGCCCGGTGGGAACACCTCCTGGATGCCGCGGTTGAGCATCGGCCGGTCGCCGGCGCCGTCGAGCCGCTTGTAGGCCTGCTGCACGGCCGAGAGCCGGTGGGAGGCGAGCTCGTTGGGGTCGTACGTCGGCGAGGACACCATCGCCAGGATCGCCCCCGTGGAGGGGTCGAGCGCCACGACGCTGCCCTTGATGTCGGCACCGCCGAGCGCCCGGAGGCCGTCGTACGCCGCCGTCTGCGCGTCGGGGTTGATCGTGAGGCTGACGTCGCCGCCCTTGGGCTGGGTGTTGCCGAACATGTCGACCACGCGCTTCACGAACAGCCGGGGGTCGTTGCCGGAGAGGATGTCGTTCTGGGTGAGCTCGACGCCGCTACGGCCGTAGATGTAGGAGTAGAAGCCGGTCAGGTGGGCGTACTTCAGCGGGTGCGGATAGCGCCGCTGGAACTCGAACTCGTCGTCGACGGGGACGCTCTGCGCGACCGAGGCTCCCCGGACCAGGATCGCCCCGCGCTCCCGGGAGAACTCCGCGTCGCGGACCCGCTTGTTGCCGTTGCGGGAGTTCAGCTCGTCGGCCTGGAGGTACTGCAGGTAGGTGCTGTTCACCAGCAGCGCCATGAACAGCGCCATGCAGAAGATGGCCATGGTCCGGATCGGCTTGTTCATCGAAGCGGCACCACCTGGGTCGCGTCGTCGTCCATCGGCGCGGACAGGCTCGGCAGCGGGCGCCTGGCCTGGTCGGAGATCCGGAGCAGCAGCGCGATGATCGCCCAGTTGGCGACCAGCGAGGAGCCGCCGTAGGACAGGAACGGCGTCGTGAGTCCGGTCAGCGGGATCAGCTTGGTGACGCCGCCGATCACGACGAAGACCTGCAGCGCGAACACCACCGCGAGCCCGGCGGCGATCAGCTTGCCGAAGCCGTCGCGGCACACCAGCGCGGTGCGCAGGCCGCGCTCCACGATCAGGCCGTACAGCAGGATGATCGCCATCGTGCCGGTGAGCCCGAGCTCCTCGCCGAGCGCGGCGAAGATGAAGTCCGACTCCGCGATCGGGATCTGGATCGGGTTGCCCTGGCCCAGACCGCGCCCCACCAGGCCGCCCCAGGCCATGCCGTACATCCCCTCGACGATCTGGTAGCCGTTGTGGTCGGGGTCGAACGGGTCGAGCCAGGAGTTCACCCGCGACTGCACGTGCGGGAACAGCAGGAAGGCCATGTAGGCACCGGCGGCGAACAGCGAGCCGCCGACGACCAGCCAGCCCGGCCGCTCTGTGGCGATGTAGAGCATCACCAGGAACAGCCCGAAGAACAGCAGCGAGGAGCCGAGGTCGCGCTGGAGGACCAGGATCCCCAGGCTGACCAGCCACATGGTGAGGATCGGGCCGAGGTCGCGGCCGCGCGGCAGGTCGATGCCGACCACCCGGCGGCCGGCCAGAGCCAGGGCGTCGCGGTGCAGCACGAGGTAGCCGGCGAAGAAGACGACCAGGAGCACCTTGGCGATCTCGCCGGGCTGGAAGCTCAGCGGGCCGAGGTTGATCCAGATCCGGGCGCCGCGGATCTCGGTGCCGAGCACCGGAAGCAGCGGCATCACCAGCAGCACGATCGCGCCGAAGCCGGAGGTGTAGGTGAACGCCTGCAGCCGGCGGTGGTCGCGGAGCAGCAGGAGCACCGCGACGAACAGGAGGACACCGATCGTCATCCACACCAGCTGGGTCCGGGCGAGGGTGTTGGCGTCCTCGTTCTCGGCGAGCTTGGCCAGGTCGATCCGGTAGATCATCGCCAGGCCGATCCCGTTGAGCGCGGCGACGACCGGCAGCAGCACCGGGTCGGCGTACGGCGCCGCCACCCGCACCACGACGTGGCTGGCGACGATCAGCAGGGCCAGCCAGCCGCCGTAGCCGATGATGTCGGCCGGGACCGTGCCCTCCACGCCGAGCCCCACCGCGGCGTACGCGCCGACCCCGACGATCAGGGCCAGCACGATCAGGAACAGCTCCGCGCCGCGGCGACGGCGATGGGTGAACCCGGTGAGGGGGTTGCTCGGCATCAGGGGCTCACCTCGACACAGTCCGGAGGAGCCAGGGTCGGAGAGGGGCTCGGCGTCGGGGTGGGCGTGGGTGACGCGGTGCGCTTGCCGCCCTTCGTCGTCGGCGACGGCGACGGGGTGGGGGTCGGCTCGGGGGTCGGGCAGGGCCGGGCCATCTCGCCGATGTTCTCCACGATCTTGCGGGCGTCGGCCAGGCTGCTGGCGCTGATCCCGGCCTTGACCTTCTCCGCGTGGTAGTCCGGCAGCGAGGACAAGGTGACGTCGGAGGTCTCGTGCAGCTCCGAGAGGCTGAGCCCGGGCAGGTCGGCCTGGACGCCCTGGTAGATCGCGACGTTCTCCCCGCGGGCGGCGACGTAGTACTGGTCCTGGCTCCAGGAGTAGGCACCGGCCGCGGCGAGCGCGAGCAGCGCGACCAGCGCGAGCACCAGCGCGGCGCGGCGCAGCCACAGGAACCGGCGGGGCGGTCGCGGGGCGTAGCGCAGCTCCTCCGGGTCGACCGGCTCGTCCTCGCCGGGCACCGGCTCGAGCTCGCCGGTGTCGCCGCTGCGGTGCCCCCGGAAGAAGCTCTTCGCGACCGCGCCGGGCTTCCGCGGCTGCTCGGCCGCGGCGCCGACCAGCATCGGGCCGGTGCTGCTCGAGGCCATCGACTCGGCGTCCATCGGCGCGTCGGCGTCGACCACGTCGGCGACCACGCAGGTCACGTTGTCGGAGCTGCCGGCCTCGAGCGAGGCACGGACCAGCTCCACAGCTGCGTAGTCGACGGTGCCGGTGCCGAGGATGTCGGCGATCCGGGCGTCGTCGAGCACGCCGGAGCAGCCGTCGCTGCACAGCAGCAGCCGGTCGCCGGGGGCGACGTCGAGGGTGAACAGGTCCGGGTCGGTCTCGTGCACGCCGTCCACCGCGCGGAGGATCAGGTTGCGGTGCGGGTGCGTGCGCGCCTCGTCCTCGGTGATCCGGCCCTCGTCGATCAGGCCCTGGACGAACGTGTGGTCCTTGGTCAGCTGGGAGAGCTCGCCGCTGCGCAGCAGGTAGCCGCGGCTGTCGCCGACGTGGCCGATGCCGACCTTGCGGCCGTCGAACAGCGCCGCGGTGACCGTCGTACTCGTGCCCTCGAGGGCGGGGTCCTCGTCGACGAGCTCGGCGATCCGGTCGTGCGCGCGGTGGATCGCGCCGGCGAGCGCCTCGAGCAGGTCCGGTGGCGCGGGTGCGTCGAGCCGGCGCATGATCTGTACGGCGGTCGACGAGGCCACGTCACCCCGCGCCGCGCCGCCCACGCCGTCGGCGACGACGAGGAGGTTCTCGCTGGCGAAGCCGGAGTCCTGGTTGTCCTTGCGGACCCGTCCGACGTCGGACAGGGCGGCATAGCGCAGGCGCAAGGTGGGCTCAGTCGAGGTCACCGCGGGCTACTTCCTGAGCTCGAGGGTGGTCTTGCCGATCCGCACCTGGGAGCCGAGGGTGAGCGTCGTGGGCTGGGTGAGCCGCTGCGAGCCCAGGTAGGTCCCGTTGGTGGAGCCGAGGTCCTCGATGAACCACTGGTCCCCGGAGGCCGCGATCCGGGCGTGGCGCGTGGAGACGTAGTCGTCGTCGAGGCGGATCGCGGCGTCGCTGCCGCGCCCGATCAGCAGCGGGGCGTCGTCGAGGGAGGCGGTCTCACCGGCGTTGGCGCCGTCCACGACCAGCACGTGGGTCGGTGCGCCGCGGGGCCGCTTGGCGGGCTTGGGCCGGCTCTTGGCGGCCCGGCGCTGCTCGCGGCGTTCGGCCCGCGGGGTCTGGTCGATGCGGGCGCCGAACATGTCCGAGCGGATCACCGAGAGCGCGGAGAGCACGAAGATCCACAGGATCGCCAGGTAGGCGAACCGGATCAGCATCAAGGTGAGCTCAGACATCCGGCCCTTCCTCCCGCTCTCCCACGAGATGCACGGTCATGCTCGTGTTGCCGATCTTCACGACCGCGCCGTCGCCGAGGACCGCCTGCTGCACCCGCTCGCCGTTGACGACCGTGCCGTTGGTCGAGCCGAGGTCGATGACGCTGACCGTGGGTGCGCCGACGCCGGGCATCACCCGGATCTCGGCGTGGCGGCGCGAGACGCCGGGGTCGTTGATCCGCAGGTCGGCGTCGGTGCCGCGGCCGAGCACCAGGCCGGGCGGTTCGAGCGGGTGGCGGACGCCGTTCACCTCGAGCACGATCGCCGCTCGTCGTACCGCCGTGTCGGTGACGCTGCCCGACACCGGGGTGACCCGGGCCAGCGCGGCGCTGCGCACCCGGAACCGGCCGGTGCCGAGCTCCTCGTCCTGCTCGAAGCTGATCGAGATCGGCCCGGTGAAGACGTAGGACTGCTCCTCGGCGTGCTCGCGCAGCATCTCGGTGAGCTCCTGGGCCAGCGTCGAGCCGTACGGCGCCAGCCGCGCGTGGTCGGCCGGAGAGAGCTCGATGTGGAAGTCGTTGGGCACCAGCCGGCGGTCGCGGGAGAGGATCTGTGCGGAGTTGTCGACCTCGCGCTGCAGGGCCGCGGCCACCTCCACCGGCTGCACGGCACTGCGGAAGGCGCGGGCGAACGTGCCGGACACGAACTGCTCCAGTCTGTTCTCGAAGCGCTGAAGGACTCCCATTCCCGCCTCCTCTCCTGCCACTCGCAGCCGTTGTGCAGTATTCCGTCTCGACCCAGTCTTGCGCGCAGGCACCAACAGCAGGCTCATCGACGCCAACGACGAGCCCACCGTGTCGTTATGCCTCCACGTGTCGCCCACTCGTTATGCCCAGCAGGCGCCGGGATAACCCGTGACGTTGCCATACCCCCCGCGTCACGACGCCGGCGCCCCGGCATCGTAGCGGGCGCCCGGTGCGGCACCGGCGCCCCGGTTTGGGCGGTGCATGGCTGGTGGGATACCCTTGGCGGGCTTCAAGCGCGAGTGGCGGAATAGGCAGACGCGCACGGTTCAGGTCCGTGTGCCCGAAAGGGCGTGGGGGTTCAACTCCCCCCTCGCGCACAACAGCCCCAGGTCTTCTGACCTGGGGCTTTGTCCATGAGTGGGCCTCTCGATCGCCTACGGGGTAGCACGGTGGTAGCACCGGCGCCCTGGCGGAGGTGTGGAGATGGCGTGGATCGACAAGCGTCGGCGCAGCGACGGAGGCGTGTCGGCACGGGTGGTGTGGCGGCTGGGCGGCGCTCGGGACGGGGCCTACCAGGCGGAGACGTTCAGCGCCGGGACGGACGCGCAGAACCTGGCCCGCGCGGACGGCTTCAAGAAGATGGTCGACGCCGCCGGCCAGCGGTGGCCTGACGGTTGGGTCAAGGGCGAGGGATTCGTCCGTCCGCCGGGTGAGGCGGACCCGCTGAAGGCGCCGCCGCGGTTCGTCGACCTCGGTGAGGAGTACGTGCGCCAGATCGTCGACCTCTCCCCGGGGCAGCGCAAGCGCTACCTGGGCCAGCTCAGGGTGCTCGCCGGGACCCGGGTGCGCGGCTCGCTGGTGTTCACCAAGCCGGTCACCGCTCTCACCGAGGCCGACCTCAAGGAGTGGCTGATCGACTGGGACCGGTCGCTGAAGACCAAGGCGAACTACCACGGCCTGATCCACGGGGTCTTCACCTACGCCGTGAAGCGGGGCTACCTGAGCACCAATCCCGCGGTGGGGACGGCGCCGAAGCAGTCGCGGGTGAAGCAGTCCCGGCCCGAGCTGCGGTTCCTCTCCGAGCGGGACGTGGACCGGGCGGTCGAGCTCGCCGGGGTGCATGGCGACCTGATCAGGGTCAGCGTCGGTACGGGTCTGCGCTTCGGCGAGGTGAGCGCCTTGTGGGTCGGTGACGTGGACCTGGACCGGCGGACGATCCGGGTGAACAAGGCGTGGAAGCGCAACGGTGAGGACGACCAGACCGAGACCCCGGGCTGGCTGGCCAGGCAGCTGCGGCCCAAGCACCGGATGCGCGACCACCACCTCGGCTACCCGAAGACGCCGAAGTCGCGGCGGACGATCAGGGTCGCCCCGGTGGTGGCCGAGGTGCTGGCCCGGAAGGTCGAGGGCAAGGCTCCGGACGACTTCGTGTTCCTGACCCGCTCGGGGCTGCCTGTGCACAACGGTGACTTCTACACCCACATCTGGCGCAAGCTGATGAAGGCGCTGGCGGCCGAGGGGATCGCGCCGTTCCGGTTCCACGACCTGCGCCACACCCACGTGGCCTGGCTGATCGCCGGCGGGGCGCCGCTGCCGCACATCCAGGCCCGGCTCGGCCACGAGTCGATCACCACCACCATCGACACCTACGGCCACCTGCTGCCCGCCGGCGACGAGCTGATCTCGGAGATCATCGAGCTCGCGTTGACCGGCGGCACGATCCGACCGCCGAGCCGCCAGGAATGACGGCTCGTGACGCGGCCCTGGGAACCGGATCCACTGCTCAGCGCGTCTACCGAGTGAAGGCAACGACAGGACCGGTGGGGCGTGAGCGAGGACGACGACTTCAGCCAGTACGTGGCGGCACGGTGGCCACGCCTGGTCAGGTCCGCCGTGCTCCTGGGATGCAACCGGGTCGAGGCAGAGGACATCGCCCAGACCACCCTGGAGCGCTGCTTGCTGAGCTGGGCGAGGGTGCAGCGGGCTGAGGACCGAGACGCCTACGTCCACCGGATCCTCATCAACACCCTCACCTCGTCGCGCCGGCGCCGGTGGACGGGTGAGCGGCCGACAGCGCAGCTGCCCGACCGTCTCCACGAAGATGGAACGGTCCGCGTCGACGACGCGGACGCGATCGGCCGGGCCCTCCAGCGGCTCACGGCCGACCAACGCAGCGTGGTGGTCCTTCGCTACTACGCCCACCTGAGTGAACTGCAGACAGCAGCCGTGCTCGGCGTCGCTCCCGGGACCGTCAAGAGCCGCCTGTCTCGGGCGCTGAGGTCGCTCGCCGAGGATCCTAGCCTGACCGAACTGCGAGGCACCCGATGAGCGAACCGAACTGGGGAGAGCTGCTCGAGCGAACGGCGGACCGAACCGCCGTCGGACCCGCACCGCTCGCGTCGATCCGGGCCGGAGTGGCTCGGCGACGTCGGCGTCGGGCGCTGGCGGTGGCGGGGGCGAGCGCCGCCGCCGTGGTCGCCGTCATCGGCGCGACTGCGGTCCTGACACCGGCGGTGGCACCGCAGTCCCCTCGACCTCCAGCCACCACCGATGGCCCCGCGCCGATCCCGGACGGCACCCGCCTGGTCGGTCTGGGCAACCTCGCGATCGCAGTGCCCGAGGAGTGGGGCACCAACCGGACTCGGTGCGGCACGCCGATGAAGGACACTGTCGTGATCAACGTCGGCGTCGTCGAGTCGTGCGCGATCGCGCGCCCGGCAGGTGTGGAGAGCGTCGAGCTCGTCCAGGGCGAGCCCCGCTTCGACTTCGAGGTCGACAGCACGATCACGGTCGACGGTGAGGAAGCACAGCGCCAGCGCACCACCTGCACCCGCGAGACCATCGGGGAGGTCCGGGTCTGCTCGGGAACCGTGTACTTCCCGGATCACGAGACGTGGTTCCGCGCCGAGTCCTCCACCGGGCCCGGCGAGGTCGACCGCACCCTCGATCAGATTCGGCTGGTCCCCGACGAGGTCGGCGTCCCGGCCTTCCAGCCGCTCGCCGTCAACGCGCAAGGCCGCTCGGGTGAGCGGTACGTCGCGCGGCTGACCGAGCAGGGGTTCGATGTCGAGGTGCAGACGCGCACGATCTCGGCAGGTAAGCCGGGCTACGTGCTGGACGCCTCTCCCGCCCCGGGCACCATGCTCCCCCCGGGGTCGACGGTCACCATCACCGTCATCGCCGAACCGGCTGGTCCGGCCGACGAGGTGTCCGTCGGGGTCGGCACCGACAGCGACGACGACCGCGAACAGTTCGCCACCGACGAGCAGATCCGCGCCGGCGACACCACGCTGCACCTACGGGTGGGCGAACGCATCTGGGCCTACGCCCACGGCAAGCGCGCCAACACCCTCGCCGGAGACCTACAGGGCCAGGCACTGACGGTCGACGACTGGACCGACGGCCCCAACTACCCCCACGCCTGGATCGCCACCACACCGGGACGAGCGGTCATCGCGCTGAGCATCGAGGCCGACGGCGACGTGGTCGACCTCGGGAGGGTCACCGTGGTGGTGGAATGAGTGCGCATGCATCGGGCAGCGCCCGGCGGCGACGGCTCGTGTTCGTCAGCTCCGCTTCTCGGGCTTCGGTAGGCGCTTGTGCTTGTTCGCCTGGTAGTCCTCGAGCCAGTTCCTCGAGCTGAGCCAGGTGCCGTTGGGCGACTTCTGAGCTCGAAGGCGACCTCGCTCGGCGGCGGCTCGAAGCGCGCCGACGGTAGTGCCGGCCTTCTCGTCGGCCAGACTGGCCAGCGGCACGAGGCGTGCGGGGCCGGCAACGGCTGGTACGACGAACCGGTAGAGGTTGTTGGTCACCGCGCGGGCGATGAGCTCACCCAAGGGTCCGTAGTCTCCTGCGTCTGCCTTGCGCATCGCGGCGAGGTACTTGGCGCGCTCGTTCTTGAAGACGATCGCCGGCGGGTAGCCGAGCCGGACCAGGAGAAGGTTGAGCAGCAGTCGTCCCGCGCGGCCGTTGCCGTCGAGGAACGGGTGGATCCTCTCGAACTCGTTGTGCAGCCTCGCCAGCCGCTCGGGAAACGGGACGTCGCTCTCGTGGCGCAGATGGTTGACCTGCTCGACCCAGTCGGTCATCCGGTGGTCGACTTCAGGAAAGGGCGGTGGGGTCATGCTGTCGCGCGTCAGACTTCGTGGCAGAGGAGTTAGTTGATCCTCTGAGCATGGAAGCGAGACAAGAGCACGATGGGTAGACCACCTGTGATCCCGGCGGAGAAGAAGCTGCGGATCGTGTTGAGC
>JBMOMG010000146.1:0-16942 GCA_049323155.1 Actinomycetota bacterium | reverse complement strand
CGTCGCTGAGCGCAGCACACGAGAGAAGCTCACCGCGAGTGGGGAGGCCGTCGTCGGCCTCCCCACTCGTCGCGTCTGAGCCGGTAAGGAGAAGCTGAGATGGCAGCAGGCACCGAGGTCGTGGTCGGCAGGATCGGCAAGCCGCACGGCGTGAAGGGCGAGCTCTCCGTCGAGCTGCGCACCGACGAGCCGGAGCGGCGGTTCGCGGTCGGCGCGGTGCTGCGCACCCAGTCACCCCAGGGCACGGCGCCCGGTGCCGCCCGGCCCGCCTCCCTGGCAGTGAAGGGCACCCGCTGGCACCAGTCCCGGTTGCTGGTCACCTTCGAGGAGATCCGTGACCGCAACGCGGCCGAGGCGGTCCGCGGCCTCCTGCTGGCCGTCGAGATCGACCCGGCCGAGGCGCCCGAGGACCCCGAGGAGTTCTACGACCACCAGCTGGTGGGTCTGCGGGTCGTCACCACCGAAGGCGAGGAGGTGGGCGAGCTCGCCGAGGTCGTCCACGGCACGGCCCAGGACCTGCTGTCGGTGCGGACGCCGGACGGCCGCGAGGTGCTGGTGCCCTTCGTCGCCGCGCTGGTGCCCGAGGTCGACGTCGCCGGCGGCCGGGTCGTGGTCGAGGACCGCCCCGGCCTGCTCGCGCCGGCCGTCGAGGACGAGGAAGGCGGCGCCTGAGCGATGCGCATCGACGTCGTGTCGATCTTCCCCGACTACCTGGCGCCGCTCGGGCTGTCGCTGGCCGGCAAGGCGCAGGCGTCGGGGCTGCTCGAGGTGCACGTGCACGACCTGCGCCGGTGGACCCACGACAGGCACCACACCGTCGACGACACCCCCTACGGCGGGGGAGCGGGGATGGTGATGAAGCCGGAGCCGTGGGGCGAGGCGCTCGACGAGATCGCCGCCGCCGGCCCCGGGGACCCGCTGCTGCTCGTGCCCACGCCCTCGGGCGAGCGCCTCGCCCAGCCGATGGCCGAGGAGCTCAGCCAGGAGCAGTGGCTGGTCTTCGCCTGCGGCCGCTACGAAGGCATCGACCAGCGGGTGATGGACCACTACCGGACGCGGATGCGGGTCCGGGAGGTCTCGATCGGCGACTACGTGCTCAACGGTGGCGAGGTGGCCGCCCTGGTGGTCGTGGAGGCCGTCGTACGACTCCTGCCCGGGTTCATGGGCAACCCGGAGTCGCTGGCCGAGGAGTCACACGGCGGGGACGGGCTGCTGGAGTACCCGGTCTTCACCAAGCCGCCGAGCTGGCGCGGGCTCGACGTGCCCGAGGTGCTGTTCAGCGGTCACCATGCGCAGATCGCCCGGTGGCGGCGCGACCAGGCGCTCCGGCGTACGGCGCTGCGCCGACCCGACCTGCTCGCCGCGATGCCTCCCGGGGCACTCAGCGACCGGGACCGTGAGGCGCTGGCCGATTTCGCCACCGACCGAGCCCTGTGGCAGACTTGACCCTCGGTCCAGTGCATCGCGGCTGCACGCGCGCCCTCACGGCGCCGTGAGCCGACGGCCCACCTGCCACAGGGGGTGGAGCCGTGTGATGACCCAGGCTCCCGTCCTGGGGACCGACTCGATCCCGTGAGTGACGACATCCGTGGGTGACCTGTGGCGCCGACGAGGAGACTGCCATGACCAACGTCATCGACACGCTCGCCGCCTCGGTGAAGCGCGACGACATCCCCGCCTTCCGCGCCGGCGACACCCTCAAGGTGCACGTCAAGGTCGTCGAGGGCAACCGCTCGCGTATCCAGGTGTTCCAGGGCGTCTGCATCCGTGTCCAGGGCTCCGGCGTCGGCCGCACCTTCACGGTCCGCAAGGTCTCCTTCGGCGTCGGCGTCGAGCGCACCTTCCCGCTGCACTCCCCGATCTTCGACAAGATCGAGGTCGTGACCCGCGGTGACGTCCGCCGCGCCAAGCTGTACTACCTGCGCAACCTCCGCGGCAAGGCCGCCAAGATCAAGGAGAAGCGCGAGGCGACGCCCGCCAGCTGAGCCGGCGTTGGCTAGGCTCGCTGCGTGACAGACGACGCGCAGGACGTGGACCGCGACCCCGTGATCGGGGCGCGGTCCTCTGTCTCTCCGGGCGCTCCGCAAGCCGCTCCGGACGGTGCGCCGGTGGCGCCGGCCCCTGCTGGGCGCGCGGCGCACCGGCACGCCCTTCCGGTGTGGCAGGAGATGGGTCTCCTGCTGGTGATGGCGCTGGTGCTCGCGGTGGTCATCAAGTCGTTCTTCCTGCAGGCCTTCTACATCCCGTCGGGTTCGATGAACGACACGCTCGTGCTCGACGACCGGATCCTGGTCCAGAAGGTCTCCTACTGGACCGGGGTGCCGCAGCGCGGTGACATCGTCGTCTTCTCCGACCCCGGCGGCTGGCTCGGTCCCGCCGAGACCGGCACCGCCGACTCGCCGCTGGCCAAGGCGATGGAGACCGTCGGTCTGTACCCCACCGGCGGCCACCTGGTGAAGCGGGTGATCGGGGTCGGCGGTGACCGCGTGGTGTGCTGCGACGCCGACGGCCGGATCACGGTCAACGGCGTCGCGCTCCACGAGGAGTCGTATCTCCCGGCGGGGGAGAAGCCCTCCATCGAGCGGTTCGACATCGCGGTCCCCGACGGCTACCTGTGGGTGCAGGGCGACAACCGGTCGAACTCCGCGGACTCGCGCAAGCATCTCGGTGACCCCGGCGGCGGGATGATCCCCGTCGACGACGTGGTCGGCAAGGTGTTCATGGTGGTCTGGCCCTGGGACCACCTGACGATGATCGAACGCCCTGCGACCTTCGACGCGGTGGGAGGTCCGTCGTGAGCGTCCTGCCACGGGGCATGACGGTCCGCCGCGACGCGGGGCTGTACGGCTACGAGCGAGCACTGCGCCGAGCCGGCCTCGATCCGATCGCGGGGGTCGACGAGGCCGGGCGGGGCGCGTGTGCCGGCCCACTCGTCGCCGCGGCCGTGATCCTGCCCGAGGGCCGGCGCGGTGAGGTGCCCGGCCTGGCCGACTCGAAGCTGCTCACGCCGCTCGCCCGCGAACGCTGCTACGACCAGATCCTGCGCCGGGCCCTGGCCTGGTCGGTCGTGGTCGTCGAGCCCGAGGAGTGCGACCGGATCGGCATGCACGTGGCCAACGTCGAGGCGCTCCGCCGGGCGCTCGCACGGTTGGACGTGCGACCGTCGTACGTGCTCACCGACGGGTTCCCCGTCGACGGCCTCGAGGTCCCGGGGCTCGCGGTGTGGAAGGGCGACCGGGTCGCGGCGTGCATCTCGGCTGCGTCGGTGGTCGCGAAGGTGACCCGGGACCGGATCATGGCCGAGCTGGACGAGGTCTACCCCGCCTACGACTTCGCGACGCACAAGGGCTACATCACCGCGGTGCACACCGCGGCGCTGGAGGAGCACGGGCCGTGTCCGGTCCATCGCCGCAGGTTCGTCAACGTGCGCCGGGTCGAGGACATGGCGGACAATGAGCCCGAGGCTGCGGCCGGACGGGTTCTGGAAGCGGAGGAGGCACGATGAGCGCCGAGGATCTCGAGAAGTACGAGACCGAGATGGAGCTCCAGCTCTACCGCGAGTACCGCGACGTGGTCGGGATCTTCAAGTACGTCGTGGAGACCGACCGCCGCTTCTACCTGTGCAACCAGGTCGAGGTGAAGGCGCGCACGGAGGCCGGTGACGTCTTCTTCGAGGTGTCGATGACCGACGCCTGGGTCTGGGACATGTACCGCCCCGCCCGGTTCGCCAAGAACGTCAAGGTCCTCACCTTCAAGGACGTCAACGTCGAGGAGCTGAACCAGTCCGACCTCGAGCCGCCCAAGGGGTGAGCATCGGTCGGGAGGTCCCTCGACTTGAGGGCTGTCCGAATTCTTTACCTTTCCACCGGTTTGCACGCCGGTGACCGCTGGGTAACCTGAGGCTGAGACCCGCGTCACAGCGGGGGCGTCGGAGCTCGGGTTCCACGTCGTCACAGGGAGCTCGGCGCTCCCTGCTCGCCGGACTTGAGGGAGTCCGGCAGGTCTGTCTTTGGGAGGGGACGACTGATGGGCGTGTCCACGTGGGCGAGAGCACGGATCCGTGGCGCCGAGAACGGTGCTGCGGTCGTCGAGTTCGCGCTCGTCGTACCGCTGCTGCTCAGCCTGGTCTTCGGCATCATCAGCTTCGGCTACATGCTCAGCTTCCGCCAGGCGCTGAGCCAGGGCGCGGCCGAGGGCGCGCGGGCGGCGGCGGTCGCACCACCGTTGGTCTCGGCCGGCGACAAGACGCTGCGGGCGCTGCACGCGGTCAACGAGGCCCTGCAGAGCTATGGCGTCAGCTGCGTCGGCACCCAGCTGCTGCGGGAGGGGCAGGTCGTCGGCAGCTGCGCCCCGACGGTCGCGGCATGTGTCAACGACGCGGCTCGGCAGTGCGTCAGCGTCCGGCTGACCTACGACTACCGGGACCACCCGTTGCTGCCGAGCGTGCCCGGGCTCGGGTTCTCGCTTCCCGAGTCGCTCACCTACACCGCCGTCGCCGAGGTCAGTGCCTGATGCCCGAGCACCGGCCTCCGGTGGTCCGGCCTCCGGTGGTCATGACTCCGGTGGTTCGGCCTCCGGTGGTCGAGCCCGTCGAGACCCCGGTGTCCGGGGAGAGGAGCCGTCGCGACGAGCGCGGTGCGGTCGCGGTGATGTTCGCCGTGCTCGCCTCGGTGCTGATCCTGGTGGCGGCGTTTGCGGTGGACCTCGGCATGCAGCGGGTCAGCCGGCGGGACATGCAGGCGCTCGCCGACGTGGCGGCGCTCGATCTGGCCCGGGAGATGCGAGGCCGCACGGCGGCCGAGATCAGCGCCGACCCGACCTGGCAGGGCGCGGTTGTCGAGATCCTGGCCCGCAACAACCTGACCCTCGGGGAGGCGCCCGAGCTGGCCGCCGAGCTCGGCACGCTGGACCCGCACACGGGCGACTTCGTGCCCGCACCCGACGGGTCGACGGTGCCCACCGCGGTGCGGGTGCGCGCCTCGACGACGGTCGACTACGTGTTCACCGGCGGGAGCGGGGGAGCAGCCAGGACCGCGGTGGCAGCGCTCCAGCCGTCAGCCTGCTTCAAGCTCGGCTCCTATGGCGCGAGCCTGCGGAGTGCGGACTCGCCCCTGCTCACCGCGTTGCTCAACGACGCGCTCGACCTCGAGGTCCTGAGCTACCGCGGACTCGCCGGTGCCGAGGTGACCCTGGCTGACCTCGCACTGGAGCTGGGAGCGGGCACGGTCGATGAGGTCCTGGCTCTCGAGGAGGTGAGCATCGGCGGCTTCTACCTGGCGGTGGCCGACGTGCTCAGCCGCCAGTCGGGGCAGAGTGCCAACGTCGACCTGCTCCAGACGCTCGCCACCCGGGTCGGCGCCCTTCCGCCGGTGCGGCTGACCGACCTGGTCGCACTGACCCCCGGCGACAACAGCGCCCTGGACGCGAGGCTCGACGTGCTCGACCTCGTGACCGGGGCGGCGTTCGTGGCCAACGGCGACCACTTCCTCGACGTGCCGGCGTCGGTGACCCTGCCGTGGCTCGGCACGAGCGCGCAGCTGAGGATCAAGGTCGTGCAACGTCCACAGATGGCCTGCGGGCCGGTCGGTCGGGCGCGGGCGGAGACCTCTCAGCTGGAGATCGAGGTCAGGCACGGGCGACTGCTGGACCTGCCTCCGATACTCGGTGTCGACGTCGACCTCGACATCTCACGTCTTGCGATCGAGCTCGGCAGCGCCGAGGGCGTCCTGACCGAGATCACGTGTCCGGCTGCTCCCGGCGACCCCGAGGGGATGACCGTCGAGGTCGGGACAGCCCTCGCCGACATCGGCCTCGAGGCCAACCTCGACGTCGTCGGCTGGGGATCGAGCGCGGACCTCCACATCGGTCTCGAGGCGCACAACGCCTCCCGGTCAGGCGGATCGGTCGAACTGAGCTACCCGCCGATGACCTACGACAGTCCGGCGCCGACACCCGCGGGCCCGTTCGTGATCCCGACCGTGGACCTTCGGGTCAACGGGGGCGGCAGCTGGGGCGGTGCCGGCCTCGCCGCCGGTCTCCGGATCCAGCTCGGCGAGCTGGTCGTCGAGGAGCTCAACGGCCTGCTGATCGAGCCGCTGTCGACCATGCTGGGTCTGAAGACCGCCGGCGCCGACGTGTACGGCGTGCCGCACCCTTCCTGCGACACCCCGGCCCTGCGCGGCTGACCTCGACCTCAGGCCGCTAGCGGTCCACAGCGCGTTCCCTCGCGGCTGCATCCACAGCCGGGACTGCCGTGCCCCTCGGCGCACGGCGGGTCGGGGAGGCTTCCTGCAGGAGGTCCGACATGACTGCTGCTGCCCGACAACGAGCATCCCTGGGAGCGTTCGGCGAGGCGCTCGCCGCGCGACATCTCATCGAGCAAGGCCTGGTCCTGCTCGACCGCAACTGGAGGTGTCCGTCCGGCGAGATCGACCTCGTGCTTCGCGACGGCCGGGTGCTCGTCGTGTGCGAGGTCAAGACCCGGTCCTCGGTCGCATTCGGCAGCCCGCTGGAGGCGGTCACCGAGCAGAAGGCGGCCCGCCTGCGACGGCTGGCCGCCCTGTGGATCGCCGACCACGACCTGCGCCCTGACGAGGTGCGGATCGACCTGATCGGGGTGCTGGCGGTCCCGGGCCGACCTGTGGAGGTCCAGCACGTGCGAGGAATGGCCTGATGGGGGTCGCGACCGCACGCACGATCACGCTCCAGGGCGCCAGCGGTCATCTGATCGACGTCCAGGTCGACGTCGCACAGGGCCTGGTGAAGACCTCGCTGGTGGGCCGGCCCGACGCGTCGATCAGCGAGTCTCGCGACCGGTGTCGCGCAGCGGTGACGAACAGCGGCTTCAGCTGGCCCACCACCCGGCGGGTCACGATCCTGCTCTCGCCCGCCGACCTGCCCAAGCGCGGGCCGCACTTCGACCTCGCGATCGCGGTCGCCGTGCTGGCGGCCTCCCGCGCGGTCCCGGTCGCCGCCCTCGACGGTGTCGTGTTCGTCGGCGAGCTGACCCTCGAGGGGAGGCTCCGGGCCGTCCCGGGAGTGCTCCCGATGGCGATGGCCGCCTCGGCGCGGGGCATCGGCACCATGGTGGTGCCGGAGCCCCAGGCGCACGAGGCGGCCATGATCCCGGGGATGACCGTCCTCGGCGCGAGGTCACTCGCCCAGGTGGTGGCGCTGCTGCGTGGTGACCCACCGCCCGAGGCGGCCCCGGTTCCCCCGCTGGCGGCGGGACCGCTGCTCACCTGGCGCGGCGAGGACCGGATGGAGGACGTCGACCTCTCCGACGTCCTCGGCATGGAGGAGGCGAAGTACGCCCTCGAGGTGGCCGCCGCCGGCGGGCACCACCTGATGCTGAGCGGCCCGAAGGGCGCGGGAAAGACCACCCTGGCGGAGCGACTGCCGGGCATCCTGCCGGACCTCGCGCTCGAGGAGGCCCTGGAGCTGAGCGCGATCTACTCGCTGGCCGGATGCCTGCCGCCGGGACAGGGCGTGCTCACCCGGCCGCCGTTCCGGGCACCGCACCACTCGGCGACCCGGACCGGGATGCTCGGTGGCGGCAGCGGCCGGGTCCATCCCGGTGAGGTCAGCCGCGCCCACACCGGGGCCCTCTTCCTCGACGAGTTCCCGCTCTTCCAGGCCGACATCATCGAAGGGCTGCGCGAGCCACTCGAGAGCGGCGAGGTCACCATCGCCCGTGGTGAGGAGATCGCCACGTTTCCCGCGAGGGCTATGTTCGTCCTCGCGTGCAACCCGTGTCCCTGCGGGGAGTACCACCCGACCAACCGCGACAACCGCTGCGAGTGCCTGGAGGTGCGTCGGCGGGAGTACCGCCGCAAGATCAGCGGCCCGATCGCCGACCGCATCGACATCGTGCGGCACCTCGAGCCGCTCGGGCGTCGGGAGCGTGACGACCGGTTCGCCAGCCGGGAGAGCAGCGCCACGGTGCGGGCCAGGGTCACTGCGGCCCGGGAACGACAAGCGACCCGGTATGCCGGCACCGGCTGGCGGCTCAACAGCGCGGTGCCGGGCCCGGTGCTCCGCGACCGGTGGCCCCTGCCGGAGGACGCTCAGACCCTGGTCGACGACCGGGTCTACGCGGGTGCCCTGACCCGTCGTGGCGCCACCCGGGTGCACCGGCTGGCCTGGTCGGTCACCGACCTGCGCGGTCTGGAGCAGCCGGGACCCGACGAGGTGGACACCGCGCTCCGACTGCGGACCGGTGAGCCGCTGCTGGTCGGCGCGCTGTCGGGAGGGGCGCGGTGAGCGAGCGCATCGCCCGCGCTGCGCTGAGCCGGGTGGGGGAGCCGGGCGATGTCCGGCTGACCAGACTGGTCGCGGAGCTCGGGGCCGAGGAGGTCTTCCAGCAGCTCCGGGACGAGCAGGACCTCGGCGGGGTCTACACCGACGTCGCCACCAGACTGCGGGGTCTCGACCCCGAGCGCGACATCGAGGACGCCGCGGCCAAGGGCATCCGCCTGGTGTGCCCCGGCGACCAGGAGTGGCCCTCCGGGCTGACCGACCTCCGGCACGCCGAGCCGCTGCAGAGCCGGGGAGGGGTGCCGCTGTGCCTGTGGCTCAAGGGTCCCCTGCGGCTCGACCAGGTGGCTGCCCGGGCGACAGCGGTGGTGGGGTCCAGGTCCGCGACGACCTACGGCACCGGGGTGGCTGCCGACATCGCCGCGGACCTCGGCGAGCGCGGGGTCGCGGTCGTGTCGGGCGCCGCGTTCGGGATCGACCAGGCGGCCCATCGCGGTGCGCTCGCGGCGAAGGGGCCGACGGTCGCCGTGCTCGCGTGCGGCGCCGACCGGGCCTATCCGTCGGCGCACCGCAACCTGCTCGACTACATCGCCGACGTCGGCCTGGTGGTGTCGGAGGTGCCGCCGGGCGCTGCCCCGACCAAGGTGCGCTTCCTCGCCCGTAACCGGCTGATCGCCGCTCTTGCCCAGGGCACGGTCGTGGTCGAGGCCGCGGTGCGCAGCGGAGCGCTCAACACCGCGAACTGGGCGTTGCGGCTGCACCGCGTGCTGATGGGGGTTCCCGGGGCGGTCACCAGCGCGCCGTCCCAGGGAGTCCACGAGCTGATCCGCTCCCACGGGGCCGAGCTGGTGACCTCCGGCGCCGACGTCCTCGAGCTGGTCTCCCCGGCGGGTTCGTTCCTCAGTGCGCCGCCGCGGGCACCGGAGCGGCTCGAGGACCGGCTCAGCGACCGGGAGCGACAGGTGCTCGACGCGGTGCCGGTGATGCAACCGGCGGCGGCCGACTCGTTGTCGCGCACCGCGGGGGTCGGCCTGCGTGAGGTGGAGACCGCGGTGGAGCGGCTGCGGGCGCTCGGGCTGGTCCACCGCACAGATCGCGGCTGGGTGCGCCGCCGACAGCCTGCCGAGGCGGCCGGTGGGTGACCGACCCGGGCGGGGAGAGCCGCCGCTTGCCGGCTCGCTGGGTCAGGTCAGCGGGCACCGGTGCTGCCCCGAGCTCCGGTGCCCGGGGGCGGCCACCGGGGTCAGTCCGCGCGGAGGCCGAAGAAGGTCCTCGAGGAGAAGCGCTGCCCGGGGAACAGCGTCGCGGGCGGGAAGTCCGGCCGGTTGGGCGAGTCGGGATAGGTCTGCGTCTCCAGGCAGAGCCCGTCGCTCTGCCGATAGGTCCGCCTGCCCTTGCCCAGCAACGAGCCGTCGAGCTGGTTTCCGGAGTAGAAGTGCACCGCCGGCCGGTCGGTGGACACCTCGAGGACGCGCCCCGAGTCGGGGTCCCGCACCCGCGCGGCCAGGGTGAGCCCGTCGTTGGACGTCGGCCGGTCCAGGACCCAGCTGTGGTCGTAACCGAGGGCGTTCCGCAGCTGCTCGGCGCCGTTCCTCAGCCGTGCGCCCACCGGTCGAGGCTCCCGGAAGTCGAACGGCGTCCCGGCGACCGGCGCCGGGCCACCGATCGGAATCCCGGTCTCGTCCACGGGCAGGTAGCGGTCGGCGAGGATCTCGAGCTCGTGCCGCTCGACGGTGCCGCCGCAGACCCCGGCGAGGTTGAAGTACGCATGGTGGGTCGGGTTCACGAGCGTGGGCCGATCGGCGACCGCAAGGTACTCGACGCGCAACCCGTCGGTCGTCAGCGTGTAGGTGACGCTCACCTCGACGGTTCCGGGGAACCCCATGTGGCCGTGCTGGCTCACGTGCTCGAACACGACCTGGGGACCGTCGACCGACGTCGTCGCCCGCCGCGCCCACACCTGGCGATGGAAGCCGTCCGGTCCGCCGTGCAGGGCGTGGCCTCGGTCGGTCGCCGGGACGCGGTGCTCCTGGCCGTCCAGGACGAACCGGCCGTGGGCGATCCGGTTGGCGTACCTCCCGACGACGGCGCCGATGAACGCATCCTGCTCCAGGTAGCCCTCAAGCGTGTCGAACCCGAGGACGACGTCGTCGAGCCGACCGTCCCGGTCGGGAGCGCGCAGGGACTGCAGGGTCGCGCCGAAGGTCAGGAAGGCCGCGGTGAGGTCGCCGTGGTGCAGCTCGATGCGCTCCACGGGGGTGCCGTCATGGGTGACCCCGAGCTCCTCCCAACGAAGGTCGGTCATCGCCCCAACTTCCTCACGTCCCCGGTCCCGCCTGCTGATCCGTCATAACATCACAGCATGTCCACGTCTGCGACACCTGCTCGGCCGCCCCGGATGGCCGAGGTGGCGCAGCTCGCCGGCGTCTCCCACCAGACCGTCTCCCGGGTGCTCAACGACTACGCAGGGGTGCGGCCGGAGACCCGGCGCCGGGTGATGGCCGCGGTCGAGGCACTCGGCTACCGGCGCAACACCGCAGCGCGACTGCTCGCCTCGAGCCGCTCGCAGATGATCGGCGTGGTCACCTACGGCACGGCGCAGTACGGCCCGGCGAGCGTGATCCTCGGGTTGCAGGAGGCGGTCCGCCGCACGCCGTACGACCTGACCATCGTCGGGGTCCAGGACTTCACCTCGGAGTCGTTCCGGTCCGCGGTGGACCACCTCCTGGAGCGTTCGGTCGAGTGCCTCGTGCTGGTCGTGCCGCACCGGTCGGTGCTGCGCTGGAGCAGGGAGCTGGAGCTCGGGGTCCCGGTGGTCACCGTCGAGGGCGACCTGTCCGAGCTGCCGCTCACCGCCGGCGTCGACCAGCTGGCGGGTGCCCGGATGGCCACCGAGCACCTCCTCGAGCTCGGCCACGAGACCGTCGTACACCTCGCCGGCCCCCAGGACTGGTCCGAGGCGGTCGCCCGGCGGGACGGATGGCGGGCACAGCTCGAGGAGTCCGGGCGGCCGGTCCCGCCGCTTCGCTGGGGTGGTGACTGGAGCGCCCGCAGCGGCTACGAGACGGGCCGGTCGCTGGCCCGGGAGCCCGACGTCACCGCGGTCTTCGCGGCCAACGACCAGATGGCCCTGGGCCTGATGCACGCCCTGCGGGAAGCCGGACGCCGGGTACCCGAGGACGTCAGCGTGGTCGGCTTCGACGACCTCCCCGAGGCGGGCTACTTCGCTCCGCCGCTGACCACCGTGCGGCAGGACTTCGCCGAGCTCGGCCGCCGCGCGATGGGTCTGGTGCAGCGGGTTCTCGAGGGCGAGCAGGCCGCCGCTGTGCCACTCGTCCCGCCGTCGCTGGTCGTCCGCGGATCGACCCGCTCGCCTCGCTGACGCCGGTTCGCTGAGGCGGGTCACTCGCGCCGCGGGACCAAAGTCCGTATTTCGATCTGTTACCTGCGGGTTACTTGACGTGCTCGGAGTGAGGCGTGACACTCGTCGAAATGTTAGCGCTCACATTTCGATGAGCGGGCCCACGGCGAGAGAGGCAGGCAGCGATGGCTCAGGGTGCGCCCATGGTGGTCGGAGTCGACTTCGGCACCCTTTCGGGGCGGGCCGTGGTCGTCCGCGTGAGCGACGGTGAGGAGCTCGGCAGCGCCGCCCACCCCTACGCACACGGTGTCCTCGACCGGGTGATGCCCGACGGCACCACGGCTCTGCCGCCCGAGTGGGCGCTTCAGGTGCCCGCCGACTACGTCGAGGTGCTCAAGGTCGCCGTCCCGGCCGCGCTCGAGGCGGCCGGGGTCGACCCGACGGACGTGATCGGCATCGCCACGGACTTCACGGCGTGCACGATGGTCCCCACGCGCTCGGACGGCACGCCGCTGTGCGAGCTGGCCGAGTTCGAGAACAACCCGCACGCCTACGTCAAGCTCTGGAAGCACCATGCCGCCCAGCCGCACGCCGACCGGATCAACGAGCTCGCCCGCGACCGCAGCGAGCCCTGGCTGGCTCGGTACGGCGGGCTGATCTCCTCGGAGTGGGAGTTCGCCAAGGGTCTGCAGCTGCTCGAGGAGGCCCCTGAGGTCTACCGGGCGATGGACCACTTCGTCGAGGCTGCCGACTGGATCGTCTGGCAGCTGTGCGGCAGCTACGTGCGCAACGCCTGCACCGCGGGCTACAAGGGGATCTACCAGGACGGCACCTACCCGTCCACGGATTTCCTCGGTGCCCTGAACCCCGAGTTCGCCGGGTTCGTCTCCGACAAGCTCGAGCGCACCATCGGCCAGCTCGGAGAGCGGGCCGGATCGCTCACCGCGGAGGCCGCCAAGTGGACCGGGCTGCCCGAGGGGATCGCGGTCGCCGTCGGCAACGTCGACGCACACGTCACCGCGCCGGCGGCACGCGCGGTCGAGACCGGGCAGATGGTCGCGATCATGGGCACCTCGACGTGCCACGTGATGAGCAGCGAGACCCTGCGCGAGGTGCCGGGCATGGCGGGCGTGGTCGACGGCGGCATCGTGCCCGGGATGTGGGGCTACGAGGCCGGGCAGAGCGGCGTGGGAGACATCTTCGGCTGGTTCGTCGACAACGGGGTCCCGGAGTCCTACGCCGCTGCCGCACGTGAACGCGGCCAGGACCTGCACACCTACCTCTCCGAGCTCGCGGCGAAGCAGCGCGTCGGCGAGCACGGCCTGGTCGCCCTCGACTGGCACAGCGGAAACCGGTCGGTCCTGGTGGACCACGAGCTCTCCGGCGTGATTGTCGGGCAGACCCTCGCGACCCGGCCCGAGGACATCTACCGCGCGCTGGTGGAGGCCACCGCCTTCGGCACCCGCACCATCATCGAGACCTTCCAGGCGGCCGGCGTCCCGGTGACCGAGCTGATCATCGCCGGTGGACTGTTGAAGAACCCGTTCCTCATGCAGGTGTACGCCGACGTCACGAACCGGCCGCTGTCCACGATCAGCTCCAACGAGGGGCCCGCCGTCGGCTCGGCCATCCACGCCGCCGTGGCCGCCGGCGCCTACCCCGACATCCACGCAGCCTCGGCGGCGATGGGCCGCGTGCACCGCGATGTCTACCGGCCGATCCCGGAGAACGCGGCTGCCTACGACGAGCTGTTCGAGGAGTACCGGCTGCTTCACGACTACTTCGGTCGCGGCACCAACGAGGTCATGCACCGCCTCAAGCAGCGCCGCCGAGCAGTCGTGGCGCAGGCCGCTCCGTCCGACCATGCCGCGGAGCTGTCCGAGCCGGACCAGGTCGAGGCGGGAGGGCTGCGATGAGCATCCCCGAGGAGGCACGCGGCACGGTCCAGGAGCTGAGGGAGTCGGTGGCTGCCCTGCACGCGGAGCTCACCAGGTACCAGCTGGTGATCTGGACCGCCGGCAACGTGTCGGCCCGGGTGCCCGGTCACGACCTGATGGTGATCAAGCCCTCCGGCGTCTCCTACGACGAGCTGTCGGCGGAGAACATGGTCGTGACCGACCTGCACGGCGAGCTCGTCGAGGGCGACTACGCGCCCTCCTCGGACACCGCGGCCCACGCCTACGTCTACCGGCACATGCCGGAGGTCGGCGGAGTGGTGCACACCCACTCCACCTACGCGACCGCCTGGGCGGCGCGCGGCGAGCCGATCCCGTGCGTCCTGACCATGATCGCCGACGAGTTCGGCGGTGAGGTGCCGGTCGGTCCCTTCGCGCTGATCGGTGACGAGTCGATCGGGGAGGGGATCGTCTCGACGCTGCGGGAGAGTCGCTCACCGGCCGTGCTCATGCAGAACCACGGCCCCTTCACCGTCGGCAAGGACGCACGGGCTGCGGTCAAGGCGGCGGTGATGGTCGAGGACGTGGCGCGCACCGTGCACATCGCCCGTCAGCTCGGCGAGCCGGTCCCGATGGCGCAGACCGACGTCGACAGCCTCTACGCCCGCTACCAGAACGTCTACGGGCAGCACTGATGAACGAGAACGCGGAAGGAGCCGCTGGGTGAACGGCAACGAGGTGGGCGAGATCTGGTTCCTGACCGGGAGCCAGGGGCTGTACGGCGAGGACGTGCTTCGTCAGGTGGCCGACCAGTCGCGACAGGTGGCCGAGGCGCTCGACCGGGCCGACGCGGTCCCGGTGCGTGTGGTCAGCAAGCCGGTGCTCACCGACGCCGGCGCGATCCGCAGGGTGCTGCTCGACGCGAACTCCCAGGACAGCTGCGTGGGCGTGATCGCCTGGATGCACACGTTCAGCCCCGCCAAGATGTGGATCACCGGCCTCGACCTGCTGCGCAAGCCGTTGCTCCACCTGCACACGCAGGCGAACGTCGAGCTGCCCTGGTCCGAGATCGACATGGACTTCATGAACCTCAACCAGGCCGCCCACGGCGACCGGGAGTTCGGCTACGCGCAGACCCGCCTGGGTGTGCGCCGCAAGACCGTCGCCGGCCACGTCAGCGACCCCGCCGTCGCCGAGCGCGTCGGCACCTGGGCCCGTGCAGCGATCGGCCTGGCCGCGATGCGCAGCATGCGACTGGCCCGGTTCGGCGACAACATGCGCAACGTGGCCGTCACCGAGGGCGACAAGGTCGAGGCCGAGCGCCGCTTCGGCGCCTCCGTCAACACCTACGGTGTCAACGACCTGGTCGCCGTCGTCGACGAAGTGACAGATGCGGAGGTCGACGCCCTGGTCGCGGAGTACCAGGACAGCTACAGCGTGGTCGCCGAGCTGCGCCGGGGCGGGGATCGGCACGAGTCGCTGCGCTACGGCGCCCGGATCGAGCTCGGCCTGCGGACCTTCCTCGACGACGGCGGCTTCACGGCGTTCACCACGAACTTCGAGGACCTCGGCGGCCTGCGCCAGCTGCCGGGTCTCGCCGTACAGCGACTGATGGCCGACGGCTACGGCTTCGGCGGCGAGGGCGACTGGAAGACCTCGCTCATGCTGCGCACCCTCAAGGCGATGGCAGAGGGCCTCCCCGGCGGGACGTCGTTCATGGAGGACTACACCTACCACCTGGTGCCCGGCGAGGAGAAGATCCTCGGCGCGCACATGCTCGAGGTCTGCCCCTCGATCGCGGTGGACAGACCGTCGCTGGAGATCCACCCGCTCGGCATCGGTGGCCGCGAGGACCCGGTCCGCCTGGTCTTCGACGCGGCGCCCGGCCCGGCGGTCGTGGTCGGTCTGGCAGACCTCGGTGACCGGTTCCGCCTGGTGGCCAACGAGATCGAGGTCGTCGCGCCGGACCAGCCGCTGCCCAAGCTGCCCGTCGCCCGAGCGGTGTGGCAGCCGGCCCCGGACCTGCGCACCTCGACCGAGGCGTGGCTGACCGCCGGCGGACCGCACCACACGGTGCTCTCCTCGGCGCTCACCAGCGAGCACCTGTGGGACCTCGCGGAGATGGCCGCTACCGAGCTGGTCGTCATCGACGAAGCGACCGAGATCCGGCGCTTCACCCAGGAGCTCCGGTGGAACCAGGCCTACCACCGGCTCGCGCAAGGCCTCTGACCCCTGACAGAAGAGACAACACCGAGAAGGATCGGGACGAGCCCGTCCTTTCGACCAGTTGAACGGAGAACAGCAGTGCGGAAGGTACTCGCAACTATCGTCGCCGGCGGGCTCGCGTTGAGCCTGGCGGCATGTGGTGACGACGGCGGTTCCGGTGAGGGCGACAAGGGCACGATCGGCGTCGCGATGCCGACCAAGTCCTCGGAGCGCTGGATCGCCGACGGCAACAACATGAAGAAGCAGCTCGAGGACGCCGGTTACACCGTCGACCTGCAGTACGCCGAGGACGACATCCCGACCCAGATCTCGCAGGTCGAGAACATGGTCACCAAGGGCGTCGACGCGCTGGTCATCGCTTCCATCGACGGCACCGCGCTCGGTGACGTGCTGCAGCAGGCCGAGGACACCGACGTCCCGGTCATCGCCTACGACCGATTGATCCGCGAGTCGGAGTCGGTCGACTACTACACCACCTTCGACAACGAGAAGGTCGGCGTGCAGCAGGCCGAGTCGCTGGTCGAGGGCCTCAAGGCGACCGGCGAGGGCCCCTACAACGTCGAGCTCTTCGCCGGCTCGCCCGACGACAACAACGCGACGTTCTTCTGGAACGGCGCGATGTCGGTCCTGCAGCCGATGATCGACTCCGGCGAGATCAAGGTCGTCTCCGGCCAGACCGACTTCGACCAGGCCGCGATCCTGCGCTGGGACCCGGCGACGGCCCAGAAGCGCATGGAGGACATCCTCACCAACACCTACACGCGTGAGACGGTCGATGGCGTGCTGTCCCCCTACGACGGTCTGTCGCTGGGCATCATCGCCGCCCTCAAGGCCAACGGCTACGGCGGTGGCAACAAGCCGCTCCCGGTCGTGACCGGGCAGGACGCCGAGCTGCAGTCGGTGAAGTCCATCCTCGCCGGCGAGCAGTACTCCACGATCTTCAAGGACACCCGCGACCTCGCCGAGGTCACGGTGGACATGATCGAGGCGATCACCGCGGGCGAGGAGCCCGAGGTCAACGACACCGAGACCTACGACAACGGCGTGAAGGTCGTACCGTCGTACCTGCTCGAGCCCGTGCCGGTGACCAAGGAGAACGTCCAGTCGGCGCTGGTCGACACCGGCTACTACAGCGAGAGCGACCTCAAGTAACCCACCCGTGATCGGTGTGCTGCCCGGCGGGCCGGTTGGCGCCGGGCCGCCC
>JBMOMG010000145.1:2094-17262 GCA_049323155.1 Actinomycetota bacterium | reverse complement strand
CCGGAATCTCACCGGCTTCCCAGATTCTCCCCGTCCGCCTTCCCCACCGTTTCCGATGGTTGGGCCGTTGGGGCACCTCTCGCCTTGCGCGGCTCACGATAGCGTCTACCCGCGTGATCACTGTGGTAGGTATCGGCGCCGACGGCTGGGACGGCATGTCGGAGGTCGGCCGGGCCTGGGTCGAGCGAGCCCGCGTGGTGCTCGGCGGGCGCCGACACCTCGACCTCCTGCCCGACATACCGGGGCAGCGCCGCGAGCCCTGGCCCTCCCCGCTGCGTGATCGGTTGCCGGCGCTGCTCACGGCCCTGGCCGACGAGGCGGCAGGCGGGCATGTCGTCGCCCTGGGCTCCGGCGACCCGCTGGTGTCCGGGGTCGCCACGACCCTGATCGACCTGCTCGGGGCTGACGAGGTGATTGTCGTCCCGGCGATCTCCTCGGTCGCGCTCGCACGGGCGGCGATGCGCTGGCCGGCGGAGAGCCATGCGGTCGTGAGCGTGGTGGGTCGCGACGTCGCGCTGGTGCGTCGTGAGCTCGCCCCTGGCCGTCGGATCCTGGTGCTCTCGTCCGATGAGCACACCCCGAGGGAGGTGGCCGCACTGCTGGTCGCGGAGGGGTACGGCGAGAGCGTGCTCACCGTCCTCGGCGACCTGGGCGGACGCGAGCACTCCTTCCTGTCCGACAAGGCCGCCATCCTCACCGGCACGGAGCTCGATCTGCCTCGGCTCAACGTCGTCGCGATCGACTGCGTCGGCCCGCGCCTCGGCGGTTGGGTCGCCGGTCTGCCCGACGACGCCTTCGAGCACGACGGCCAGCTGACCAAGCGCGACCTGCGCGCCAGCGCTCTCGCCCGGCTCGCCCCGACCCCGGGCGAGCACCTGTGGGATGTCGGCGCCGGCGCCGGTTCGGTCGGGATCGAGTGGATGCGCGCCCACCCGTCCTGCACGACGACGGCGGTCGAGGCGGACGCCGACCGTGCTGCGCGGATCATCCGCAACGCCACGAGTCTCGGTGTGCCGGGGCTCGAGGTCGTGCACGGACGGGCCCCCGGCGCGCTCGCCGGGCTCCGCCCGCCGGACGCCATCTTCGTCGGCGGCGGTGCCACCCGCGACGGGGTGATCGACGCCTGCCTGACGGCGCTGCGACCGGCCGGCCGGCTGGTGGTGCACGGCGTGACGCTCGAGACCGAGATGCTGCTCGGTCGGCTCTACCGCGAGCACGGCGGCGAGCTGACCCGAGTCTCGGTCGAGACCAGTGCACCGGTCGGCGCCTTCACCGGGTGGACTCCGGCCCGTGCCGTCACGCAGTGGGCACTGACGCGCTGACGCCGTACCTCTCCTCATGCAGGACGCTCGCCAACGGCGAGCGGTGCCGCCAGCCGTAGCGCTCCAGGTCAGGCACGTCCGGTAGCTCCGAGACGGCGCCGACGCAGAGCCACGCCACCGGCCGTACGTGCTCCGGCATGCCGACGAGGTCGCGCAGGAACTCCTCGCGGTAGAAACTGACCCACCCCACCCCGAGGCCCTCGGCGGTCGCGGCGAGCCAGAGGTTCTGGATGGCGCAGACCACCGAGTAGAGCCCGGCGTCGGCGATGGCATGCCGCCCGAGCACCCTCGGCCCGCCGCGGGTCGGGTCGTAGCCGACCACGATCCCGAGCCGCGACTCGCGGATCCCTTCGACCTTGATCCGCGAGAACGTCTCGGCGCGCTCACCGCTGAGCGTCGCCGCGAACGTGTCCCGCTCGAGCGCGACGTGGTCGGCGAAAGCGCTGAGCGCGGCCGGCGAGCGGACCAGCACGAAGTCCCACGGTTGGCTCATCCCGACACTCGGTGCACAGTGAGCCGCCGACAGCAGCCGCTCCAGCACCTCGGCGGCCAACGGCTCACCTGTGAATTCTCGGCGAGTGTCACGACGACGGTTGATGACGTCGTAGAGCTCCATCAGAGCCCCCGATCGCCGCGTCGCTTCGAGCTCCGGTCGCGGGCCGCGTCGTAGAGATAGGACTCGCCGCCCTCGCGGGCCAGCGCCCAGCCGACCAGGATCACGGCCGCCTGGCGCAGCCCTGCCGCCTCCACCACCTCCGAGATGGTCGCCACCGTGCCACGCAGCACCTGCTCCCCGGGCTGGCTGGCGCGGTAGACGACGGCCACCGGGCAGTCCTCGCCGTACTCCGGTTCGACCTCGGCCATCAGCGCCCGCACACGCGTGATCGCCAGATGCAGCACGAGCGTCGAGCGGGTCGCAGCGAACGCCGCCAGCGACTCGGACTCCGGCATCGCGGTAGAGCGGGCCTGGGTGCGGGTCAGCACCACCGACTGCGCCACCAGCGGCACCGTCAGCTCGCTCCCGACCAGCGCAGCAGCGGCAGCATAGGCGGGCACCCCGGGCGTCACCGACCAGGCAACCCCGGCAGCATCGAGCCGGCGGGTCTGCTCGTGCAGCGCGGAATAGAGCGACGGGTCGCCGGACGTCAATCGCACCACCGTCTGCCCCGCGCCAGCTGCGCCGACCATCCGCGCGACCATCGTGTCGAGGTCGAGGTCTTGGGTGTCGACGAGCTCTGCGCTCGGGCCGACGTGGGCGAGCACGTCGGGATCGAGGTAGGTGCCGGGATAGAGCACCAGGTCCGCCTGCGCCAGCAGGTGCGTCGCGCGCACGGTCAGCAGGTCGGCCGCGCCCGGTCCGGCGCCGACGAAGTGGACGGCAGCACTCACCGCACGTACCTCGGCGTCCACACGCCGGCGCGGCTCACCCGCGTGCTCTCGGCACCCACGATCAGCAGGCACTTCATGTCGATCGTCTCCGGGTCCAGGTCGGCCAGCGTCGTGACGGTCAGCGACTCCTCGTCGCGCCCGATGTCGCGCCCGACGATGACGACGGTCTCTGGCTTGCGGTGTTCCAGCAGGACACGGTGGGCGGTGGCTATCTGCTCGGTCCGGGAGCGGGAGGCCGGGTTGTAGATCGCTAGCACGAGGTCGGCGTCGGCGATGGCGCGGAGGCGCCGTTCCACGACCTCCCACGGCTTGAGCCTGTCGGAGAGCGAGACGACGGCGAAGTCTGCCCCGATGGGCGCACCGGCACGGGCGGCCACCGCCTGCACGGCGCTGACCCCCGGCAGCACCCGGATCGGCACGCCCGCGTACGCCGGGTCCTCGGCCGCCTCGAAGACGGCTGCTGCCATCCCGAAGACGCCAGCGTCGCCGCCTGAGACGACCGCGACCCTCTCCCCCGCTTTGGCCAGGTCGAGCGCGACACGAGCCCGGTCGACCTCGACGGTGTTGCCCGACGCGTGGCGGGTCAGTCCGGCACGCTGCGGGACGCGAGCCACGTACGGGGCGTAGCCGACCACGTGGTCGACCTCGCCCAACGCCGCCGAGGCTTCTGGCGTGAGCCAGTGGTCGGGGCCGGGACCGAGGCCGACGACCAGGAGTTCAGCGGTCCGCTCGTCGTGTGTCGCGGCGGATCCACTGGGCTCCGCGTCGCGAGCGCGCAGCCGGTCAGCGGTCGGCCGGTTGGCCGTGTCGCCAGGGACGACGATCAGGGAGAAGTAGGGCACGGAGTCCGGGTCGACCTCGGCGACGGGCAGCCAACGCTCCTCGGACTGCGACGCCCGCTCGACGTACCAAGCGCCCTCGAGCCGCCCGGCCTGCGCCAGCGCTGAGCGCACGCCCGGAAACGTCCGGCCGAGCTTCATGATGACGGCGGCTTCCGTGTCCGCCAGCCGTCTCGCAAGCTCCGGCTCGGGCAGGGTTCCGGGGAGGACGGTCAGGACGTCTGTCTGTCGAACCAGCGGGCCAGAGCTACCAGAGATCGCCGCTGTCGCCGCCGCGAAGGCGGGCACGCCCGGCACCACCTCGGTCGGGTAGATCTCCTTGAACCGGTCGTGGAGGTACATCGACGAGCCGTAGAAGAGGGGATCGCCCTCCGAGAGCAGAACCACGTCGCGACCGGCGTCGAGGTGATCCGAGAGCCGCACCGCGCAGGACTCGTAGAAGTCGGCCATCGCCCCGACATACCCACCGGGGTGGTCCGTGGTGCCGGTGGTGACCGGGTAGCGCAGCTCCTCCTCGATGGCGTCGGCCGGAATGACGCCGTCGGCGATGCGGCGTGCGTGGGACTTCTTCTTCACGCCAGCGTGGTACGCGACGACGTCGGACGCGCCGATGATCCGAGCGGCTCTCAGCGTCATGAGCTCCGGGTCGCCGGGGCCGATGCCGACAACCGTGAAACGGCCGGTCATTCTGCCTCCTGCGCGAGAGCGTTGAGTGCTGACGAGGTCATCGCCGATCCACCGCGACGGCCGCGGACGGTCGCGTAGGGGATGTCGATGCCGTGCTCGGCGTGGAGGTCCACGAGAGCCTGCTTGGACTCGGCAGCACCGATGAAGCCGACCGGGCAGCCCACGATCGCCGCGGGTCGTGGGCCCCCGTCGAGAATCATCTCCAGTAGGTGGAACAGTGCAGTCGGAGCGTTGCCGATGGCGACAACGGCACCGTCTAGTCGCGGCCCCCACAGTGAGACGGCGGCGGCGGTACGGGTGGTACGCCACTCGCGGGCCAGCCCGGGCACCCGCGGGTCGTTGAGCAGGCAGACGACGTCGTTGTCCTTCGGCAGTCGGCTCCGGGTGACGCCGGTCGCGACCATGGTCGCATCGCACAGGATCGGCGCGCCCGACTCCAGCGCGGCCCGGGCAGTCGACACCATCTGCGGATGCACGATCAAGTCATCAGCGAGGTCGACCTGCCCGCTGCCGTGGATCATGCGGACGGCGAGCTTCTCGGCATCGGCCGGCACGGCCCGCAGGTCGGCCTCTCGCCGGATGGTGGCGAAGGAGTCGACATAGATGGCGGGTCCGGAGTCGACGTACTCGTAGTGGCGCGTTGGCCTGCGCAGGTTGGTCATCTGCTCTCCTCGGGAATGAGCACGCCACGCCACGGTGTGACAATCACGTGATCGACTGCTGCGGTCAGGTC
The DNA here is from genome assembly GCA_049323155.1 of Actinomycetota bacterium. Lineage (GTDB taxonomy): Bacteria > Actinomycetota > Actinomycetes > Propionibacteriales > Nocardioidaceae > Nocardioides_C. The sequence goes on along the minus strand of JBMOMG010000145.1, from coordinate 12,292 downwards.
TTCGATGACCTGTTGGTCGAGACCGGTCTCGGAAACCTCGACATGACGCCCACCGGGCACTGCCCCGAATGGCAACGGTTCCGCCGGGTCAGGGAGGCCTGGATCGGTCGCTCTCGGTACGGCGAGGGCCTCGGCCAGCTCCGACACGTGCCAGGCCGCGCCCGGCCCGCGCCCTCGGCATACGACGAACTCATGCGCCAGCTCCGCGATCCGCCCTGCCGCCTCCGCGAGCTCCACGGTCGCCCCCCACCCGGTCCCGATCCGTAGCTGAGCCCAGGTCGAGTCCAGCGCGACCAGCCCCAGGTCGCAGCTGCGAGCCAGTAGATCGCCGCGTCCGTCGTCGAGCACGAACAGGAACCGGCCCGACAGAGCCGCGAGATCCGGGTCAGCGCACAACCGGTCGTCCAGCTCACGTGCAACCGCTCGGAGGTCGGCGCGACCCCCGGCCAAACCGGTTTGCGGCGACACCATCACATTGCGGACCAGTTCATGGGTCCTGCTCGGCAGGAGGCCCGTTCGCTCGAGGGCGGCGAGCGCCTCGGATGACAACCGGCCTTCGAAGCCGGGGAAGGCGCGCACCTGAAGATTCGCCCGCGACGTCGTGTGCACGCGTCCGTCGCCGTACTCCTCAGCGACCTCGACGAGCGACCTCAGCGCTCTCGCGGGAACCCTGCCCCCGATCAGCCGAAGCCGTACGAGAAGGCCGTCCGCAGCCCGCCACGGCCGGAGGGCGCCAGGACACCGGTCGGCGCGAGTGCGGGAGGCTGACACTGCCAGGACCTATCTGGTCAGGGACCCTGTCGCGGAGTCCACGTACGACCTGGCGACGGTTGTCACCAGTGCCAGCAGGTCTTCGGACTCGGGATCAACCGGTGCGAGGCACCTTCCCAGAGCATCGCTCCAGTGGCGTGTTGCCTCGCCCGTCACCCTCACCGCTGCGCGTCAGTCCCGGAATCTCACCGGGTTCCCTGACTCCACGAGTGGAGTACGACTGGCGCCCACACACTAGCGCCTCCCACTCCCGCGACCGATAGGGCGAACCCGCGGAGACCTCCGCCCCGCTTGCTGCAGGGCTGTCAGTGTGCGGATCGGCCATCGCCGGGCCCGCTCTGACCAGGCAATGGAAGAGGTTGGAAGACAACGAGAGCCTGACGAGAACTACGACATCTGATCCCGCGCGGGCTAAGTCCGCCGCGCCTCCAACGGCCCGAGACATCGGCGCCATTCCGGTCACGCCTCGGTTCGCTGGCTATGGACCGCGTCGTCACTCGGGCCCCGTCGGGCCGCGCCTCGCTTCGCGACCAACGGGGTTTCTGGGTCACGAAAGCGCGACACAAGCCGGAATGGCTCAAATGACGAGTGGCCCGTGACCTGCGTTTCCGCAGGTCACGGGCCAGTTTTCAGTAGCGGGGGCAGGATTTGAACCTGCGACCTCTGGGTTATGAGCCCAGCGAGCTACCGAGCTGCTCCACCCCGCGTCGGTGAACACAACCTTACGGGACGGTCAGCACCGACTCCAAATCGAGGGCTGTGGCGCCGGTCACCCCCCAGCGGAGTCCTCGGCCGCGGCGCCTTCGTCAGCAGGAGCCTCGGTGACCCCGGCCGCCTCGAGCGCGTCGGCGACGAGCTGCCGGGCACGCTCGGTGGCCTCGGCGTACGCCGCGAGGTCTCCGTCCTGCAGCGCCCGCTCAGCCTCGGTGAACGCCTCCTCGGCCTGCTCGAGCAGCGAGGTGACATCGCCCGGGGCCGCCGGCTCACCGTCGTCGGGCGGCGCGGGTTCGCCGTCGCCGGGCTCGACCGGCTCGTTGGACGGGTCGATCTCGCCGAGCACGTCGTCGAGCGCCGCGGTCAGGCTGGTGCCGATGCCGACCTCCTTGCCGAAGGAGGCGAGCACGTAGCGCAGCACCGGATAGCGGCCCTCGCCCGACTCGCGTTGCGTGTAGAGCGGCTGCACGTAGAGCAGCCCGTCGCCCACGGGCAGCGTCAGCAGGTTGCCGTCGATCACCTTCGAGTTGGTCCTGGTGAACGCCAGTCGCGCGTCCTGGATCTCCTGGTCGGCACCGAACTGGTTGGCGATCTGCGACGGGCCGGGGATCTGGGTGCTGCCCGGGAGCCTGAGCACCCGGATGCTGCCGTAGTCGTCCTGGGCCGCATCGGCGTCGACGGAGATGAACGCCGCGAGGTTCTGCCGGTTCTTCGGCACATAGACGCTGGTCAGCGAGAAGACCGGCTCCTCACTGCCCGGGGTACGCACCGACAGCCGGTAGGGCGGCTGGTTCTGCGTCTTCTTGGTCGGGTCCTCCGGGACCTCCCACTGGTCACTGCCCTCATAGAAGATGCTCGGGTTCGTGACGTGGTAGGTGGCCAGGATGTTGCGCTGCACCTTGAACAGGTCCTCCGGATAGCGCATGTGCGCGCGCAGCTCGTCGGGGATCGAGTCCTTGGGCTCGACCACGTCCGGGAACGCCGAGGACCACGCCTTGAGGATCGGGTCCTGCTCGTCCCACTCATAAAGCGTGACGGTGCCGTCGTACGCGTCCACGACCGCCTTGACCGAGTTGCGGATGTAGTTGATCTCGTCGGTGGGCAGCGTCGCGTACGCGGTCTGCGGCTGCAGGCTGTCCCGGGTCATCTCCGAGAGCGACTTCTTCTCCGACATCGGGTAGCGGTCGGTGGTGGTGTACGCGTCGAGGATCCACACGACACGGCCGTCCACGACCGCGGGATAGGAGTCGCCGTCGACGGTCAGCCACGGCGCCACCTTCTGCACCCGGGTCCGCGGCTCGCGGTCGTAGATGATCTTGGAGTTCTCGTTGACCCGGTTGGACAGCACGATGTTCGGCTCACTGAACTTGATCGAGTACAGCAGCTTGTTGAACAGGTTGCCGACCGGCACACCCGCCTCGCCGTCGTAGGTGTTGTTCTCCGCCGCGCTGCCCTCGCCCTCCCCCTCGGGGACGTCGAACTCGATCGGGTCCGCGCCGTCGGGGCGGCCGACGATCGAGTACAGCGGACTGTTCTCGCCGAAGTAGATCCGCGGCTGGTAGCCGTCCTCGGTGAGCTGGGTCAGGTCACCGACCGGCGGGATGTCGCGCTCGGCCCACACCGGCTCGCCGTCGTTGCTGACCGGCTGTCCCTCCGCGGTCCGCTGGTTGCCGTAGGCGGCGATCATGCCGTAGCCGTGGGTGTAGACGGTGTGCAGGTTCGCCCAGTTCCGCTGGTCCTCGGGCAGGCCCTCCTGGTTCAGCTCGCGTACGGCGAGCACCAGGTCGCGCAGCTCGCCGCTGACCGGGTACCGATCCACGTCGAGCACGTTGCTCACGCTGTAGTAACCACGCACCTGCTGGAGCTGCTCGAAGGTCTCCGAGACCAGCGAGGGATCCAGCAGCCGGATGCCCGGGATCGACTGGGCGTCCTCGCGCAGCTGTTCGGTGCTCACCGAGACGTTCGCGCTGTAGGGCGTGATCTCGACGTCGTCGATGTCGTACGCCGCGCGGGTGGCCTCGATGTTGCGCTGGATGTAGGGCCGCTCCTTGTCCGGCTCCGACGGGGAGACCTGGAACTGCTGCACGACACCGGGCCACACCGCACCGAGCAGCACCGCCGACAGCACGAGCAGGGCCAGGCCCACCGACGGCAGCATCCACGTGCGGCGGAAGACGTTTGCGAAGAACAGCACCGCACAGATCAGCGCGATGAAGGTCAGGATCTCCTTCGACGGCAGCACGGCGTTGTCGTCGGTGTAGGTGACACCGGTGATCAGGCCCGAGGCGTCGGAGGTGATGTCGTAGCGGTCCAGCCAGTAGTCGACGGCCTTGAACAGCACGAACAGCCCGGCGAGCACAGAAACCTGCACCTGCGCGGCCCCGGACATCCGGTCGTGCTTGTCCTGCAGCCGGATGCCGCCGTACAGGTAGTGCATCACCACGGCGACCACCAGGCTCAGCGCCGTCGCGGTCATCGCGAAGCCGACCAGGTAGTGCAGCCAGGGCAGGTCGAAGACGTAGAAGCTGATGTCCTTGTCGAACTGCGCGTCGGTCTGCCCGAAGTCCGTGGAGTTGCGCCACAGCAGGAACTCACGCCACTGACCGGCACCGGAGGCGCCGGCGAACAGCCCGAACACGAGGCTGACCGCGAGCAGCAGCCAGCGCCGCAGGGGCTCGACCACCTCGCGGTACCGGTCGAGGCTGGCCTGCTCCAGCGAGGCTGGGCGGAACAGCGGCCGGAACCTGTAGGCCAGGAAGAGGTTCGCCGCGATGATCGCGGCCATCAGCAGCCCGAAGAACGCGAACAGCACCACGCGCGTGCTGAGCATCTTGGTGAACACCGAGCCGTAGTCGACGCTGCGGAACCACAGCCGGTCGGTCCAGATGCCGGTGAAGATCGAGACCAGGAAGAACGCGGCGACGAGCACCAGACCGGTGAGCATCAGCGCCCGTGAACGTCCCGGCGGCGGTGTCGGGGCCGCCGGCCGCGGCCGGGTCGGGGGTGGTTCGTCGAAGAATCCGCTCACTGCTGTCCTCTGGCTAGTTCTCGAGCGTGCTGGTCAACAACTCTAGGAGCCCCGGCACCAGGTCCGGGCTCTCGACGACCGACGCGGCGTCGTCGTGGGAGCGGAACCGCAGGGCGCAGTACGTCGCACCCTCCCGGGTGGCCCCTGCCACGATCCGGACCTCCTGCCGCAGCGGGTGGTTGGCCGCGAACTCCTCGGCGGCATCGGCGTCCTCGGGGATGTCGGCGTCCGCCTCGGGCGGGAGCACGAACCGCTCCACCACCGCAGCACAGCCGAACACCTCGGCCGGCCACATGATCTGCTGGAGCACCTCCTCCAGCGACCGGTCGACGGGGGTGTGGTCCTGCTCGACCGGGGTCAGCGACCCGGCCGCGGTGGCGGCGTCGAGCCCCATCGCCGCGGCCAGCGCCGGCTCGCGGGCGACGAGGTCGGCGGTGGGCACCAGGGCGTAGAGACGTGAGGGCTGGTCCCAGCCGTCCTCGGCGGCGTGCATCTCGATCTCGCGGACCGCGGCCGCGAGGACGGGGTCGACCTCGGGTGCGTCCGCGTCAGGGCCGGGCTGCTGTTCGCTCATCTGCTCACTCACACCTCGGGAGCTCGGCGTCGGGGTTCTCGACGTACTTCTGGAGGGACTCGACCGCGCTGTGCATCGTCGGCGCCTTCACCAGTCTCATCTCCTCCTCGTCGAGCCCGACCGCGAGCGCGGACTCGCAGTTGCCCGGCGGGACGAAGAACAGCTCGGCGCCGGACGCCTCCGCGGCCACGATCTTCTGCTGGATGCCTCCGATGGGTCCAACGCTTCCGTCCTCGGCAATGGTTCCCGTGCCGGAGACCGAAGCGCCGCCGGTGAGCGCACCCGGGGTGAGGGTGTCGTAGACACCGAGCGAGAAGATCAGCCCCGCACTGGGTCCGCCGATCCGGTCGTCGATGTTCACCGACACGTCGAAGGGGAAGTCGTAGCTCGGCCCGACGACGATGCCTACCACCGGGATGTCCGGGTCGTCCTCGGAGGGCCGCGGCTCGACGCTCACCGTCAGCTCCTGCTTGCCACGCCGGATCCGAAAGCTCGCACTCTCGCCCTTGGGCGTGCTGCGCACCAGCTTGGCGACGTCCGTGGCGTTGCGGACCTTCTCACCGTCGACGGCCAGGATCTCGTCGCGCACCTCGAGCTTGCCCTCAGCGGGGCTGCCGGGGTTCACCGCGAGCACCTCGGTGATCTTGTCGAGGTCGTAGCCGAGCTCGGTCAGCGCCACCGCCACGGCCGTGTCCTGAGAGCTGACCATCTGTACGGCGCTCTCGGTCTCGACCTCCTGCTCGGACTCCTCGGGTGCGTAGAACGCCTCCCGCGGGTACACCGCCCGGGACCGGTCGAACCACGCCGCAAGGGCCTCACCGAGGTTCACGTCCTGGTCGGGCCCGGTCAGCTTGATCGTGGTCAGCTCGAGGCGGCCCTCGGTGTCGTAGCGTTCGTGGCCGGCGACCTGGACGATCTCCTCGCCGCGGTTCTCGGCGAGCACGTCGACGGTCGGGCCAGGGCTCATCGTGATGTAGGGCACCGGCGTGGAGGCCGCGACGTAGAAGAGCACGGCCAGCAGCACGCTGGCGAGAATGCTCGACACGGTGCGGCGACTCATGCGGTCACCTTCTCACTCAGGGACAACTACGCCGAGCGCCGGGTCCGCTCCGACGGGCCTCCGGCCGGGGGCCGTCCGCTGCGCGAGGGCCGGATCGCGATACCGGTGCTGCGGTCCCGGACCACCGTCGGGCGCGGCCGGCGGGCGCCCGGGTGCTCCTTGGCGATCGCGGCGGCGAACCGCTCGTACGCGGCCTCGGACCGGTCCTGCTGCTCGGTGCGCGGCCGGCCCGCCCAGGCGGCCCACGCCATCATCACCACCGCGACGACGCCGGTGGGCGCGAGCCAGAGCAGGATCTCCACGGGCCCAGGCTAGGCCGAGCCGGGCGCGGGAGCGGGCAGCAACACGGCTGCTGCGGCGGTCAGGGGGTGCCGACCCACTCGTCGGTGCCGTCGGCGAACAGCTGGTGCTTCCAGATCGGCACCCGCTGCTTGAGCCGGTCGATCAGTGCGCGCGACGCCTCGAACGCCTCGCCCCGGTGGGCGGCGGCGGTGGCGACGACGACGGCCGCGTCGCCGATCGCGAGCTCGCCGACCCGGTGCACCGCGGCGACGGCCAGGACGTCGTACTCCCGGGCCACCTCCTCGGCGACGTCACGGAGCTGGTCGAGCGCGGTCGAGTGGGCGGAGTACTCCAGCCCGGTCACCGACTTGTTCTCGTCGTGGTCGCGCACCGCGCCCACGAACAGGGTCACGCCCCCGGCTGCGGCGTCGGCGACGGCGGCCAGCACCTCGTCCACCGACAGCGCGGTGTCACGGATGTCGACCAGGCGTACGACGGGCGGAATCTCGCTCACACCACCGAGACTAGAGGTTGATCCCACGAGTACGTTGGGAGGCATGACCAACGACCCGAACGAGCGCCCTGGCGACGAGAACAACCCGTTCAAGGGCACCCCGTTCGAGCAGCTCTTCTCCCAGCTCGGAGGCGCGTTCTCCGGCGGCGGCTCGGGCATGCCCGACCTGTCGATGCTGATGAGCCAGATGCAGGCGATGATGACCCCGCACGAGGGTTCGGTGAACTGGACCCTCGCCAAGGACGTCGCCCGCAAGACCGTCGCGCAGGAGCCCGACCCGACCCCGACCGATCGCCAGCGCTCGGCCGCCGCCGACGCCCTGCAGCTGGCCGACCACTGGCTCGACGAGGTCACCGACCTGCCGTCGGGTGTCTCCACGTCGGCGGTGTGGAGCCGCGCCCAGTGGGTCGAGGAGACGATCGAGGTCTGGCAGCGGCTCGTCGAGCCGGTCGCCGAGCACGTGGTCGCCGCGATGGGCAACGCCCTCCCCGAGGAGGCGCGGACGATGGCCGGGCCGCTGCTCGGGATGCTCAACCAGGCCGGCGGGGCGATGTTCGGCACCCAGGTCGGTCAGGCGATCGGCGGGCTGGCCGGTGAGGTGCTCACCGCCTCCGACATCGGTCTCCCGCTCGGCCCGGCCGGCAAGGCCGCGCTGCTGCCGGCGAACGTGAAGGCGTTCTCCGAGGGCCTCGACGTGCCCGACGAGGACGTGCTGCTCTACCTCGCGCTGCGCGAGGCGGCCCACCAGCGGCTGTTCGCACACGTGCCGTGGCTGCGCGGCCACCTGCTCGCCGCGGTCGAGGACTACGGCCGCGGGATGACCATCGACATCTCCAAGATCGAGGAGTCGATGCGCAACATCGACCCGATGAACCCCGCCGCGATCCAGGAGGCCATGGAGGGCGGGCTGTTCGAGCCGCAGAAGACCCCCGCGCAGGAGGCCGCGCTGGTCCGCCTGGAGACGACGCTGGCGCTGGTCGAGGGCTGGGTCGACGAGGTCGTCGGCCAGGCGACCGCCGACCGGATGCCCAGCGCCGCGAAGCTGATGGAGGCGGTGCGCCGACGCCGGGCCGCGGGTGGTCCCGCCGAGCAGACCTTCGCCGCCCTGGTCGGCCTCGAGCTGCGCCCCCGCCGGCTCCGGGACGCCTCGACGCTGTGGGGCTCCCTGCGCTCCCGCCAGGGCCAGCAGGCCCGCGACGCCGTGTGGGCGCACCCGGACCTGCTGCCGTCCTCGGCTGACCTCGACGACCCGCTCGGCTTCCGGGAGAACATCGAGGAGCCCGAGGCGCTCACCGACGCCGAGTTCGACGCCGCGCTCGCGGAGCTGCTCGACAGCGGTGCCCGGCCCAAGGACGACGGTCCCGACGAGGGCCCTGCCGACGGCTCCGGCGACGGCGACCGCTGACCCGTGCTGCACGACGACGCGCTGGCCCTGCTGCGCGCCTGGACACCCCCGGACGAGTCGCAGGAGCAGGTACGACGCCGCTACGTCGCCCACCTGGAGGCGCACGCCGACGGACTGCACCGCTCCTGCTTCCCCGACCACCTCACCGCCAGCACGCTGATCCTCTCCGCCGACGGGGCGCAGGTGCTGCTCACCCTGCACGCCAAGGCTCGCGCCTGGTTCCAGATGGGCGGGCACTGCGAGGAATCCGACGACACCCTGGCCGGCGCGGCCCTGCGCGAGGCGCTCGAGGAGTCTGGCCTGCGCGATCTCGACCTGGACCCGCAGCCGGTGCAGCTCAATGCGCATCCGGTGCCGTTCTGCGACCCGCGCGGGACCGTGCACCACCTCGACGTCCGGTTCCTGGCGGTGGCGCCGGAGGGCGCGAGCCACGCCGTCAGCGACGAGTCGCTCGACGTGCGCTGGTGGCCATGGGACGCGCTGCCGACCGACGACGCCGACATGCACGAGCTGGTGCGACTGGCTCGGGCCCGGTGGGCGACCCGCGTGCCATAGTGGCCGCATGCCCGGCAGCCCGACCAGGACCCTGTACCGCGACGCCGCCCTCGCCGACGGCACCGGCCCGGAGCTGCGCCTGGGCGTGAGCATCCTGGTCGAGGACGACCGGATCTCCTGGATCCGACCCACCGGCGACGAGCCGGACCCGGGCCGGGACGTCGAGGTGGTCGACGCCTCCGGCAGCACGATCGTGCCGGGCATGGTCGACAGCCACAGCCACCTGACCCTGCCCGGCGGCGCGCACTGGGTCGAGCGCGGGATGGACCCGGCCGAACGGCTGCTCGGTGTCGCCGAGCACAACGCTCGGCTGCAGCGTTCCGCAGGCGTCCGGTGGGCCCGCGACGTCGGCTCGCCGATGAAGACCGACCCCGTCGACGGACGGGAGCGCGCGCTGGCGCTCGGCGTGCGTGACCGCTGGGCCGGCAACCGGGAGTACCCCTACGTGCGCGCGGCCGGGGCCTGGGTCGGCAGGACCGGCTCGCTGCCGCCCGGGCTGGCCGTCGAGGTCGAGCACGGCGGGTCGCTGCTCGACGCGACGACGCGTCAGCTCGACGACGGCGCGGACTTCATCAAGCTCTACCTCGACGGCCCCGACAAGGACACGGCACCCTTCACCGTCGACGAGGTGCGCGCCGTGGTCGAGGCCGCGCACGCTCGGGGCGCGAAGGTGACCGCCCACTCCGGCGTGCTTCCCGGCGCTCGGGTCGGCGCGGAGGCCGGGGTCGACTCCCTCGAGCACGGCTTCCAGCTCGACGCCGACGTCGCCCGGCTGATGGCCGACAACGGCATCGCGGTCGTCTCGACGCTGGCCGTGCTCGAGTCGTGGCGCTCCTTCGCCCGCACCACCGACCGCCCCCGGTTCGCCTCCCCCGAGGGCCGCTCGCTGGTCGCAGCGCGCCGCGAGTGGGCCCACGAGAGCATCCGGCTCGCCGCCCGGGCCGGCGTGCTGATCGCGGCCGGCACCGACTTCGGTGGCGGCTCGCTGCGTGCGAACCAGATGGCCTGGGAGATCGAGTGCCTGGTCGAGGCCGGTCTCGAGCCGTGGCAGGCGCTCGCCGCGGCGACCCGCAACGGCGGGACGCTGCTCGACGAGCCGGAGGCCGGCGTGATCCGCGAGGGCGGCCCGGCCGACTTCGTGCTGGTGCACGGCGACCCGCTCTCCGACCCGGCCGCGATGTGGCGGGTCTGGCTGGTCACCTGAGCCTCACTCCAGGGCGACCGCGCCGATCTCGTCGTCGGCGATCATCTCCGCCGCACCCTCCTCGGAGCAGTCCGGCGGCTCGGTCTGCAGA
>JBMOMG010000145.1:0-2084 GCA_049323155.1 Actinomycetota bacterium | reverse complement strand
CGCGATGCCCTCGAGGAACCCCTTGGCCCGCTCGGCCTTGGGATAGCGGTCGACCCAGGCCCAGAACGCGGGCGTGTGTCCGGCCTCGATCAGGTGCGCGAGCTCGTGCACGAGCACGTAGTCGATGACCCACGGCGGCATCCCCTTCAGCCGCGTGGACAGTCTGATCGAGCGGTCCGACGGGGTGCACGAACCCCACCGGCTGTTCTGGTTGTCCACCCAGCGCACGGTCACCGGCCGCGCGAGCCCGCCGAGGTAGCGGTCGCTGAGCTCCATCGCGCGTCGCTTCAGGCCGGCGTCACTGGGCCGGCGCCGCTTCTCGGCCTTCTCCAGCCGGGCGATCATCGTGGCGACCCACTCGCGCTCCTCCTTGGCGCTCAGCCGAGCCGGGATCATCACGACCACGCGGTCGTCCTCCCGGTACGCCGAGACCGTGCGACGGCGCCGGCGGCTGCGTCGCACCTCGACGGTGGGCCCCTGCGGATCGGGGGCACGGGTGGGCATGTGATGCAGGTTACCCGGCCGTCCAGGCCAGCAGCTCCTCTGCCGGCCACGTGTTCACGATCCGCTCCGGAGGCACCCCGAGCTCCTCGGCCCGCGCACACCCGTGGTCGAGGAAGTCCAGCTGTCCGGGTGCGTGGGCGTCGCTGTCGATCGCGAACAGGCAGCCGGCCTCGAGCGCCAGCGCGACGAGCTCGTCGGGCGGGTCGACCCGCTCGGGCCGCGAGTTGATCTCCACCGCGACGTCGTGCCGGGCGCACGCGGTGAACACCGCCTCGGCGTCGAAGGTGCTCTGCGGCCGGGTCCCCCTTCCCCCGGTGACCAGCCGTCCGGTGACGTGGCCGAGCACGTTCGTGCGCGGGTGCTGTACGGCGGCCACCATCCGGCGCGTCATGGCGGCCGACTCCATGCGCAGCTTGGAGTGCACCGAGGAGACCACCACGTCCAGCCGCCCGAGCATCTCCTCGGTCTGGTCCAGGGCACCGTCCTCGAGGATGTCGACCTCGATGCCGGTGAGCATCCGCAGCTGGCCGCCGAGCTGGTCGTTGACCGCGGCCACCACGTCGAGCTGGCGCGCGAGACGCTCCGCGGACAGCCCGTTGGCCACCTTCAGCCGCGGGGAGTGGTCGGTCAGCGCGACGTACTCGTGGCCGACCTCGACCGCGGTCATCGCCATCTCCTGGATCGGCGACCCGCCGTCGGACCAGTCCGAGTGCGTGTGCAGGTCACCGCGCAGCAGGCCACGCATCGTCGCTCCGCCCTCGGCCAGCGGGCCCGCGGTCTCCTCCAGCTTCTGCAGGTACGACGGGGTCTGGCCGGCGAGCGCCTCACGGACCACCTTCTCCGTCGACGCACCGATGCCGGACAGCTCCCGCAGGGTGCCCTGCTCGGCCCGGGCCCGCAGCTCCTCAGGCGACAGCGCCAGCAGCGTGGCCGCCGCAGTGCGGAACGCCCGAACCTTGTAGGTCTCGGCGCGGGTCCGCTCGAGGAGGAAGGCGATCCGGCGCAGTGCGGCGACCGGGTCGCCCGACTTTCTTTCGTCCACAGCCTGTATCTCCCCATTTCCGCTGGTCAGACACCTGACAGCCCGACTGCCGGGCGTGTCTCCCACAGTGTTGTGCACCGGCGCTCCGGCGCGCTCCACAAGCACCTCCGCGAGTCTCCACACCCTGTCCACAGGGTTGTCCACAGCCGTGGACGGTGCTGTGTTGACCGCCGTGGCGCGGGCCACCTAGCGTGAGCGCGGAAGAGGCCCTCGATCATCCAGGGGCCCGGCGTTCGCAAGGGGAAGGCAAGCGCCGTGCCGCTCGATCGAGGGCCTCTCTGATCGTCACCTGACCGGTCCCGGACCCCGACCGGCGGTGGGCCGACGGCGCCGCGGAGCGGTCCCTCGCGGCGCCGAGTCGGCCGCCCCTGCTCCCCTTCGACGCGCCTTCTGACGTCGTGGTCAACCTTCGCGGCGGTGCCGGCGTCTCATGGGCATGAGGCCGAACCCTCCCGCCCGGCTCGTGCTGGCCGGGCTCGCGTTGTCGACCGGGCTGACCGCGTGCAGCGCCGGCGGCGAAGCCGGCTCCCCGGCGACC
>JBMOMG010000144.1:0-17278 GCA_049323155.1 Actinomycetota bacterium | reverse complement strand
TACTTCGAGCGCTTGGAGAAGCAGTACTTCCACCCCGTCGCGACCGCGCAGTACGCGCTGGCCAAGCTCGACGAGGCCAACCGGACCGGGTCGGCCGAGTCACTCGAGGCCGCCCGCATCAACGGCCAGGCGCTGCTCGACCACGCCGAGGTCGTCGACCGCGGGCTCTACTTCCCCTACCCGTTCGACTTCCCGCTCGGCGGGCGCAAGAAGCACACCGTGCACGCGCCCTGGTGGTCGGCGATGGCCCAGGGCGAAGCGCTGTCGCTGTTCGTCCGGCTGTTCGAGGCCACCGGCGAGGAGAAGTGGCGCACCGCGGCGGACAAGACCTTCCTCACCCTCGACGACCTCGGGCCACGGGATGAGCCGTGGTCGGTGTACGTCGACCGGCGCAAGTACCTCTGGTTCGAGGAGTACGCCGGGGACACCCCGCCGCTCGTCGTGCTCAACGGGCACATGTTCGCGATGTTCGGCGCGTGGGACTACCACCACCTGACCGGGTCGAAGAAGGCTGCCGAGCTGTTCGACGCCGCGGCCACCACCCTGCGCGAGCACCTGCCGCTGTTCCGCAAGGACGGCGAGGCGTCCTTCTACTGTCTGCGGCTCCCGCTGTGCAAGAAGCCGGAGTGGCAGAGCGAGAAGTACCACGGAATCGTCGAGCGGCAGATGCGCTACATCGCAGACATGACCGACGACCGCTGGTTCGCCCGGGAGGCGAACCGCTACGCCGCCGACTACGACGGCTGGCCGCTCCCGCCTACGGACGGATGAGCCGCTCGTAGACCGAGTCGAGCACCTCGGCCTGCTTGCGCCAGGTCCACTCCTCGAGCAGGCCGGGCTTGTCATAGGCCGCCCGGTAGCGCTGCGGGTCGGTGAGCACCGCCCGGATCGCGCGCAGGTAGTCGTCGAGGTCCTCGGCCCGGAACACCTCTCCCTGGCCTGAGGCACGGACCATGTCGCCCATCGTCTTCACGTCGCTGACCACGATCGGCAGCCGGGCGTGGGAGTACTCGAAGAACTTCGTGGCCAGCGAGATCTCGTGGTTCACGTGGTGGTGGGTGGGGTGCACCCCGATGTCGGCGGCGGAGACGTACTCCACGACGTGCTCGGGAGCGACGTACGGCAGCAGGTGCACGCGCTCACGCACCCCGAGCTCCGCTGCGTGCTGCATGAGCTCCTTGACGAACGGGCTCTCGGGGTTGGCGATGATGTAGCCGACGTGCACGCCCGGCAGCTGAGGGAGCGCCTCGACCATGATCTGCACGCCGCGCTGCGGAGCCATCCCGCCGCTGTAGATCAGCAGCGGCGTCGTCTCGTCGATGCCGCACAGCTCGCGGAGCCGTGGCCCGTCCTCGGGGAACTCCGCCTCGCCCACCTGCGGGGCGTTGAGTACGACGCCCGGCCGCTCGTCGAGCCCGTGCTCCTCCTGGAGCATCTCCGCGAGCGTCTCGGAGACCGTGATCACCGCATCGGCGTCGTGGATGTATTCGCGCTCGTAGGCGATCTGGGCCGGCTGCCACCACGGGTGCGCGCCGGGGCGGCTGATGCCGGGGACGTACTCGTGGGCGTCGTAGACCAGCTTCACGTCGCGGCCAGCGGCGCGGGCCCGGGTCACCGCTCGCGCACCGACGCCGATCATCGCGACGTCGTTGGCGTGGATGATGTCCGGCTGCAGCCTGTCGATCACGTCGCGGTAGGCAACCTCGAAGTCCCACAGGTGCGGGTCCATCACCCGCCAGGCGCGCTCGCCCATCAGCTTCTCGACTGCCGTGGTGCGCGCGCGACCGAGCGGCGAGTCGGTGAGTGCCGCGGTCGCGTCCCGTTCGGTGGCCGCGACTCGCTTCTCCACCCAGCGCGACTCGGCGAGTGCGCGGGCGAGGGCCACCTTGTTCAGCGCGAGGCCGACCCTGGGGCCCAGGCCGCCGTCGGCCACGTCCTGGCGCAGGCGCATCCGGCGCAGGCGAGCGTCGTACAGGCGGACCTCCGCCTCGCGCCCGCGGTAGTCAGCGAGCCGACGGGTCGGGTAGGCCAGCGAGCCGCGGACCAGGCCGCCGCGGGTCATCTCGTAGTGCCGCTTGCCGAGGGTGTTCTCCACCGGGAGCAGGCGCACCTTCGCCTCACCCAGCCGGAACCGCTCGGGCCGCTTGCCGGTGGCCTTGCCGATCAGGAAGACGTCCCAGCCCAGCTCCGCGGCCGACTGTGCCTGCTTGCGGACTCGCGAGTCGTTGCGGACGCCGTTGTCGACGAGCATCACGACGCGGCCTCGGCTGGTGCGGCGCGACTCGGCGGCCTCGGTCATGGACGGGAACCTCCTGGTGGACGACCTCGCAACGCTACCAACCGAGGTCAGCCGTCGCTGAGTCCGCTCTCCAGCGCCTCGACGGTCCGGCGGCCGGCGTCACCTGCGCCGTAGTACGGCGGACGGTCGCCCTCAGGAGCCGGGCGCGTCGCGGTGTCGCCCCATGCGCCCTGGTCCATGGCGAACGGCTGAGGAACCAGCACGTTCCAGCCGCCCTCCAGCGTCTCGACCCACTCGGTCTCCGGGCGCAGCGTCGTGCATGGGCGGCCGAGGAGGTAGGCCTCCTTCTGCAACCCGCCGGAGTCGGTGACCACACCGGCGGAGCCGATCACGGCACCGACCAGGTCGGCGTACGGCAGCGGGTGCCCGCAGCGGACCGAGCCCTGGTTGAGCGGGATGTCGAACTGGCTGGCCCGCGCCACCAACCGCGGGTGAGCCAGCAGGGCGACCTGGACGGGCAGTGCCGCGAGCGCGGAGACCATCCCGCGCAGCACGTCGGGGTCGTCGGTGTTGTCCGGGCGGTGCAGCGTCGCGACGAGGTAGGGCCGGTCGGGGTCGATGCCCTCGGGCAGCGTCGGGCGCGGGTGGGCGCCGCTGAGCACGGCGTCGCGGACCTTCCAGCAGACGTCGACCATCACGTCGCCGACCAGGCGGGAACGCTCGCCGAGCCCCTCCGACGCGAGGTGACCCATCGCCTCCTCGGTCGGGGCAAGCAGCAGGTCGGCGGCGTGGTCGGTGAGCACCCGATTGTGCTCCTCGGGCATGCGTCGGTTGAACGAGCGCAGCCCGGCCTCGAGGTGTGCCACGGGGATGTGCATCTTCACCGCCGACAGGGCGCCGGCGAGCGTGGAGTTGGTGTCGCCGTACACCAGCACCCAGTCCGGCTGGTGCTCGTCCAACACAGGGTCCAGCCCGCTGAGGATGGTGCCGGTCTGCACCCCGTGGCTGCCGGAGCCCACGCCGAGGTGGATGTCGGGGTCGGGAATGCCCAGTCCGGTGAAGAAGACGTCGGACAGGCGTGCGTCGTAGTGCTGTCCCGTGTGCACGATCACGTGCTGGTGCGACGTGCCCGCGAACGCGTCCGCGACGGCCGCCAGTTTCACCAGCTGCGGGCGCGCTCCGACGATGCTGATCACCTTCATGCGCGCAAGGTTAACGAGGGCCTGCTTGGTAGCATCGAGCGCTGTGCCCGCTGCCCCGAGGAGACGTGTTGTCTGACCAGGAATTCATCGCCCCGGCCCGGCCGGTGATCGGTGAGGACGAGATCGAAGCCGCGGTCCGCGTGCTCCGCAGCGGCATGGTCGTCCAGGGCCCCGAGGTCGCCGGTTTCGAGGAGGAGTTCTCGGCGCTGGTCGAGGGTCGCCACTGCGTGGCGGTCAACTCCGGTACGTCGGCGCTGCACCTGTCGCTGATGGCCCTCGGTGTGAAGCCGGGCGATGAGGTGATCGTCCCGTCGTTCTCGTTCGCCGCCACTGCCAACGCCGTGCGGCTGGTGGGCGCGGACCCGGTGTTCGTCGACATCGAGCCCGACCAGTTCTGCATCGACCCGCGCGCCGTGGAGGCCGCAATCGGTCCGAAGACCGTGGCGATCATGCCGGTGCACCTCTACGGCCACCCGGCGGACATGACCGCGCTGACCGCGATCGCCGAGCGGCACGGCCTGGCGATCGTCGAGGACGCAGCGCAGGCGCACGCCGCGACCTGGCAGGGCACGCCGGTCGGCGCGTTCGGGGCTGCGGGGTGCTTCAGCTTCTACCCGACGAAGAACATGCACTCCCTCGAGGGCGGGATGATCACCACCGGTGATGCCACGCTCGCACGCAACCTGCGGCTGCTGCGCAACCAGGGGATGGAGCAGCGCTACGCCAACGAGGTGGTCGGCGCCAACATGCGGCTGACCGACGTGGCCGCCGCGATCGGCCGGGTGCAGCTGGGCAAGCTCGACGGCTGGACCGAGGCGCGGCGCGACAACGCGGCGAAGATGTCCGCCGGACTGGCCGGCACCGGTGTGGTGCCGCCGCCGGAGGCCGATGGTGCCCGGCACGTCTACCACCAGTACACGGTCCGCGTGCCCGAGGACGTGGCCGGTGGCCGGGACGCGCTGCAGGCGGCGTTGAAGGACGCCGGTGTGGGCAGCGCGGTGTACTACCCCACGCCGATCCACGAGCTCGCTCCGTTCCGTCCCGGCTACACCGACCTGGCGGGGCAGCAGCCGGCCAACCGCGACTGGGACCTGCCCGTGACGATGCAGGCCGCGCGTGAGGTGCTCTCGCTGCCGGTCTTCCCGGGGCTGACCGACGCCGACCTGGACCGGATCGTCGGCGCGATCACCACCGCGACCACCTCCGGGGTGGCGCAGTGAGCCGGGTGCTGCGCGCCGGGCTGGTCGGGCTGGGTGCGATGGGCCGCCACCACGCACGTGTGCTCGCCGGCCTGGACGGCGTGGAGCTGGTCGCGATCGCCGACCCCGACGGTGACCCGCACGGCCGCGGCCAGGGTGTGGAGATCGTCGCCGACGTCGCTTCGCTGATCGAGCGTGGCATCGACTACGCCGTGGTCGCCGCGCCGACCGGGCTGCATGTGCAGATGGGTCTGGCGCTTGCCGAGGCCGGGGTGTGCGCGCTGCTGGAGAAGCCGCTGGCGGACTCCACCGAGGGTGCGGTCGCGCTGGTGGAGGCGTTCGAGTCGGCCGGCCTGGTCGCCGGCGTCGGGCACATCGAGCGCTACAACCCCGCGCTGCAGAACCTCCGTTCCCGGCTGGAGGCCGGCGAGCTCGGTGACATCTACCAGGTGCAGACCCGCCGGCAGGGGCCGTTCCCGCACCGGATCGCCGACGTCGGCGTGGTCAAGGACCTCGCCACCCACGACATCGACCTGACCGCGTGGGTGACGGGTCAGGAGTACACGACCGTTGCCGCGCAGACGTTCCACAAGTCGGGTCGTCCGCACGAGGACGGGGTCGCGGTGACGGGCAAGCTGGACGGCGACGTGGTGGTCAACCACCTGGTGAACTGGCTGAGCCCGTTCAAGGAGCGGTTCACGATGGTCACCGGCGCGAAGGGTTCCTTCGTCGCCGACACCCTGACCGCCGACCTGACGTTCCACGCCAACGGTGCGGTCGAGACCGACTGGGAGGCGATCCGCGCGTTCCGTGGCGTCGCCGAGGGCGACAGCACCCGGTTCGCGTTCTCCAAGCGCGAGCCGCTGCAGGTCGAGCACGAGAACTTTCGTGACGCGGTCCTCGCCGGGCACGCCGGTGACGGCATCGTCACCCTGCGTCAGGGCATGCGCACGGTCGAGGTCGCCGATGCCGTGCTGAGGTCGGCTGCGAGCGGTACGACGATCGACGTACGGCCCGCGCCTGCTCAGGGAAGCTGATGCGGCAGGCCGGCAAGGGACGCGTGGTCATGCTCGTCGACAACGACGTCGAGCGTGACAGCCGGGTGCAGAAGCAGGCCCGCTCGATGGCCGAGGCCGGCTGGGACGTGACCCTCCTCGGCAAGGCCGGACGCGGCGGTGGCCGGCGCTGGCGGATCGGCGACGCGAAGGTCCGGCTGGTCCCCACACCCGGGCCGCTGACCCGGCGGCCCGGCGACCTGCGGCGAGCGCGGCTGCGGTCCCCGCTGGCCTACTCCGCCGGCTGGGTCGCCGACCAGCGCGAGCAGGCGGTCAAGGCGATGCGCGCAGACCTCCAGCAGCGGCGGATCATCGCCGCCGACCCGCGCGAGGGCGACCCCCGTCGCAGGGCGGAAAGCCTGCGGATCTTCCCCGCCCGAGCGCGCACCGCGCTGCTCGCCCGCTGGGTCGGGCTGCGCGCGGAGAAGACCCAGGCGTTGATCCGGCAGCGGCAGCTGTCCGACACTGCGCTGGACCGGCTCACCACGTCGTTCTGGGAGAAGGCGATGGGCGATGCCGTGTGGCGGCGGCTCGACCCGCACCTGTGGGACTTCGAGCTCGCCTACGGCCCCGAGATCGACCGGCTCAAGCCGGACCTGATCCACGCCAACGACTTCCGGATGCTCGGCGTCGCCGCCCGCGCCGTCGTGCGCGCGCGTGCCGAGGGCCGCGAGGTCAAGCTGGTGTGGGACGCCCACGAGTTCCTGCCCGGCATCAAGCCGTGGGAGTCCTGGCCCCGGTGGCACAAGGCGCAGACCGCCCACGAGCGGGAGTACGCCCCGATGGCCGACAAGGTGGTCACCGTCTCCGCCGAGCTCGCCGAGCTGCTCCAGGAGCACCACGGACTGCGCGAGCTGCCGACCGTCGTGCTGAACACGCCCTACGCCGCGGTCGCACACGAGGGCGCTCACCAGCCGACGATCCGCGACTCGCTCGGCCTTGGCGCTGACGTGCCGATCATGGTCTACAGCGGCTCGGCCGCCTACCAGCGCGGTCTCGACATCATGGTCGAGGCGCTCCCGCAGCTGCCGGACGTGGTGTGCGCCTTCGTCGTCGCCAAGCCAGAGTCGGACTACGTCCGCTCACTGGTCGCCAGGGCCCGCGAGCTCGGCGTCGAGGACCGGGTGCGGCTGCTGCCCTACGTGCCGTTCGACCAGGTGGTGCCGTTCCTGTCGACCGCCGACATCGGCGTGATCCCGATCCACCACTGGCCCAACCACGAGATCGCGCTGATCACCAAGTTCTTCGAGTACTCCCACGCGCGGCTCCCGCTCGTTGTCAGCGACGTCCGCGCGATGGGCCACATGACCCGCAACACCGGCCAGGGCGAGGTCTTCGAGGCGGAGAACCTCGACTCCTTCGTCGCCGCGGTCCGCAAGGTGTTGGACAAGCCCGAGCGCTACCGGCAGGTGTACGACGACCCGGCGCTGCTCGAGCAGTGGACCTGGGAGGCCCAGGCCAAGATCCTCGACGAGGTCTACACCTCGTTGCTCACCCACCCCCAGAAGAGGAGCTGACGGTGCGCATCTGCGTTGTCGCGCTCGGCAAGATCGGCCTGCCCCTGGCCGTCCAGTTCGCCGACAAGGGTCACACGGTGATCGGTGCCGACATCGACCAGCGGGTCGTCGACCTGGTCAACGACGGCGTCGAGCCGTTCCCCGGCGAGGCCGAGCTCGACGTGAAGCTCGCCTCCGCGGTGCGCGACGGGCGGCTCCGGGCCACGACGGACACCGCCGCTGCCGTCGCCGAGAGCGAGGCCGTGGTGCTCGTCGTACCGCTGTTCGTCGACGCCGAAGGCGTGCCGGACTTCCGGTCGATGGACGCCGCGACGAAGGCCGTGGCAGCCGGTCTGCGGCCGGGCACGTTGGTGTCGTACGAGACCACGCTCCCGGTCGGTACGACGCGAAACCGGTGGGCCCCGATGCTCGCCGAAGGCTCCGGACTCGAAGCAGGCAAGGACTTCCACGTCGTGTTCAGCCCCGAGCGGGTGCTGACCGGACGGGTCTTCGCCGACCTGCGCAAGTACCCCAAGCTGGTCGGCGGGATCGACGAGGCGTCGGCCGCTCACGGCGTGCGGTTCTACGAGCAGGTGCTCGACTTCGACGAGCGCCCCGACCTCGACCGGCCCAACGGGGTGTGGGACCTCGGCTCCTCGGAGGCCTCCGAGTTCGCCAAGCTCGCCGAGACCACGTACCGCGACGTGAACATCGGGTTGGCCAACCAGTTCGCGCGCTACGCCGACACCATCGACGTCGACATCATGAAGGTGATCGACGCGTGCAACACCCAGCCCTACAGCCACATCCACCGGCCGGGCATCGCGGTCGGCGGGCACTGCATCCCGATCTACCCGCGCATCTACCTGTGGAACGACCCGGCCGCGACCGTCGTACGCGCCGCGCGTGAAGCCAACGCGGGGATGCCGAACTATGCCGTTGACCTGCTCGCCGCCGGCTACGGGTCGCTCGACAGCGCGCGGGTGTTGGTGCTGGGCGCGGCCTACCGCGGTGCGGTGAAGGAGACCGCGTTCTCCGGGGTGTTCCCGACCGTCGAGGAGCTGAAGCGGCGCGGGGCGCGCGTGTTCGTCTCGGACCCGATGTACACGCCCGAGGAGCTCGAGGAGCTGGGCCTGCCGGCGCATCGTGGTGAGGACGTCGACGCCGCGGTGATCCAGACCGACCACGCGGAGTACCGCTCCCTCTCCGCTGCCGACCTGCCGGGTGTGAAGGTGCTCGTCGACGGGCGCCGGGTGACCGATCCGGCCAACTGGGGCGGCGTGCGGCGCATCGTCATCGGCGGCTGAGCTGCCGGGGTGACGCGGGCTCCCGCGTCACCTTTCGGGTGGTTGGGTCGTTGGGCTGGGCGCACCCTCGCCTGCGTGTCGCAGGCGTCGTGGGGGAACGCCCGACACCTGGACCCAGGAGAGACCTTGAGCCACCCAGAGCTGCGCCGCGCCCGGCGCACCATCGCCGTCCTCGCCACGGGGGGCCTGCTGCTCGGCGGCGTGGTCGCCGCGGCCGGCAGCGCGCAGGCGAAGCCCGACTTCGAGCTGGAGCGGCTCGGCGGTGACAACCGGTACGAGACCGGCGCGCTGATCGCAGCGGAGTACGCCACCAGCTACAACCGCGCGGTCCTGGCCAACGGCGAGCCGGGCAGCTACGCCGACGCGCTGACCGCCAACTACCTCGCCGGGGTCCTCGACGCCCCGATCCTCCTCACCCAGACTGACGAGACCCCGAGCGAGGTCCTGGCGCAGCTGAAGGCCGCCGGGGTCGAGGAGATCACCGTCGTCGGCGGGCCCAACGTGGTCAGCGAGGAGCAGGTCGCTGCCCTGCGTGCAGCCGACTACACCGTCACCCGCGTTTCCGGCCACGACCGCTACCTGACCAACGCCGCGGTGATCAAGGCCGGGGGCGACGCGGAGGAGACGCTGGGCCTGGTCGCCACCGGCCTGAACTTCCCCGACGCGCTCGCCGGCGGGCCGCTGTCGTACGACGGCCGGCCGCTCGGTCTGGCCTCTCCGACCGAGATCAGTGACGAGGTGGTCACCGCGCTCAAGGACGCCGGTGTCGAGGACGTCCTGATCCTGGGCGGCCCCTCGGCGATCGGGCAGCAGGTCGAGACCAAGCTCGACGCCGAGTTCGGCACCGTCACCCGGCTTTCCGGGCGTGACCGCGCAGCCACCGCGGTGGCCGTCGCCGAGCACGCCGTCAAGGAGCTCGGCTTCGCGGCCGCCGGGGTCAACGTGGCGTCGGGGGCCGAGCAGGGCTACGGCGCGGATGCACTCGCCGGCGGCCCCCTGACCGGCAAGCAGCAGCGGCCGCTGCTGGTGACCAGCACCGCGACGGAGCCGGGTGCCGCGCTGCTCGGCTACCTCGAGGACCACGCCGCGACCCTGGCCGACGGCACGCTCTTCGGCGGTCCGTCGGCGGTCGCCGGCACCGCTTTGCAGCGGATGAACCAGGCCGGTCGCTCCGTCGCTCCGGGCACGGCCGCCTACGACGTGACCGGCGGCGGCGCGGTCGACGAGGGCGCCACCGTGCAGTACGCCGTGTCGGGGCTCCCGGCCGGCGGTGACTTCAAGATCGCGCTGGCCGAGGACGACCACGTCACGCGCGGCGCCGACGGCACCACGACCTTCACCACCGGCACCGGCGAGGCGGCCGGCGCCGCAGACTTCGGCACCGTCGCGGCCGACATCACCGAGGTGAACGGCGTCGTGATCACCCAGCCCGGCCCGACGTACACCGGCAAGGCCGACGCTCAGGGCAAGGTCACCTTCGTCGTGCGCGGAGCGAGCGGCACCGAGGAGCAGGTCGTCCCGGTCGTGTTCAGCGACACCGATGGTGACGGCGCGCTGGACACCGACAAGCAGGGCAAGGCGACCGAGCCGTTCGGCGCTGGTGGCGCGACGACGTTCGCCACCGTCTCCGCGATCCAGGCCGCCCCGGAGAGCGCCCTGCGCGCCTTCGGCACCCAGCACACGGTGACCGCGCAGCTCGCCGGCGACACCCTGGCTGCTCCGCGGGCGGGGCAGAAGGTGATCTTCCAGATCACCCGCGAGGTGAACGGCACTCCGGCCCAGGACGGCGCCGTGGTGCAGCAGCAGGTCGCGACCACGGACGCGCAGGGCAAGGCGTCGTGGAGCTACACGGTGTCCGACCCCCAGACCGGCACGGAGGGCAACGACACGGTGATCGACACCGTCACGGTCCACTACGACCGGGACAGCAACGGCCAGGTCGACTCCGGTTCCGGCGCGGTCAGCGATACCGCGACCGTCACCTGGGAGGACGACGCCCCGGCTGCGACGGCTGTCACGATCACCCAGCCGGCGGCGAACGTGCAGAACACCGTGGGTGGACAGCAGACGGTGACCGCGGTCGTCACCGACCAGTACGGCAAGCCGCTCGCCGGCCAGGCGATGACGTTCGAGGTCTCCTGGGGCACCTTCGGCAGCTCGTCGATCGAGGTGACGCGGACCACCGACGCCAACGGGCGAGCGACGTTCACCTACCAGGGGCCGGCGACCGCGCGCACCGACACGGTGACCGCGACCGTGGTCCGCGGTGACGAGGACGCACTGATCGGGGCGATCCCGCCGGACCCGGCAGACCTCAGCGACTCGGTGCAGGTGGAGTGGGTGGCAGCCGGCACCGCCTCCTGACCTGAACCAGCGCGATGCCCGTCACGGTGACCCGCCGTGGCGGGCATCGCTGTCCGGGCGCGATGGCCCTTGCTCAAGAGCCGTCACCTCCGGCCGATAGGGAAAGGGACGGCCCGGCCGTCGTACCCGAACCAGATCGCCTGGAGCAACCTCATGCGCAGCCGCGTCATCGCCCCCCTCTCCGTCGCCCTCGTCGCCGCTTTCGGCCTCGCGGCCCCGACGACCGCCGCAGTCCCGGCGGACACGGACGCCGTCACCGCCCCCGCGGCGTCGGCCACCACGACGTACACGATCAGCGGGCGCACGCTCGCCGCCGACGGCACCAAGGTGCACTACGTCGACGTCGCCGCGATCGACCCGACCACCGGCGAACGCGAGGCGTCCGCGATCAGCTACGGCGGTCACTACGAGCTGGTCGTGGAGCCCGGCAGCTACCTGATCCAGTACCGCGACCTCGACAACCGCTTCGTCGGACTGCCCACCGCTCTGCTGCCGGTCACCGTCAAGGCCGACGTGAAGCTGCCCGTGGTCAAGGTCGTACGTCGGGCGCCGGCCAGCCTTGCGTCCGCGGCGCTCGGAGGCGCGAAGCACCCCAACGGCGTGATCGTGTTCTCGCCCGGTGTCTGGGCGCGCACCCCGCAGTCGGTGACCTACCAGTGGACCCGCAACGGGCAGCCGATCAAGGGCGCGACCGGCTCGACGTACCGGGTGCTGCCCGGCGACGTCGGCGACCGGATCGCTGCCAAGGCCGTGGTGAGCTGGGGCGCGGGGTACGAGCCCGCGACCCTCACCGCCCCGGCGGTCCGGATCGGCAAGGGTGACGCCAAGGTCACCGCGAAGCCGAACTCCCGCAGCGTGGCAGTCGGCAAGCGCGCGGTCGTGACCGTGCGGGTCGCTGCCGCCGACAACCGCCGCCCGGTCGGCAAGGTGTTGGTGAAGTCGGGTGCCCGAACGCTGGGCAAGGCGACTCTGCGTGCTGCCAAGCGCGGTGTCGTGCGGGTCGTCCTGCCGAAGCTGTCCGCGGGCAGCTACCGGCTGACGGTGACCTACAGTGGCTCGGGCGTCACCTACGGTGCTCGTTCGAAGGTGTTCACGCTGACCGTGCGCCGCTGAGCGCAGACCTCGGCGGTCGAGCGTCCATGGGTGGTCGAGCTGTCGAGACCTTGGTTTCGACGGGCTCGACCAGCGGGCGTGGTCTCGACGGGCTCGACCAGCGGAAATACCTCGACCGGCGGGGCGCCGGAAACTACACGTTTGTAGTTAAACGGACCAGGTGGACACAGCTCTGGACCGTACCCAGAATGGTCTCGCTAGTCACATCAATCACTCCAGAAACATTGGTCGCCGCTGTATGAAGTCCTTGATCGCCCAGACCACCCGACGCACGCTGGTGCGCTTCACCGTCACCGCGGTGGCGCTCGCGCTGGGTGTGCCTGCGCTCGAGGCAGCACAGCCCGAGACCTCGGAGTCGGTGACCAGCCCGACGATCGCTCCGGTCCCCGCGACGGTGGCTCCGACGACTCCCGCCGAGGCCGCGACGGAGGCCGCGGAGCCGAGCGAGCGACCGGCTGAGACAGGGACGCCGCAGGTCACCGAACCTGCACCGGCGACCGAGCCTGCACCGGCTGTCGAGCGTCCGCAGGTCAGCGAGGACACCGAGCCGACCATGGAGACCGTCGCCGTGCCGGACGAGGCCACGGCGGAGCAGTCGGCGCCGCAGCAGGGTGGACAGGGTCGCCCCAGCGAAGGTGCGGACGAGCCGGCTGTCGTCGCGGCGCTGTCCAGCACGCGCACCCAGGACTTCGGCATGGTGGGGGTGACCTGGAAGGGTGACTCGGCACCGGCCGACCTGCAGGTGCAGGTCCGGACTCGCGCCGAGGGCACGTGGACCGACTGGGAGGGCATCGACGTCGACGACACCCAGGTCGAGGGTGAGGGGTCCCGGGGCGGCACGGATCCGGTGTGGGTCGGTGAGTCCGACGGCGTCGGCGTACGCCTGATCTCGGCAGCCCACGCTCCCGAGGATGTGCAGGTCTCGCTGATCGACGGCGGGACCGGCCTGGCCGAGCCGGCTGACTTCAGCTCCGACCTGGCGCTGATGGCGGCGACCACCACCGCGGAGGAGCCGGCCGCAACGCCGACGACGCAGCCCACCGCCGGTGAGACCGGGGTGACGGCCACCTCGACCACGGCAGTGACCCCGAAACCGGCCATCGTCACCCGCCGGCAGTGGGGCGTGGACCAGAGCTATGAGACCGCCTGCTCGAGCCCGCTGACCGCCCCGGCCGCGAAGGGTGTGGTCATCCACCACACCGCCGGCGCCAACGGCTACACCGCCGACGAGGCACCCGGCATCGTGCGCGGCATCCACCTGTACCACACCAAGTCCCGCGGCTGGTGCGACATCGGCTACAACTTCCTCGTCGACGCCTACGGCACGGTCTACATGGGCCGCCGAGGTGGTCAGAACCAGCAGGTCCGTGGCGCGCACGCCGGCAACTGGGACTTCAACCACTACACGACCGGCATCTCGATGATCGGCAACTACGACACTGTCGCCGTTCCCGAGGCCACCAAGCGGGCGGTCATCAACCTGACTGCGTGGCGGCTGTCGTACTTCGGTCTCGATGCGATCGGCAAGCTCACCCTCAGCGGCGGCACGGTCGACATCATCTCCGGTCACAAGGACATCTCGTTGTCCGGCGCCCGCCCCGCGACCGCGACGGCGTGCCCGGGACGCTACGGCTACGAATGGCTCAACGGCGGCATGCGCGACCAGGTGCAGGCGCTGATCGACGAGGCCCGTGCCAGCGCGCCAGCACCCACCCCGACGCCTACCCCGACACCGTCGGCCAGCCCGACTCCGAGTCCTACGCCGACCGTGACACCGACACCCGAACCGGTAATGCGTCGGCTCTCCGGCACGAGCCGCTACAGCACCGCCGCGGCGATCTCCAAGCAGGCGTTCCCCAACCGCAACGGCACCGTGTTCCTCGCCTCCGGTGAGGACTTTCCCGACGCGCTGTCGGGCGGGCCTGCCGCCGCCGGCGCGGGTGCGCCGATCCTTCTCGCCATGAGCACCGGCCTGCCTCAGGAAACGGTCGAGGAGCTCCAGCGGCTCCAGCCGGACCGGATCTTCGTGCTTGGCGGGGAGAACGCCCTGTCGACCGCCGTGACCGAGCAGGCCGGAAAGTACGCCGAACGGGTGATCCGCCTCCAAGGCAGCGACCGCTACGACACGGCGGCGCGGATCAGCCAGCGGCTGTGGTCGAACTCCGACATCGTCTACATCACCTCCGGCACGTCCTACCCGGACGCGCTCTCCGGCGGTGCCCTCGCCGCGCGCAAGCGGGCGCCGATCCTGCTCACGGACCGCACGACGCTGCCTCAGCCGGTCAAGGACGAGCTGGCCCGGCTCCAGCCGAGCAAGGTCGTCGTCCTCGGGGGCACCGCCGCGGTCAGCCTCGCTGTCCAGAAGCAGCTCGCCCAGGCGGTTCCCGGTGTGACCGTGAGTCGGCTCCAAGGTGGCAACCGCTACGAGACCTCCGCGGTCATCGCCAAGGCCGGGTGGCGCAACACCGAGCGCGCCTACTTCGCTGCCGGTACGAACTTCCCGGACGCGCTCGCGGGCGTGCCTGCTGCGGGCACGTACGGCGCACCTCTACTCCTCACCACGGAGACCTGCCTCCCGGCCGAGGTAGCGCAGGCTGCCGCGGCACTGAAGCCCGACGACCGAGTGCTCCTGGGTGGTCCGGCAGTGCTCGCCGACAGCGCTTCGACCAAGCGCTGTTAGACCGGTCGGGCGACCGAAGGTAAAGACTCGGGACCTGCTGGCCGATAACCACAGTGCGGTGATCGGCGAGGTGCTTGCCTGGAATCACCGGGGGACCTACACGCATACCTGAAACGAGCCATGAGTCCGAGCCTGCCCCGCAACCGGGATGCCATCGCCCTCCTCGCTTTCGCCCTCACCGGTGTGGCGGCGATAGGGGTCGGCATCGCGCGTGCCGACCTGGGCAGCGACCCGGACCCCGCCGGTCCGGTCGCCTCGGCTCCCGCCTCGGTGGAGGCGGCGTCGCCCTCGCCGGTGAGTACGCCGACCAGCACGCCGGGCGTCGTGGCCACGGCCGAGCCTGTGGTGACCGACGAGCCCGAGCCCGCATCGTGGCGCGTGGTCGACGAGTCCGTCGAGACCCCGGCCCGCGCGGTCGTCGCCGAGGTGGCTGCCATCGCCGACGAGACGCAGCCGCTGCGCGTGGTCTCGGTGCACGACGTCGACGGCCGGCCCGAGATCGTCGTACGCCAGGTCGCCGGACGCGCCGAAGCGGTCGACGCGGTGCGTGACGCGCAGTCTCAAGACGACGTGCTCGCCGTGACCCTCGACACCGAGGTGCACACCCTCGGCGCCCCCGTGAGGACGGCTCTCTCCGGGACCGACCCGCGTCGCCCGGACCAGTGGGCGCTCAACCGGCTCGCCGCCGAGCAGACCTGGGACAACGCCACCGGACAGGGCGCCGTCGTCGCGGTCGTCGACACCGGCGTGGACGGCACCCATCCGGACCTCACCGGCCAGCTCACCGCTGCCGGCTTCGACTTCGTCACCGACTCCGGCGACGGCCGCGTCGACCTGAACAAGCACGGCACCCACGTGGCCGGCATCGTCGCCGCCGTGCAGGGCAACTCCGTCGGAGTCGCCGGCCTGGCCCCGCAGGCGAAGGTGATGCCGATCCGGGTGCTCGACGCCAACGGCAGCGGCTACAACTCCGACGTCGCGCAGGGGGTCACCTACGCCGCCGACCACGGCGCGGACGTGATCAACCTGTCCCTGGGCGGCAGCTATGCCGACCCGGTGCTGCAGAGTGCGGTGAACTACGCCCTCGGCAAGGGCGTCATCGTCGTCGCCGCGGCCGGCAACGAGCGCACCGAGGGCAACCCGGTCACCTACCCTGCGGCGTTCCCTGGCGTCGTCGCTGTAGCCGCGACCACCGACGCCGACGCATCGTCCTGGTTCTCAAACACAGGCTCCTACGTCGACGTCGCGGCCCCCGGCAGCAGCATCCTCTCCACCGTTCCCGGTGGCGGGTACGTGAAGCTGAACGGCACCTCGATGGCCACGCCGTACGTCGCCGCGACCGCCGCGCTGGCTGTCGACGGCACCGACGGCGCGCTCACCTCGGCCCAGTTCGAGTCGGCCCTCGCCAAGAGCGCCGTCGACCTGGGTGCAACCGGCCGCGACGACTACTTCGGGGCCGGACTGGTCAACCCCAACGCCATGCTCTGCACGCTGATCACCTGCTCGGTCGTGCCCGACGGCGACAGCACCGAGACGCCCACCGGCACGCCGACCGCGGAGCCGAGCGACAGCCCCGAGGCGCTGCCCAGCATCGAGCCCAGCATCGAGCCCAGCCCGACGCCCACCCCGACCGCGCCGGCGCCCGGTGGCGGCGGTGGTGGCGGGGGTGCCGCTCCAGCTCCGGATCCCACACCGACTCCGACACCCACGCCGCCCACCCCGACCCTGGACCCTGAGCCGGTCGAGCAGCCGCGCACCGACCCGGTGCCGGACAGGCCCGCCGCGCAGCTCAGCTTCGTCGCCGGTGCCGGTAGGGCCAGGGTCGGTCAGCGCCTCCCGGTGCAGGTGCAGCTGGAGACCGCCGACGGTCAGGTGATCGTCGGTCAGGACGTGGCCGTCCAGGCATGGCGTGAGGGGCAGGTCGTGGCCCGTCGGGTGGCGACCACCGAGGGCGATGGCGTTGCGACGGCGTACTTCCCGATCACCGCGACCACGCGCTTCACCGCGCGTACGTTGGACAGCGACGAGGTGGCTCCGACCCAGGCTGACGGCGCCGCCCGCTGGATCGCGACCCCCCGGTTCCGGCTCGGTCACACCGGCCGCCGGGCGAGCCTGCGCCTGGTCGACAACCGTGGCCAGCGCGTGTTGGTGCAGGCCAAGCGCGGCAAGCACTGGGTGACCGTGCGCCGTCCGCGGCCCGATGCGACCGGTCGCGTCGTGGTACGTGGGCTCCGCGCCGGCGTCTACCGGGTCCGCATCACGGCCGCCCCGGGCCTCGCTTCGGTGAACAGTCGGCTCTGGCGGGCGCGCTGAACGGTGGGCGTAGACGGGTCATCCGTTTCCGGTCGTTGGTCCTGAACCGGCGAACCCGGCCACGCATCCTTGCGGGGACCAAGTGCTCTGCCGTTCGCCCCTGCGCCACGTAAGTCTGAGTTGGGGGATTCCATCAACTCATGTGGGGGGATCCAATGAGGTCTAGCTCCATCCGACCGTGGCTCAGACCCGATCTCGCAGTTAGCCGCTGGGGCCTTGGCGCCAGGCGGCTTGGACGAGGGTGACGAGGGCTGGCAGTGGGTTCGACGTGGCGATCATCGCGATTGTCACGAGCGGAAGTGACATCAGG
>JBMOMG010000143.1:0-17312 GCA_049323155.1 Actinomycetota bacterium | reverse complement strand
AGTCGAGGCAGTGCCCGGTCACCGTGCGCCACCCCATCTGCTCGGCGCGGGCGCGGAGCTCGGTCAGCACCCGGGTCTTGCCGACCCCCGCGTCTCCGGAGAGCAGCACCACGCCGGCCGTGGCCCCGGGGGCCAGGCCGGCGAGCCGCTCGAGGTCGGCCAGCTCGTGGACGCGCCCCATGAGCGGGGTGGAGAGCAGGTGGGCGGGCACGTCCTCCATCTTCGTGCCCACCACCGACAATTTCAGCCGGGTTTCCATCCGGATCAGGCTCAGGCGGCCCGGTCCCACCGCCGTCGGTCGGCCGTCGGAAGGGCCGGGGCCGACGCTGCCGGCGAGGAGGTGGCAGGCTCGGCCGCCGCGCCGTCGCGGTCGGGCTCCGTGCCGCGACGCTGACGGGGCACCCGCACGTGCCGCTCGCGACGACGCTTGGGCCGCACGGCCATCATCCGTTCGCGTCGGTAGTCGATCTCTGCGGCGAACATCATCTCGTGTGCCGGGAACATCGTGGTTCTCCTCAGGGCGGTCTCATCGGGATGTGACGAGACTGCGCGTCTGAGGTAGCCGCGCACATCGGGAGAACTCCTTATCTCGCCGGCGTCGCGCGCCTTAGCGTCCTACGCGAGGGGGCACAGCTCTCCCCCGGAGCCGAGCGCCCAGGCGCCCCCGGAGGCGTCGGTCTGCCCGCCCGTCCACGCGACGCGGGACCGGGAGCGCACATCGGGACCGCCGTACGACGCGCACGCCGCCGTGCGACGCAGCGCGAGAGGGTCAGCCCTGCGCGCCGGCCCGGAACACCTCACGCACGAGCGGCACCCCGGGCCGGTAGGCCAGGTGGACGTAGGACGGCGCGTCGAGGACGGCGAGGTCGGCCGACGCGCCGACCGACAGCCGGCCGACGTCGGAACGGCCCAGGGCGGCGGCGCCGCCCGCGGTCGCGGCGTGCAGCGCCTCGGCCGGGGTCATCCCCATCTCCCGGACCGCGAGCGCGATGCACAGCGGCATGGACGAGGTGTAGCTCGAGCCCGGGTTGCAGTCGGTGGCGACGGCGACGGTGACCCCGGCGTCGAGCAGCCGGCGGGCGTCGGGGTAGGGCGAGCGGGTCGAGAACTCCACCCCGGGCAGCAGCGTGGCGACCGTCCCCGACGACGCCAGCGCATCGATGTCGGCGGCGGAGAGGTAGGTGCAGTGGTCCACCGAGGTCAGGCCCAGCTCGCAGGCCAGCTGCACCCCGGGGCCGGGCCCGAGCTGGTTGGCGTGCAGCCGCCCGCGCAGCCCCGCCGCCGCCCCGGCCGACAGCACCGCGCGCGCCTGGTCGACCGAGAACGCCCCGGTCTCGCAGAACACGTCGATCCACTTGGCGTGCGGCGCGCACGCCTCGAGCATCGGCCCGGTCACCAGGTCGACGTAGCCGTCGGGGTCCGACGCGTACTCCGGCGGCACGACGTGCGCGCCGAGGAAGGTGGTCTCCTCGGTCACCTGCGCGGCCAGCGCCAGCGCGCGGGCCTCGTCGCGGACGGTCAGCCCGTAGCCGCTCTTGACCTCGACGGTGGTCGTGCCCTGCCGCCGCATCTCGCCGACGTGGCGGGCCAGGTTCGCCGCGAGCTGTTCGTCGGTGGCGGCTCGGGTGGCGGCGACCGTCGTACGGATCCCACCGGCGGAGTACGGCGTCCCGCTCATCCGGGCGGCGAACTCCTCGGACCGGTCTCCGGCGAAGACCAGGTGCGAGTGGGAGTCGACGAACCCCGGGATGACCGCGCGCCCGCCGACGTCGTACGCCGTGTCGGCGGCCGGCGCCCCGGCCGCGGGACCGACCCAGGCGACCCGGCCGCCGTCGACCACGACCGCCGCAGCGGAGAGGACCCCCAGCGCAGAGCCGTCGCCGAGCCCCGGGTCGTTGGTGACCAGCTGGCCGACCCCGGTGACGAGCAGGCTGCTCATGCTCCCTCCCAGAGCCCGGAGACGACCGACTCGAGCGTGTGCCCGATCTCGTGGCGGTCGTGGTTCTCGACGACGACCTGCCCGTCGCGGACCACCTGCACCACGTCGGCCGCGGTGGCGGCGAAGACCGCGGTCTCGGCGGTGGCACCGGTCCCGGCCGTGCGCGGCGAGTGCAGGTCGAGGGTGACCAGGTCGGCGTGCGCGCCGACCTCGATCCGGCCCACGTCGTGGAAGCCGAGCGAGCGGTGCCCGGCCGAGGTGGCGGCCCCGAGCAGCTCGGCCGCCGACCAGTGGCCCCGCTCCTGCCGAGCCAGCCGCTCGTCGAGCTCCACGGCGCGAAGCTCCTCGAACGGGTCGACCACGGCGTGGCTGTCGGAACCGATCGTCAGCGTGGCCCCCGACCGGTGCAGCGCCCGCGACGGACCGATGCCGTCGCCGAGGTCGCGTTCGGTGGTCGGGCAGAAGCAGGCGTAGCCGCCGAGCCGGCCGATCGCCTCGACGTCGGCGTCGGTCAGGTGGGTGGCGTGCACGACGGTGGTCCGGTCGCCGAGGACGCCGGCGTCCTCCAGCACCCGGGTGGGCGTCCGCCCGTAGGCGGCCCGGCAGGCGTCGTTCTCGGCGACCTGCTCGGACAGGTGCACGTGCAGGGGCACCCGGTCCACGCTCGCCCAGGCGGCGACGGTGCTCATCGCCTCGGGCGGCACGGCCCGCACCGAGTGGATCGCGGCCCCCACCACGACGTCGTCGCCGGCGGCGTACTCCAGCCGCTCCAGCCGTGCCGCCCACGCCTGCGCGGTGCCGTCGCTGAACCTGCGCTGGACGCCCTCGGGCGGCGTGCCGATCCCGGAGGCGAGGTAGCAGGTGTCGAGCAGGGCGATCCGGATCCCGGCGTCGCGGGCGGCCTCGATCACCGCGAGCCCCATCGCGTTGGCGTTGTCGTACGGCGTCCCGTCGGGCTGGTGGTGCAGGTAGTGGAACTCGCCCACGCTCGTGAACCCGGCGAGCAGCATCTCCCTGTACGTCGCCCGGGCCAGCTCGTAGTAGGAGTCCGGGTCGAGCCGGCCGGCGAGCGCGTACATCTGCTCGCGCCAGGTCCAGAAGCTCCCCCGGCCACGCTGGGTCCGGCCCCGCAGCGCGCGGTGGAAGGCGTGGCTGTGGCAGTTCGCCATCCCCGGCACGGTCAGCCCGCGCAGCCGGCGTGCCGACTCCGGGGGGTGCGCCGGGGTGGCCGGTCATCCCGACGGCTCGGCGATCCGGCGCGCCAGGGCGGCGTCGAAGACCACCTCCGGCGACACCGACTCGGGCGTCACGGCGGCGGTCGTGCCGTCCCGGCCGGCGCGGTCCACCGCCATCCGCTCCACCTCGGCGACCAGCTTCGCCAGGTGCTCCTCGGAGTCGGCGCGGGCGTCCAGCCAGGCGGTCACTCGCGACGGCACCGCGTTGGTGCCGTTGGGGTGTACGTCGACCCGCCCGAACGTCGCGCGCTGACCGGAGAGCCGGGCCTGCTTGTTCGCCGCCAGAGCGGTCATCGCGTAGGTCAGCATCGGGTCGCGCCGGTCCTCCATCCGGGTCGTGCCGGCGTGGTTGGCCTGGCCGGTGAAGTCGAAGCGGTACCTGCCGTGCGGCCAGATCGAGCTCGCGACACCGACCGGGGCGTCCAGGTCGACCAGGTGGCGGCCCTGCTCGACGTGGAGCTCGACGAAGCAGGCCACCCGCTCCCGCAGGTGCGCCCACGCCACCTCGGTGACGTCGGGGTCCACGTGGACGCCGGCGTCGGCCATCGCGTCGAGGAGGAACACCCCGTCGCGGTCGCGCAGCTCCTTGGCACGGTCGAGCGACAGCGCCCCCGTGGCCAGCCGGGAGCCCAGCGTGGCGACCCCGAACAGCGAGCCCTCCTCCTCCACGAAGACCGAGATCCCGATCGGCCGGGACGGCGTGAAGCCGCGGTCGCGGAGCTGGTCGATCGCCGCGAGCGCGGACACGACGCCGAGCGGACCGTCGTACGCACCGCCGTCGAGGACGGAGTCGAGGTGCGACCCGGTCACCACGCCCGGGCCGGCCGCACCGGCGGGCCGCCACCAGGCGACCAGGTTGCCGACCTCGTCGCCCTCGACCGTCAGCCCGCGGGTGTGGCACTGCTCGACGAACCAGCTGGTCAGCTCGCGCTCGGGGGTGGTGAACGGCTGGCGGAAGTACCCGCCCGAGCGCGCCGAGCGGCCGAGCGGCGCCAGCTCGCGCCACATGGCCTCGAAGTCAGCGTGCGACATTATCTGCTCCATGGAGTTCCAAGAGGTGGTCCGCCGGCGTCGGATGGTGCGCAACTACTCGAACGCGCCGGTCGACACCACTGTGGTCGAACGCATCCTCGCCAACGCGCTGCACGCGCCGAGTGCGGGGTTCACGCAAGGCTGGGCGTTCCTGCTGCTGGACTCCCCGGCCGACGTGGAGCGGTTCTGGACCGCGTGCACACCGGCGGAGGCGAGCGGCGAACCCGACTCCTGGCTCCGCGGCATGCGCACCGCGCCGGTCGTGATCGTGCCGCTGTCGCACAAGGCGGCCTACGTCGGGCGCTACTCCGAGGCTGACAAGCAGCGCGACCGGGTCGAGGCGCGCTGGCCGGTGCCGTACTGGCACATGGACACCGCGATGGCGTCGCTGCTGATGCTGCTGACCGCGGTGGACGAAGGGCTGGGGGCCTGCTTCTTCGGCATCCCCGCCTCGCGCACCGACGCGTTCCGTGAGGCGTTCGGTGTGCCCGAGGACCACATGCCGATCGGCGCGATCACCCTCGGCCACCGCACCGACGACCTCGGCTCGCCCGGGTCCGCGGCCCGTCGCACCCGCAAGCCGGTCGAGGAGGTCGTGCACCGCGGCACCTGGTGACCCGTGCCCCGGCCACCGGCGGCTTTGTAGGCTGGAAGGGCCTGACATCCGGGGGTGATCCAGATGCGCGACCGTCGCCGAGACCGTGCCCGCAGCATGGAGCAGGAGATCGAGGAGGAGCGGCGTCTGCGCCGGGCCAAGGTCACCGCGCTGACCGGCCAGGTGCCCGAGGCCGACGAGGCCACCGCGGACTCCGCTGCCGAGGACGACGAGGACGAGGCGCCGGTCCACCGGATGGAGCAGCAGGCGCTCTGGGTCGACCTCCAGGTGCGCCGGGCGATGGAGCGCGGCGACTTCGACGACCTGCCCGGCGCGGGCAAGCCGATCAAGGGACTCGGCGGCACCCACGACCCCGACTGGTGGGTCAAGGGGCTCATCGAGCGCGAGCAGATCACCGGCGTGCTGCCGCCGGCGCTGGCGCTCCGCAAGGAGGACGTCGAGCTGGAGGGCGTGCTCGACCGGGAGACCACCGAGGAGGGCGTGCGCCGGGTCGTCGCCGACTTCAACCGCCGGATCGTCGAAGCCCGCCGGCAGCTGACCGGGGGCCCGCCGGTGATCACGCCGACCCGCGACGAGGATGCCGAGGTCGTGGCGTGGCGAGCTCGGCGGGCCGAGCGGCGCGAACGGCAGCGGCGTCAGCTGGAGAGCGCAGCCGGGCAGTCTGCCGTACCGAAGCCGCGGCCGCGGCCGGGCCAGCGCTGGTGGCGACGCAAGCACTGAGGCCTCAGCCTTCCCGCATCGGGATCCGTACGCCGCGCTCGGCGGCCACCTCCTCGGCCCGCTCGTAGCCGGCGTCCACGTGCCGGATCACGCCCATGCCCGGGTCGTTGGTGAGCACCCGCTCGATCTTCTGAGCCGCCAGGTCGGTGCCGTCGGCGACGCACACCTGGCCGGCGTGGATCGCCCGGCCCATGCCGACCCCGCCGCCGTGGTGGATCGACACCCAGCTGGCTCCCGACGCGGTGTTGACCAGGGCGTTGAGCAGCGGCCAGTCCGCGATCGCGTCGGAGCCGTCGGCCATCCCCTCGGTCTCCCGGTACGGCGAGGCCACCGACCCGGCGTCGAGGTGGTCACGGCCGATCACGATCGGCGCCTTGAGCTCTCCGCTGCGCACCATCTCGTTGAACTTCAGTCCGGCGAGGTGCCGCTCGCCGTACCCGAGCCAGCAGATCCGCGCCGGCAGGCCCTGGAAGGCGACCCGCTCGCCGGCCATCGTGATCCAGCGGCGCAGCCGCTCGTTGTCGGGGAACAGCTCGAGGATCGCCCGGTCGGTGGCCGCGATGTCGGCCGGGTCGCCGGACAGCGCCGCCCACCGGAACGGGCCCTTGCCCTCGCAGAACAGCGGCCGGATGTAGGCCGGCACGAAGCCGGGGAAGTCGAACGCCCGCGCGAAGCCGCCCTTGCGGGCCTCGTCGCGGATGGAGTTGCCGTAGTCGAACACCTCCGCGCCGGCGTCCAGGAACCCGACCATCGCCTCGACGTGGCGGGCCATCGACTCCCGCGCCCGCTCGGTGAGCCCGGCCGGGTCCTTCTCGCGCAGCTCCGCCCAGTCCTCGAACGCCACTCCGGAGGGCAGGTAGTACAGCGGGTCGTGCGCGGAGGTCTGGTCGGTGACGATGTCGATCGGCGCACCCTCCGCGAGCAGCGCGGGCACCATGTCCGCGGCGTTGCCGAGCACCCCGATCGACAGCGGCCTGCGCGCGTCGCGTGCCTCGACCGCAATCCGGAGCGCGTCGTCGAGGGAGTCGGCCTGGACGTCGAGGTACCGGTGCTCGATGCGCCGCTTGATCCGCGACTCGTCGCACTCGATGCAGATCGCGACG
Source organism: Actinomycetota bacterium (assembly GCA_049323155.1). GTDB lineage: Bacteria > Actinomycetota > Actinomycetes > Propionibacteriales > Nocardioidaceae > Nocardioides_C. The sequence continues at coordinate 10,667 of JBMOMG010000143.1, read as the reverse complement.
CCGTCGTTCATGGTCACCGCGAGCGGCTGTGCGCCGCCCATCCCGCCGAGCCCCGCGGTCAACGTGATCGTCCCGGCCAGCGACGCCTCCGCCCCGGTGGTTGAGGAGGGATCACCGGTGGTTGAGGAGGGCCGAGCCTGCGAGGCCCGTCTCGAAACCACCGCAGGATCGGCAGCCAGCTTGTCCGCCACCGCGGCGAACGTCTCGAAGGTGCCCTGGAGGATGCCCTGGGTGCCGATGTAGATCCACGACCCTGCGGTCATCTGCCCGTACATCGTCAGGCCCAGGTGCTCCAGGCGCCGGAACTCCTCCCAGTTCGCCCAGTCCCCGACCAGGTTGGAGTTGGCGATCAGCACCCGCGGCGCCCACTGGTGGGTGCGCATCACGCCGACCGGCTTGCCTGACTGGACGAGGAGCGTCTCGTCGTCGGCGAGCGTGGAGAGGGTGCGCACGATCGCGTCGAACGCCTCCCAGCTCCGCGCGGCCTTGCCGCTGCCGCCGTACACGACGAGGTCCTCCGGACGTTCCGCCACCTCGGGGTCGAGGTTGTTCATCAGCATCCGCATCGGGGCCTCGGTCTGCCAGCTGCGCGCGGTCAGCTCGGTCCCCCGCGGGGCCCGGATGGGACCGTGCGTCTCCTCGGTGGTTGAGGAGCCGAGCTTGCGAGGCGTCTCCTCGGTGGTTGAGGAGCCGGGCTTGCGAGGCGTCTCCTCGGTGGTTGAGGAGCCGAGCTTGCGAGGCGTCTCGAAACCACTGTTCATGCGAGCTCTCCCATCGTGTCTTCCACAGCAGCGACGACCGCGCCACTGCGCACCAGCTCAACTGCGTGTTCGATCTCCGGCGCCAGGTGCCGGTCCGGACCCGGGCCGGGGACGGTCTCCCGGAGCAGGCGCAGCACCGCAGCTGTCGCGGGGGCGGGCTCCAGCGGCGCCCGCAGGTCGAGCGCGCGGGCTGCGGTCAGCACCTCGACCGCGACCACGCGGGCGAGCCCGTCGACCGAGCGGCGCAGCTTGCGGGCCGCCGACCAGCCCATCGAGACGTGGTCCTCCTGCATCGCGCTCGACGGAATCGAGTCGACGCTGGCCGGGGCGGCCAGCCGCTTAAGCTCGGACACGATCGCGGCCTGGGTGTACTGCGCGATCATGTGGCCGGAGTCGACGCCCGGGTCGTCGGCGAGGAACGGCGGCAGCCCGTGGCTGCGCGCCTTGTCGAGGAACCGGTCAGTGCGCCGCTCGGAGATCGACGCGACGTCGGCGGCCGCGATCGCGAGGAAGTCGAGTACGTAGGCGACCGGGGCACCGTGGAAGTTGCCGTTGGACTCGACGCGCCCGTCGTCGAGGACGACCGGGTTGTCGATCGCGGAGTCGAGCTCCCGCTCGGCCACCCGGGCCGCGTGGTCGACGGTGTCGCGCGCCGCGCCGTGCACCTGCGGCGAGCAGCGCAGCGAGTAGGCGTCCTGGACCCGGTTGCAGTCCGGTCCGCGGTGGCTCGCCACGACACCGGAGTCGGCCAGGATCGCAGTGAGGTTGGCCGCCGAGGCCGCCTGCCCGGGGTGTGGCCGCAGGGCCTGAAGGTCGGCGGCGAAGACGCGGTCGGTGCCGAGCTGGGCCTCCACCGACATCGCGGCCGCCACGTCCGCCGTACGCAGCAGCAGCCGCAGGTCGTGGATCGCCAGCACCAGCATGCCGAGCATCCCGTCGGTGCCGTTGATCAGCGCCAGCCCCTCCTTCGCGGCCAGCTCGACGGGCGCCAGACCGGCCGCCCGCAGCGCGTCCGCCGCCGGGACCAGCGCGCCGGCGGCGTCGCGTACGTCGCCCTCCCCGGTCAGCGCCAGCGCGCAGTGCGCCAGCGGGGCGAGGTCGCCCGAGCAGCCCAGCGACCCGTACTCCCGCACCACGGGCGTGATCTGGTGCGTGAGCATCGCCGCCATCGTCTGCGCGGTCTCGACCCGCACGCCCGTGTGACCGGTCGCGAGAGTGGAGAGCCGCAGCAGCATCAGCGCCCGCGTGACCTCGCGCTCGACCTCGGGGCCGGATCCGGCGGCGTGCGAGCGGATCAGCGACCGCTGGAGCTGGGCTCGCCGCTCGGTGGGGATGTGCTTGGTCGCGAGTGCGCCGAAGCCGGTGGAGATCCCGTACGCCGGGGTGGGGGCCGCCGCCAGCTGCTCCACCGCCGCGCGGGCCTTGTCGATCGCGGCGACCGCCTCGTCGGTCAGCTGGACGGCGGCGCCGTGGCGGGCGACCGCCACGACGTCGGAGAACGAGACGGGGCCGACCCCGACGTGCACGACTGTCATGCAGCCATTCCACTGCCTGGCCCGTGCCACGGCCAGCACCCGCACGGGTCATCTGTCTCGGATCCGAGACAGCTGCTCGTCAGTCGCAGCCGTGCGGGCCGGCGGGGCAGGAGGAGCCGACCGCCAGGTCGACTAGCGAGCCCCAGCGCATCGGGTCGGCGGTGAACTCACCGGTGCCGACCAGCACCACCACGACGCCCTCGGCCGACACCGCGGTCATCGTGCGGGGACCGTCGTCGGCGGCCACCGAGGCGGTCCCGAGACGCGGGTCGGGCTGGGCGATCCAGCCGCAACCGGCGGCGGTGTCACCCAGTGCGGTCACCGCCGCGTCCGCGGCCTTGTCGTTCGGGTAGGTCGCGACGGTCTGCACGACCAGGCCGTCGACGGAGCCGCCGAAGGACATCGACCGCTGACCGAGCGCGCCCTCGGGCCGCAGGCACTCGTCGCCGTCTCCGGGGTGAGCCTGCCAGCTGCCGCCGAGCATCATCCCGACGGTCTCGGCGTCGAGCATCGCATCGGCCGGGACGTCCACCCTGGCAGGTGCCTCCTTCTCCGAGGGCTCGGGCTCGTCGAGGCCCGGTTCGGGCACCTCCGGCGCCTCGAGGCCGGGGTCTCCGGGCGGCAGCGAGACCGGCGCCGAGGGCGACGGCGTGGCCGACGACTCGACCGAGGAGGCGCCCGTCGGTTCGCCCGAGGTCGCCACGGTCACGTCGTCACCGCACCCCGAGACGAGGGCCGCAGCGAGCGCGACGCCCACGGCCACGGCCACCTGAACCGATCGGCGGCGGCTCACCGGCCCTCCACCTCGACGTCGAGGACGCCCTTGTTGTCGGCGTAGTAGTCATCGGCCACGACGAACCACAGCGGGCCGTCGGTGCTCGTGGTCAGGTCGTAGACGTACTCGTGGCCTCTCACGTTGCACGCTCCTCGTCCCGAGGTCGGCTTCCACTCCACGATCTGCAGGTTCACCGCCAGGTCACCCAGCGGCGCGCGCCGGCCGTTGAAGTCACCGTCGTACCTCGTCGAACGCCAGTAGGGGTCCCTCTCGGTGACCGTGCACTCGGCGTCGGCGACGATCCAGTCCTCGTCGCTGTCGCGCATCAGGTACATACCCGAGACCGTCAGACGCAACCGGGTTCCGGCCGCGAACTCCTGCTCGGTGCGCACCGCCTTGTCGCTGCGCGAGTCCACCTCGAGCCACTCGTACTCGACCGCCTGGTCGGGCTGGGGCAGCGTCGGCGTGGGGGTGGGTGTCGGCCACGTGGGTGTGGGGCTGGGCTTGGGCGTCGGCGTCGGCGTCGGCCACGTGGGGGTCGGCGACGGCTTCGGCCAGGTCGGGGTCGGAGTGGGCTCCGGACGGCTCGGCGTCTCCGGCTCGGGCTCGGGGTCGAACCCGTCGTACGCCGCCACCTTCACGCTCAGCGCCCCCTTGTTGTCGGCATGGCCGTAGGGGTCGCTCACGCGGATGTTGAGCGGCGAGGTGCGCTCGGCCCGGTGCAGATAGGTGTAGGTGTGCGAGGGGTCGCAGCCCTCACCGCCGCTGATCGGCATCGTCCGCACCCCCGACATGCGCGGGGAGAGGCTGTCGTAGCTCCAGTCGCCCGCGACCATGTCGAACGCGTCGTAGTCGCGGCGCCACCCGTCCCCGCCGGCCACCGTGCACTCCGCGTCGGCGGTCGCGCCGTTGCCGTCGGTCCAGGTCCCCGACACGGTGACCAGGTAGTCCCGCCCGGAGCGGAGCAGCCCGGGGCTGGTCGCGCCGGCCTTGCTGCGCGCCGGCACCGTCCAGGACATCGTGTCGCGGACGGTGCCCAGGTCCAGGATCCGCACGGACAGCTTGCCGCGGTTGTCCTTGTAGGACTTCGGGTCCCAGATCGCGAAGGGCACCCGCCCGGTCCGCTCGGCCTCGTACACCCAGCGGTAGGTGTGGCTGTCCACGTCGCAGCTCTGGCCGTCGTCGGCCTGCGCGTAGAGGTCGTGCCCGTCGACGTACAGATCGAGGTGGTCGGCGTACCACTCCTCGTGCCGCAGCGAACGCTCGCGCTGCCACCACGAGGCGCCCTGCCGGGTGCTGCACTCGGCATCGGCGATCGCGCCCTTGCTCCTCGCGTAGCGGTAGGTGCCCTCGACCTCGATCAGGTAGCGACGGTCCTCGCGCAGCGCCTTGCGGTTGCGCGTGCCGGCGCGCGCTCTGGCCGAGACGCTGAGCTTCTCGACGACGAGCGGCTTGGACTGGGCGAGGCGGCGCGGTGCACGCGGCTCGGGGATCGCCCGGGTGCTGCGGTAGCGCTCGTCCGGGCGCGGGTCCGGCCAGTCGTAGCGGTCGGTGGGCCGGGTCGGCCGCGTCGGGCGGTCCGGCGACGGCTTGGTGGGACGCACCGGACCCGTCGGTGCGGCACCGGAGCCACGCGGGAAGTTGCGGGGGTTCCAGAACGACGACTTCTTCCGGGCGCCCGCCCAGCTGAGCGAGAAGTGCACGTGGTCGGTGTGCGGGCTGGAGCCGGTGTAGCGACGCCACCCGGAGCCAGCTGCGTACGAGCCCCAGATCCGCCGGTTCCAGATCATGTACTGGATGCCGAGACGGCGAGCCATCGCGAACCGGTTGCCGTACTTGTCGGTGGCCAGCAGCCACGTCATCAGCGAGTTCACCGACGCGCGGTCGCGGGCGCTGTAGGCGGAGACGCCCCAGTCGAAGGCGCGCCCCTCCTTGTGCTCGGACTTGCCACCCGAGCCGCAGGCCCGGGAGATGCCCAGGCTGCGGGAGTTCGGATAGGTGCGCAGCAGCATGCTCGCGAACGCGCTGGTCCCCGGCTTGGCCGCGGGCGAGCAGCTCGACTGACCGACGTAGTTGGCCAGCGGCTCGATCGCCGCGGTGTACTTCGCGGCCGCGCGCGGCACCTTGGCCGAGGCAGGGACCGCCGCGAGACCGACCAGGGCTGTGGCGACCAGCGCCCAGGCAAGGCCGGCCGAGACGGCATGGATCAGATGACGGCGAACGTCGAACACGCGGATTGCTCCCAAGGTGCGAGCACCGCGCCCCGAGGCTGCGGTGCAGTGCGGCCAGCACCTCCCTGCCGACCGCTCTTTACCTAACGTCGGTCGCAACCGCGGACAGTCTTAGGCATTTTGTAAAAAGCCTGAGGGCGGGACTTAGGTCAGGAGTCGGACAAACCGGGGCATTCCAGAGCGTTCGGTACGGCGCTCCCGCCTGTCGGCGGCTACCGTCTGAACCGTGGGACAGGTCCCGGCCGCAACCAGAGCACTCCGTGTGCTGCGCTTCCTGGCGACCCAGGCCGACCCGGTGACCCTCGCCGCGATCGCCACCGCCGTCGACCTCCCGCGCTCCACCGCCTACCACCTGCTCACGGTGATGGTCGAGGAGGGCTTCGTAGTCCACCTGGGGGACGAGCACCGCTACGGGCTCGGCGTGGCCGCGTTCGAGGTGGGCAGCGGGTACACCCGCCAGGCACCCCTCCAGCGGATCGCCCGCGTGCCGCTGGCAGCGCTGGTCGACGAGGTCGGCCACTCCGCGCACCTGGCGGTGCTCCACGGCCGGGACGTGCTCTACGTGCTCGAGGAGCGGGCGCCGGGCCGGCCACCGTTGGTCACCGACGTCGGCGTGCGACTTCCGGCGCACCTGACCGCGAGCGGCCGGGCGATCCTCGCGGCCCTGCCGGCCAGCCAGGTCCGGGCGCTGTTCCCGGACCGGTCGGCGTTCGTGGACCGGCACGGGAACGGCCCATCGTCCCCGGCGGCGCTGCGGGTCCTGCTCGCCGAGACCCGGCAGCGGGGCTACGCGCTGGAGGACGGTGAGGTCACCCCCGGCTTCGCCTCGGTCGCCGCCGTCGTCCGCGACCACACCGGGCATCCGGCTGCCGGGGTGGCCGTGACCTTCCCGAGCGAGGCAGCTCCCGACCTCCCCTCGACGATCGCCGCCGCCCGGCGTACCGCGGACCGGCTCACCGCCCGCATCGGCGGCACTGCCAGCTCGGCGACGACCGCCAGCTGACGTGACCCTCGTCACCCTCCGTCGTTGAAGCCGGTAGGCATCTCGGGACGAAGGGGACGGCACGTGCGCACCACGGCGGACAGCAGAAGAAGGTGGGTCGCGGTCGCGACCGCCGGCGCGGTCACCCTCGCGGGGGTGCTGACGGTCGCCGCCGGTGGGTCCAGCGCGGCCGAGGGCCAGCAGGCGCTCGATCCGGCGACGTGCGACCGCCAGTCACGCCCGGAGTCCGACATCCCCGGCCGGGTCCCGGCCGAGGACTTCGAGTCCGGCCGGGCCGCGAAGGGCTACACCTGCAACGTGCGCCAGGTCGCGCACTACGGCGAGACCGGCGGCCTGAAGGTGCACCGCTTCGCCGACTCGTCGGGGCACGTCTGCGCCTTCTACGACTCGACGATCCTCTTCCCCACCGACGCGTTGACCAACGGGGTCACCGGCCTGGGCACCTACGTCATGGACATGACCGACGCCGCTCGGCCGGTCCGAACCGCGACGCTCACCAGCCCGGCGATGCTGTCCCCGCACGAGTCGCTGGTGCTCAGCGAGAAGCGCGGTCTCCTGGTCGCCGTACTCGGCAACGCACTGACCGCCCCCGGCCAGGTCGACGTGTACGACGTGAGCAGGGACTGCCGCACACCCCAGCTGCTGTCGAGCACCCCGGTCGGTGTGCTGGGGCACGAGAGCGGGCTCTCCCCCGACGGCAGGACGTTCTACGCGAGCTCGCTGGTCGGGCACGTGATGACCGCCGTCGACCTCACCGACCCGCGAGCACCCCGCCCGCTGTCGACCCTCGTGGGACACAACTTCCACGGCCTGCGGGTGAGCCGGGACGGCAACTACCTCTACGCCGCCGACCTCGGCCGGCCCGACGACCAGCGGCTGGTCAACGGCGGGCTCAAGGTGCTCGACGTCAGCGCGATCCAGGCACGCAAGCCGCTGGCACAGGCGAAGGTGGTCGCGCACCTGACCTGGCGCGACGCGGCGGTGCCGCAGGTGGCCGAGCCGATGCGCATCGACGGGCGCGACTACCTGCTGATGGTCGACGAGTTCCAGACCCTCCCCAACGACCCGACGTTCAGCTACCGCCCGGAGAACCACGCCGGCGTCGCCCGGATCATCAACGTCGACGACCCGCACCGGCCCTACGAGGTCTCGCAGCTGCGGCTGGCGGTGCACACCGAGGCGAACCGCGCCGGGGAACAGCAGGACGACCCGGGCGCGAAGAACCCGGTCGGCGGGTACGCCGCGCACTACTGCTCGGTCCCCCGGCGAGTGGACCCGAGCCTTGCCGCGTGCGCCTACATCGGATCGGGACTGCGGATCTTCGACATCTCCGACCCGGAGGCACCGCGCGAGGTGGGCTACTTCAACAAGCCGGCACCCACCGGCGGTTATGCGATGGCCCAGCCGGCGTGGGACGTCCCGCGCCGCCAGGTGTGGTTCACCGACGTGGACCAGGGGTTCTTCGCAGTCCGGCTGAGCGACCGGATGTGGCCCCGCGACCTCTGAGCGGCTCCATCCGCGCTCGCGGAGCGTGACCTATCTCGCAAGAACTCGTTGCACCCCGAAAGCAGCGGTTCTTCCCCCAGGAGTGTGCATGTCCGGCGACGTCGACCCGAAGTTCGAGCTGCCTCAACGGCACCGCAACGCACGTCGGCGGCTCGCCTGGTCGGTGGGCCTCGCGACCGGGGCCGTGCTGGCCGCGACGTTCGTGGTGCCGTCGTACGCCGGCGGGCTGACCGGGCAGAGCCGGACCGAGGACCGCCGCGGGGCGGATGCGTTCAAGCAGGCCGCCGACGCGACCACAGCCGCCGCACTGGGCAAGAAGCACGACCACGCCAAGCTCGCGGGCGGTGTCGACGACGGGCACGGTCACGACCACAGCGACCCGGCGACGAAGAACCTGCTGTCCCGCTCGGTGACCGACGCCGATGACCCGCTGACCAAGGACCCGACGACCAAGGCGCAGGCGGCCACGAACACGGCGACGGTGGCCGCCCGGCGCTACGACAACGAGCCACGGCTGCTCCCTGGCGAGGGCACCGCGCCACGGCGTACCGTCCCGGAGGACCGCTACGCGATGGCCGGCGGCTGCTACGCACTGGGCGCCGGCGGGCGCTGGGTGCAGCGGGCAGGTGAGGGCTTCGCGGCGACCGCCGACCTCCGGGCGGCCGAGCCGCTCCACTTCCAGGCCACCGACCTCGGCAAGTACCTCCTCTACGGGACGGCGAAGGACTTCGTGGCCGCCGGCAGCGGCGACCCGCTCGGGCTGACCGGCGCCGCCGGCGTGGTGGCGGCCGACAAGCCGAGCACCTCGGCCGACTGGACGATCGTCAAGCAGGGCAAGGCTTTCCACCTCACCCTGCCCTCGGCGAAGAGGGCGCTCGGGGTCGACCAGGCAGGGCGCCTGGTGCTGGCCGAGAAGCCCGCCGCGTTCTCGATCCGGCGCACCTCCGGCTGCGCGGCCTGGCCGGAGGTCGAGACCAACGTGACCGGCCGGCCGCACCGCGGTGAGACCTCCTTCGCGGAGGTCCGCGGCTACACCGACGCGCACACGCACGGGATGGCCTTCGAGTTCCTCGGCGGCGAGGTGCACTGCGGCAAGCCGTGGGACCCCTACGGCGTCGAGTACGCCCTGGTCGACTGCGAGGACCACACGCTCACCGGCGGCAACGGCGCGGTACTCGAGGGCTTCCTGTCCGGCCGGCCCAGCCACGACCCGGTCGGCTGGCCGACGTTCAAGGACTGGCCCGCTCCGGACTCGTTGACCCACGAGGGCACCTACTACAAGTGGATGGAGCGGTCCTGGCGCGGCGGCCTGCGGCTGTTCGTGAACCTGCTGACCGAGAACAACAAGCTCTGCGAGATCTACCCGTTCAAGCGCAACAGCTGTGACGACATGGACTCGATCCGCCTGCAGGCCAAGCGGATGAAGGAGTTCGAGCGCTACATCGACGCCCAGTCCGGTGGCCCCGGCGAGGGCTGGTACCGCATCGTCCGCTCGCCGTTCGAGGCCCGCAAGGTGATCAACCAGGGCAAGCTCGCGGTCGTCATGGGCATCGAGACCAGCGTCATCTTCGGTTGCACCATGAAGCTCGACATCCCGCAGTGCTCCGCGGAGGAGATCGAGCGACAGCTCGACGAGGTCCACAAGATGGGCGTGCGGCAGATGGAGCTGGTCAACAAGTTCGACAACGCGCTCTCGGGGGTGGCCGGCGACGAGGGCGCCACCGGCGTCGTGGTGAACTCCGCCAACTTCCTGGAGACCGGCTCGTTCTGGAAGATGCAGCGCTGCCCGCAGGGCTTCGGCGAGGGCGTCCACGACAAGGAGCAGCTCGCGCTCCCGAGTGCGGGCGAGGACCGCGACATGCTCTTCGGCGCGATCGCCGCTGAGTACGCGCCACCCCTTGCACTGCCGGTCTACCCCGCGGCTCCGCACTGCAACCAGCGCGGGCTGACCGACCTCGGCGAGCTGACCATCCGCGAGATGGCCAAGCGCAAGATGCTCTTCGACCCCGACCACATGAGCGTGCTCGGCCGCCGCGCCGCCCTCGACCTGGTCGAGAAGATGCGTTACCCCGGCATCCTGTCCAGCCACTCGTGGTCGACACCGGACGCCTACCCGCGGATCTCCAAGCTGGGCGGCTACATCGCGCCGTACGCCGGCGACAGCACCGGCTTCGTGAAGAAGTGGCGGTACCACGCCAGCCGCGCCGACAAGCGCTACTACTTCGGCCTCGGCTTCGGCGCCGACATCAACGGCCTCGGCGCGCAGGGCGACCCGCGCGGCGCCGACGCCAAGAACCCGGTGACCTACCCGTTCACCGGACTGGGCGGCGTGAGGATCGGCAAGCAGGTCAGCGGCGAGCGCGTGTACGACATCAACGTCGACGGCGTCGCGCACTACGGCCTCTACCCAGACTGGGTGGAGGACCTGCGCAAGCTCGCCGGCGACGACATCGTCCAGGACCTGGCCAAGGGCGCCGAGGCGTACCTGCTGACCTGGGAGCGGGCGCTGGGCATCAAGGCCAACAGCTGCACCGCTGGTTCGGCAGTGCGCCCGGTCAAGGCGTTCCGCAGCCTGCCGCGCGGCGCGACGACCCGGCGGGTGCTGTTCGCCGCCGGCCAGCCCGACGCCCGAGTCGGCGACACGTTCACCTACTGCGCCCGCAAGCCCAACGGCGCGCGCACCAAGGTGCGGGTCGAGTTCGACACGAAGGGACGGCTGGTGCGCGTCATCTGACCCGATCTCGCAGTTAGCCGCTGGGGCCTTGGCGCCAGGCGGCTTGGACGAGGGTGACGAGGGCTGGCAGTGGGTTCGACGTGGCGATCATCGCGATTGTCACGAGCGGAAGTGACATCAGG
>JBMOMG010000142.1:0-17621 GCA_049323155.1 Actinomycetota bacterium | reverse complement strand
AACAAGGTCCGGCCCCACGAGTTCCTGTCCTGGAACCGGCCCTACGACGTCCACACCGGTGCAGCGCACCCGGCCGTCCCCAACTTTCCAGGACACGAATCTCTGCCACTTACTTGACGCGAGACACATCTTCCCACCTGGGCCGGCGATGAAGCAGGCGCCTTCGGCTGGCGCGGCGCAAATCGAAGTTCTCGACCACCGTGGTCAGCGCCACTGGGTTGACCCTCGCTACAGCGGATCCGGTAGGCGAGTCAGTCACCTACAGGGTGCCGTCCGGTCAGCCGCGGAGTCGGCGCACAACCAGCGCTGCCAACACGACGACGGTGACCACCGTGACTCCGGCAGCTGCACGCTTCGCAACTGCTGCACCGGCGACGCTCATCAGGTCGAGCGGCTCCACCTCGGGCAGGGGGGCGACATTGGCCGCAGGCGCACCCTCCGCTGCGAGAGGCTCCGGAACGACTGTGTCCTGCGCCTCCAACGCGGTGCCGATGTTGGCCGCGAACTGGTCGATGATCTTCGAGCCGACGTCATTGAGCAAGCCGCGGCCGAACTGCGCAGGGCGGCCAGTGAGTACAAGGTCCGTGGTGACGTCGACCCGCGTCGATCCGTCCTGATCAGTGAGAGTGCACGTGATCATGGCCGTGGCGGTGCCAGCACCCTTCGTGTCCCTGCCAGCCGCGGTCATCACCATTCGACGAGCATCCTCGTCACGCTCGGTGAACTTGCCCTGGCCTTTGTAGGCCATCTGGATCGCTCCGATCTTCACCTTCACCTGGCCGGTGAACGAGTCACCCTCGAAGCTGGTGAGCGAGGCGCCAGGCAGCGCCGGGACGATCCGCTCGACGTCAAGGAGCAGGTCCCAAGCCTCCCCTACAGGCGCGGGCACCGTGAACGAGTGCTGCAGTTCCATTCAGATTCTCCTGGTTTCGGTCGGTGGCAGCCTCAGCGGGTCAGACCGGCGACATCGAGCATTGTCCAGACCCGTGTGGGGCTCAGCGGGATCGCGACGACGCCACTAGCGATTTCGGGAACTGCGGCAGCGATGGCGTTAGCGATGGCAGCTGGCGGCGGGATGGTGCCGCTCTCGCCTAGACCCTTGAAGCCGCCCGGAGTGATCTCACTGGGCGTCACAATGTGGTCGAGCACCAGGTCCGGCACATCCTCCGACAGCGGGACGACGTAGTCCAGATAGGTGGTCGCAGTCGGTTGACCGTCGGCGGTAAAGGTGGCCTCCTCCAGAAGCGCGGACCCAATGCCCATGGCCACGCCGCCAATTGTCTGACCGTCGGCGATCAGCGGATTGACGACGACGCCGGAATCGTGGACGACCCAGTAGTCCTCGACCGAGACCTTTCCGGTGTCGAGATCCACGGCCACCTGCGCGGCATGCGTGGCGTAGCCAAAAGTGATGCTCGGCGGGTCGTACTCGTACGTCTCCTCGAGCCGGATCGGGTCCTCTGCACGTCGGCGCCACCCCATCCAGCCGCGGTGTGCGACCTCGCGCCATGTGATCGTGGTTCCTGAGTCGGTGCGGAACTGGCCGTCGCTGTACTTCACTTCCTCTGGCGCAACCTCGAGATACGCCGAGGCGAGGGCGTGCATCCGCTCCCGTAGTTTCTCGGCCGCGTTCCACAGCGCCCCACCGGCAAGCGGCAGGCCACGGCTGGCCTGTGACGCCATGTTGGAGTATCCCGAGGTCAGCGTGTCGCCCAGCTGGACGTGGACCCACGAGAGCGGAACCCCGAGCCGCTCGGCGGCGACCTGCGCCAACGCGGTTTCGATGCCCTGGCCGACCGAGGTGACGCCGGAGTGGACCGTAATCGTTCCGTCCTCGTTGATGCGGATGGTGCTCGACTCCCATCCGCTCCAGTGAATGTTGTACAACTCCAGGAGAGCGCTGGGGGCGAAGCCCGTGATCTCCACCATCGAGGAGTAGCCGATGCCGCGGCGGACACGTTCTGAGCCCGGCCGCGCGCTTGCCCGAGCAAGGGCAACCGCCCGATCGAGCACCTGCGGGTAGTCGCCGTTGTCGTAGGGCAGCTGGGTGTTAGTGACGTGTGGGAGCGCGTCCGGAGTGATCATGTTGCGGCGGCGCAGCTCGACCGGGTCGATGCCCAGCTCACGCGCCGCCTCGTCCACGAGGCGCTCGCGGATGAAGGTCGCCTCCTGCATTCCGTAGCCGCGGAAGGCGCCGGTGGGGACGGCGTTGGTGTACCAGGCGGTCACGGTTGAGGCAGCGACGTCGAACTTGTAGGGACCCTCGATCATGAGGCCCGCGACCTGGAACGGACCGGTGCCGCCGGTGCCGGTGCTGGTAAAGGCGCCCACATCGCCGTGCATGTCGGCGTGGATCACCGCAAATTTGCCGTCGGCATCCATGCCGAGCCGGGCGCGGGTGACCTGGCCTCGGCCCTGGTAGCTGGATGACAGGCTCTCGACCCGGTCCTCGATCCACTTGACCCTGCGAGCGAGCAGTTTTGACGCGAGGCACACCATCGTCTCGTCGGGGAACAGCGAGGTCTTCTGACCGAATGCACCGCCGACGTCGGTGGCCACGACCCGAACCTGGTCCTGACGGATCCGGAGCGCCCGCGCGACGTCTTGTCGAACGATGTGCGGCACCTGAGTGCTGCTGTGCACCGTCAGCTGGAGCGTCGTGGGGAGCCACTCCGCGACCAATCCTCGCGGCTCGAGCGGGCTGTGGCTGATCCTTGGGATCGTGAAGGTGCGGTCGATGACGTGCGCCGACCCGGCGAAGACCTCCTCAAGCACCTCTTGGGGAGGGCCGAACTGGAACGATCCGACCTGGTTGCTCGCGAGCTGTGGATAGACCAGCGGGGCACCCTCGGCACGCGCCGCCTCGACGCCAGTGACAGCCGGCCGGTCGTCGAAGTCGAGGTCAATCAGCTCAAGGGCATCCTCGGCGACCGCTCGGGAGGACGCCACCACGATTCCGATGGGCTGGCCGACGTAGCGGATCGATCGGTCAACGATCGGTACGTCGACGAGCTGCTGGCCCGCGAGCACCCAGCTCGACGGGACGGGGTCGGTGAGCTCCGCGATCTGGTCGGGCCCCAGTACGAGGGCGACGCCGTCCATGTCCTCGGCCTCGGTTGCGTCGAAGCCCGTGACCTCTCCGGCGGCGATAGGGCTTCGGATGATCGCGGCGTGCAGAACGCCCAGGTCACCGATGTCGTCGACGTACTGGCCGCGACCGCGCACCATCCGGTCGTCCTGGACGCGTGCGACCCGGGCGCCAATCAGGCTGTCGCCGGCTTGCTGCTCCCTCGTGCTCATCGCACCGCTCCCTTCTCGTCCCAGTGCTGGCGGATCGCGGCGCGGATGCCGTTGTAGCCGGTGCAGCGGCAGACGTGGCCGCCCAGAACCTCTCCCTCGACCTCGTCGACAGGGCAGCCCTTCCGGGCAGCGCCGGCCACGCTCATCAGGATGCCGGGAGTGCAGAACCCACATTGCAGGCCGTGCTGCTCGATCATCGCGGCCTGGAAGCCATCGAGCTCGTCGCCGGAGGCGAGGGACTCGACGGTCTCGACCGTCCGGCCGTCCGCCTGCACGGCGAGCATCAGGCAGGACCGCACGGCCTCGCCGTCGACGAGCACGGTGCATGCACCGCAGACGCCCTGCTCGCATCCCACGTGGGTGCCGGTCAGGCCGCACCCATGCCGGAGGTGGTCGCTGAGGAGGCGCCGCACGGGCACGTCGGTCTCGTGGTTCACCCCGTTCACCGTCATCCGCACGGTCCTGGTCTGTTCGGTCATGCCATTGCCTCCGTGAACTCACCGGCGAGCCGTCGGACGAGGCCACGCAGGAGGCCGCGCCTAAACTCCGCCGAACCGTGCTGGTCGTTGGTCGGAGCAGCCTCTGCCGAGGCTGCCTGTGCTGCCGGCTCGGTCGCCTCCGCGATCGAGCGGCCAACGAAGGCGCGCTCCAGGCCTTCCAGCCGCAGCGGCTTGTCGGCCACGCCTGCGGCGGCGGCGCGGACCGCTGTCACGACGCCGTCCTGGGCCGCGAGCCCCAGGCAGAGGCCGACGAACGGGAAGTCGCCGTGTCGACGGGCGATCTCGTCGTAGCGGTAGGTCAGCCCCGCGGTGCGGGGGAACTCGACCGCGACGAGGAGTTCGTCGGAGCGCTTTGATGTCATGAACACCGACTCGAAGAAGTCCGCGGCGTCGACCGTACGGTCACCGAGCTTCGATCGAAGGTGCAGCCGGGCTCCTGTGGCGATTGCGACGCAGGGTAGCTCCGCCGCCGGGTCGGCATGGCAGAGCGACCCGCCGATCGTCGTGCGATTGCGGATCTGCGGATGCGCGACGAAGGACACGGCACGCGGCAGGACGGGGAGGGCCGCTGCCACTTCTGGATCGCGCTCGAGCCGGGCAAGGCGCACACCGGCGCCGACAACCACCGCCTGCGGCGTCACCTCGATGGTGTCCAACCCGTCCACTCGCTCCAGGTCGATCACTACCTCTGGCCGTGCGAACCGCATGTTGAGGAGAGGCAGCAGGCTCTGTCCGCCCGCGAGCAGCGACGCGTCGTCGTCGTGCTCCGCCAGCAGATCGAGCACCTCACCGACGGTGGTCGGGCGCTCGTAGTCAAACCGTGGTGGCTTCATCGCCCGGCTCCTCGTGTCTCGGTGAAACATCGGCCCGCATCTCTAACTGTCTTCACTTTTGCATACACTTCAGTCCGAGAGCAAGGGCCTTGCTCTCACTCTTTTGCTAGCTCCTCGGAGCCGGGCCGCTGCTCTCGCGGCTTACGACGGCCGGCCGGGCCGCTTCAGATGGGTGACCTCGGGGGGAAGCCCCCATTCGTCGCCGCCGAGCCGCGAGACGGGTTGCAGCTTGGCGATGTCGGGTCGTCCCGCGACCAGGGCATCGGAGGAGACGCTGAATGCCACCACCTCGCCCACGACCACGACGGAGTTGCCCAGGGGGATCGTGGAGTGAAGGCGGCACTCGAGCGATGCTGGTGAATGCGCGACGCGGGGCACGTTCACCACGTCGCTCGGCTCCATGACAACGCCCACCTCCGCGGCCTCGTCGACGCCACGTTCATAGCTGGCGCTCGTCGCGTTGACGGACTCGCGCAGCCCCGAGGTGGCGATGTTGACCACGAACTCCCCGGTTTCACTGACATTGCGCAGTGTGTCTTTGATGCCTTCGGAGGTGAACGCAATCATCGGCGGATCTGTGGAGACTACGGTGAAGAACGAGTGTGGCGCGAGGTTACCGACGCCCTCGACGGACACCGAGCTGATCCATGCGATCGGCCGCGGAACGACCAGCCTGGTCAGCATCCCGTAGGCGGCCGAACCAAGTTCAGCCGAGGAGAAGCACGTGCGCTCTTGCTCACTCATGTCGATGACCCTACGTCCGGCTTCGGCCGACTCGGCCGCCCGGTTTGGCGATCCCGCGGATACCGAGGCCGCTGTCGACAGTGATCATGCTGCCAGTCATGGCGGCACCGTCTGCCGAGGCGAGCATGGTGAAAGCACCGGCATAGGCGTCGACGTCGGCGATCTCCTGCAGTGGCAGTGCTCGCTCAGTGCCGTCGAGCACGGCGTCGGTGGTGCCCTGTCCGAGACTGGACAACCCGCGCAGCCGAGTAGCCGCGACCCCGGGGGCGATCCCGTTGACCCGGACGTCGGGTGCCAGCTCGTAGGCGAGCTGGCGGACCAGTCCCAGTACGGCGTGCTTGGAGGCGGTGTAGAGGACACCACCGCCTGCTGCATTGGAGCTGGCGAAAGATCCGGTCAGGATGACGCAGCCACGACTCTCGACCAGGTCGTCAAGCGCTGCGCGAACGCCGAGCGTTGGAGCAAGCACGTTGACGGCGAAGAGCTCCTCGAACGCCTGGGTTAGGTCGGCGCCGGGGATGTCTTCGAGCGGGACCATCCCGTCCGTGATACCCGCGTTGCCCACGAACACGTCGACTCGGCCCCATGCGTCCCGTGCGGCTTCGACTGCCGAGACGTTGCCGGCCCAGGTCGAGATATCAGCCTGGACTGGAACGACTGCGTCGGGGAACTCGTCGGCGAGCTCACGCACGCCGGGCGAGATGTCGACACCCACGACCTTCGCCCCCTCGGCGACGTAACGGGCGACGGCGGCACGGCCGATGCCGGCTCCGGCCCCGGTGAAGACGACCACCTTGCCGTCGAGTGCTCCCATGGTGGACCTCCTGCTCCCAGATCAGCTGGCGGCCGCGGCGACCGGTTCGGCCCACGCGGAGTCGAGGTGCGCGAGCAGTTCCGCAGCGGACCCGGGCGGGACAGTGCGCATGCCGTCGATGTCGGTCAACACCACGGGCAGGGCCGCGACTGGCACGTCGGACACGAGCACGAGCTCGGCTCCGCGCGAGTCGTCGAGCGATCGCAGGCGCGAAAACAGCGTGCTGAGTCCCCATGCCTCCTCCTCATGGAAGGCCGCGAGCACGACGAGCGGCCCACTCCCCGACCGTTCGGCGAGCCAGCGACGACCGGCGGCAGCGTCGGCGACCGCGACCACCGAGACTGCCCCGCGATGGGTGGAGGCCGCTTCGACAACGACGGCCGCGGAGGCCCGGTCGAGCCCGACGGTCAGGACGGTCACTCCAGCGGTGACGACGCTCACCTCAGGCGCCCTTTAACAGGTTTCCCGCGCCGGGGGCGACCGGGTCGAGTCCCAGCTCGGTCAGAATCCGCCAGGCGGTGGCCGCGGCGGCGGAGATGACCGGAATGTCGAACTGCTCCTGGACGGCCTGCAGCACGGGCAACGACGGCATCTGAACGCAGGCGCTCAGGACGAGTGCGTCGGCACCGGAGGTGTCGACCTTCCTGGCCAGCTCGATGAGCTGCTGCGGGTCCAGTCGGCCGACCTCTAGGTTGTCGGGCACCTCGAGGCTGATGGAGTCGACTACCTCGACGCCCTCGTGCTCGATGTATCCGCACACCGTGGCGGTGAGTGGCTTCATGTAAGGCGCGATGACCGCGACCTTCTTGGCGCCAAGATAGTCGAGTGCCTGGACCAGTGCTCCCGCCGATGCGACGACCGGGACCCGGGCACCGGTCTCCTCCGCCGCGATGGCGCCGAGCCGCTCCTCGGACGCACGGTGGTGGCCGAGACCCTGGGACATCGTGGCCACAAGGCAGGCGTAGGCCATGACGTCGACCCGTGCGTCAGCCAGCGCGGCGGCAGCGACGCCGGCGTTCTGGTCCATCGCCGTCAGCTCTTCCTGGGTCACCTGCCTCATCCGGATCCGGGCGGAGTGGAAGGTGAAGGTGTCGGGTCGCACTCGTTCGTGTGCCCGCAGGATGGCGGGGATCTCGGTCTCCATCGTGGTGTTGGAGCTGGGCACGATGAGCCCTACGCGGTGGCTAGTCATGGTGGTCCGTTTCGTCGGGTCGGTCAGGGTGCAGGAACGAAGCTGAGGTTGCCGGTCTTGAGGTCGGGCAGCTCCATGGGGACCTCGCGCTGCCATGTCACCTCGAGCGGTCGTGCGATCGGGCTGGTGCCGAGGTTTGGGACCTCCATTCCGATGCCGTGGAGCGACACCCCCAGCGCCTGAAAGTGATAGTCGGGATCGATCTCGACGACGAGACCGACCGCGGCGTCGAGGAGGTGGAACTCCAACAGGTGTCGAGCCAGCTGCCCCTTCCGCTCGGCCACGGCCTGGAGGAAGATCCGGTCGAGCCAGATGAAGTCGGCGACCGCCGGGGGCCGGGAGAAGTAGAGTCGCTGCTGCCGGTAGATCCGCATGTGCAGGGCATGGATCAGCTCGGATGCATACGGGGGATACCTCTGCAGCATGACCTCGTGGTATGCCGCGTGCGCATTCTGGAAGTCGCGGGTGGACACGCCCGCGCGCTCCATCCCGAGGAGTGCCTTCTCCATGGCCGCGATGTCGTCGTCTGTGACGGTCTCAACGATGGCCGCCACGGTCGCGGGCTCGACGAGAAGCCGCAACGCGTACGCGTCTTCGACGTGGCTGAGTGGCGCCGGAGCGACCACCATGCCGCGGTTCGCCTGGCCCATGACCAGGCCTTCGGTCGCGAGCCGCTGCAGCGCCTCGCGCAGTGGGGTGCGCGAGACCTGGAGGTCTTCGGCGAGCTGCTGCTGTGAGAGGCGAACCCCCGGCGCGAGAGCCCCGGTGACGATACGCTCACGCAGATTCTCAACGAGGTCGTCCACGGCGGTGCCGGGCCGCTTGACCGTGCTCACGCTTCGTGCTCGGATTCCTGGCCGCCGAGCATGTCGCCAGCGCCTAGCTTGCGCGCGAACAACGTGCTGAACTCGTCGGCGTCCTGTGCGGAGATGATCTCCAACTGCATGGCGTCAAGAAGGATCGTGTAGTTGCGGGCGGGGACCCACAGCTGCAGACGCTCGCCGTTGCGTGTCCAGACCTTGCGGACCTGGACGCCCGTGAACTCGTTTCCTATTCCGAACCACTCGCCTGTCTCGACCACGCCCTCGAGGGCGTCCGGGTCCAGATCCTTAGAACTTCCACTCATCTCGACTCCTCGTTGCTTGTCACTCTGATCCGTTCGGGCGCCGTGGCATACGCTGCCGGCATCGTGCCCTCGAGTACGGGCAGCATCGAGCGCACGCGCGCAACCTCTCCCAGGTCAAGTTCAAGGACCTGTACCGCGGCTGCATCCTCCCCCAGGTCGGCGAGAATCTCGCCCCACGGCGACACAACGAGGGCGTGTCCGAAAGTCTGAAAGGCGTCACCGGCATCTGGCCCGCCCCGTATGGTCGCCGGCGCGACGACGAAGCAGCCGTTCTCGATGGCTCGGGCCGCGAGCAGGGTGTGCCAGTGCGCGCGACCGGTCGTGTGCACAAAGGCCGAGGGCACCAGAAGCACCTCGGCGCCGGCCAGGGCCAGGGCACGGGAGAGCTCTGGGAACCGGACGTCATAGCAGATCGTCAGGCCCACGACAGCCTGTTCGAGGTCGAGCAGGACGGGCGTCGTACCGGCCTGCTCGACGCTGCTGGCCTCGAACGACTGACCGTTCACCCGCGCATTGAAGAGGTGGATCTTGTCGTACCTTCCGGCCACCTTGCCGTCGGGCCCGATCACGACTGCAGAGTTGAAGACGCCCTCCGGCGTGGCGTTCTTCATGCCTCCGACGACGACGGTAACCGCGTGCTCCGCGGCGACCGTGGCGAGTGCTGCGATCTCCGGGCCGTCTTGTTTCAGGGCGCGAGCCCGCATCTCGACGTTGGTGCCCAACATCAGGCCGTTCTCCGGCAGCACCACCAGGTCTGCCCCCGCCGTACCCGCCTTTCCAACCAGGTCCAAGGCGATGGCCAGGTTGGTCTCGACGTCAGTCGTCGGGTGCCACTGGGTGAGTCCCACCCGCAGTGTTCTGGACATTGGTGATCAGCCTGCCTTCGCCACGGTGCGCTCGCCGTGGTCGAGCCCGGCCGACGCGAGGTCCATGCCAACTACCGCCCAGCCGCCTCCGGATGCTTCCATCGGCTCGTAGGAGTACACCTCACCTCGGACTCCTGGTCCGACGATGCCGAGCATGATCAGCCAGTTGAGAAACTCGTACTGCCCGTGGTCGAGCAGCGGGTAGGGCTCGAGCGAGCCGAGGTCAAGCCCGCGACCGGCCCGGAGCATGTCGAGCACGTAGGTGTCGAACTCGATGTCGACCTGGCCGAACTTGCCCGGATCCAGGAAGTGCGACAGCCCTCCGGTCGCAAGCATCGCGACGCGAAGGCCGGACTCCTCGATCGCCGGGCGCAAGGCCGCGCCGAGTGCCCTGGCGTTGTACGGCGAGAAGGTGCGGGCCGGCTGCGTGATGATCGGGATCACCGGCAGGTCCGGTCGCGGCAGCATGAGGCGTAGCGGCACGATCAGACCATGGTCGAGATCGACGCGCGGCGCCACCTCGACCTCGAGGCCGGCGGCTTTGGCTGCGTCTCCGAGGGCCCGAGCGAACTCGGGCTGGCCCGTGAGGTGCAGATCCAGGTCGGGTCGCTTGAAGAACTCCATCGACCCGTCGTGGTGGTCGCCGTCGCCGATCACGAAGTGACCGGTCCGGAAGCTCTGGAAGTGGCAGTCGGCGGTCACCAGGATGACCTCCGGATCGGCCGCCGCTAGGTCGTCCGCGAGCCGTCGGTAGCCGTCGAGGAGGCGTCCGACGGCGTCCTCCGGGTCAATTTCGGGACGCGCCAGGACGTCTGGCACGTGCGAACAGCCGCCGGCGAAAACCAGGCCGCGCGGGAGTTGTGCCGCCGGCAAGGCCGTTGACGTGTCTGCTACGAAGCGACCCTCGCTGGTTGAGTCGCCGAGGTCGTCCTTGAACCACCGGCTGACCAGGATGGTCAGGCCGTCGTTGAGTCCTGCCGAGCGGAGTCGGTCGCGGTCACCCGCGAGGATTACGCTGGCCCAGTCCTCGTCGATGTCGAGCTCGGCTGCCGCCAAAGCCGGGTTGTTGCGGACCCGGTCCAGGAGGTCGGGGTCGCGAGCGAGCTTGAGGATCGCATCCTCTATTGCCTGCCGGTCCATGATCAGCCCTCGACCAGCTTGCCGTCGACGACGACCGCGGTGCCGTCGATCTCCACGGTGCAGTTGCGCATCGGGACGTCGAGGTGGGCAGGGGTCTCGCGGTCGGCGAACCGGTTCGAGCCGGTCGACCACATGAAGTTTCCGGCGGTCGAGCGCAGCTCCTGGCCGTAGAGGCTCCGCGGGTCGTAGACGTCGAACGCCGACCAGCGCGCCTGGGGCAGCAGGCCCCAACCCATGTGGCTCAGCGCCCAGACCTCCGGGTCGTCCCAGCTCTCGAAGTAGTCGCGCAGAATGTGAGCCTCGGCGGTATCGCCGACGACCTCGGTGATGAAGCCCTTGCTCACGTTGAAGGTGACCTGTTCCCGAACGTAGCGCTGCCACGGGATCAGGGCGTCGCCCGGCTGGAGGACGATCTGGCCCTCGGCCGACCGGTCGCGCGGGAAGCAGGCGGCGAAGCCGCTCGGCCAGTGGTCCCAGCGACCCGGCTCGTCGACGTATCCCCACTGGTGCGTGATCGGCAGGTCCTCACCGGAGATGTCAGCAGTCAAATCCATGCCTGCCGCGTTAGTGATGCGGAGGGTGGAGCCGGCCTTGAGCTTCTTGCCGGCGCCCTCAACGACCTCGCGCAGCTCCACGCTGCCCATCAGGCGCTCAAGGACGTCGTTGGGCTCGGCCACGAAGAGCATCCGCTTGCCGTTGCCGGTGATGCGGGTCCTGACGTCGGAGTGGATCAGCCCCCCGACCGTGACGTCGACGACGAAGTCACACTCGCCGGCCGCGGCCAGCAGCGCAGGAACCTCCCGCCCATCGGCCGTGTAGGGCGGCAGGTTGGGGTTGGACAGGCTGGATGCGTGCAGCACGAGGGCGCCGGCGCCGAGTTGGCGGGCGGCCGCGACCGCAGCCGCGACGTACTCGTCCTTCTCGCCGAGTTCGGCGATGACGGCTACGGACTCGCCGGCATGCAGCTTGCACAGCTTGAACTGCTCGACGAAGTTCTCGGTCAGGGTCCTGGGCATTGTCTTCTCCTTGTTGTTGTCAGTTTCCGTGCTCACTGCGCACGGTCAGTACGTCGCTCGCACCGCGCCGCCGTCGACGGCAAGAGATGATCCGGTGACGAAGCCTGCGCGCGGGGACGCCAGGAATGCGACGGCGTCGGCGATCTCGTCAGCCTCAGCCCAGCGGCCGAGGGGGATGTCACGGACGACCTCGGCGACCTCGGCGTCGATGGTGGTGCCGTTCTTGGCGGCCTTGGCCTCGACGATGTTCTGCATCCGGTCGGTGCCGGTGGCGCCGGGCATCACGTGCACGACCCGGACCCCGCTGGCCGCTACCTCGGTGGCCAGCGTCTTGACCATCGCCGCCGCGGCCGAGCGGTAGGACGCCGACAGCACGCCACCGGGGGCAGGCTGGCGCACCCAGGTCGACGAGAGCAGCACGATCGTGCCATCGCCCTGCGCCGCCATGTGTCGCGCGCCAGCGGTTGCCAGCTGGACGACGGGGCGCAGCAGCAGGTCGTGCGCACCTGCCCAGTCGTCCCAGGTGGTGTCGAGGAGGGACGTGATCCGCGGACCCGGTGTGTTGAGGACGAGTACGTCGAGCCCACCCTGGTCGGCCACCACCTCGGCCACGAGCTGGTCGGTAGCGGCGGGGTCGGCGAGGTCATGGACCCGCGGTACGACGAATCCGTCTCCTACCGCCTCGTGTTCTGCGTCAGCGGAGCGGGCGGCGGCGACGACCGTCATGCCCTCGCCGGCAAGCCGGTGGGCCACGGCTCGCCCGATCCCGCGCGACGCGGCGGTGACAAGTGCGGTCTTGCCCTGCAGCTGGAGGTCCAACGATCTGCCCTTCTGGTCTGTGAGGGTAGGGGTGCGGCTGCTCAGTCGACGACGGAGATGGCGTGCTCGGGGCAGGCGGCGGCGGCCTCCCGGGCTGCCGCGTGGTCACCGTCGGGGACGGTCCCGTCCCCGACGAGCGAGGCGTAGCCCCACTCGTCGAGTTGGAAGACGCTGGGACACAGATCCACGCACGCGCCGTAGGCTTCGCACTTGGTGGCGTCGACGCTTGCCTTCATGAGTTCTCTCCGTTCGTTGTTACGGGCCCGGCGTTCTCCGCCGTCATGAGCTCACCCGCGACGCTGCGCGCGAGTGTTGCCGCGCCGTCGAGGAACGCGCACGCTCCGCGGCCGACAAGCTGAGTTCCCCATCGGGCAAGGTTGTCCCGGTGGTCGGGGTTGATATCACCGTCGGCGACCTTGGTGAGGGTGTCGCGGATCGCGCGGGTGCCGTTGCGGCAGACGCCGCACTGGCGAGCGCTCTCGCGTTCGAACCAGGCGCCGATGTCTGCGGCGACGGAGAGGACGTCCTCCCCAGGGCCGAGCACGGTGATCGCGGCGCACCCCAGGCCGCTACCGGTGGCGGCGACCTCGGCGTAGCAGCAGCGGAGCTCAGATCGGTCACCGCGCAGCACGCCGCCAAACCAACCGCCCATGAGCAGCCCACGGATCTCCGATCTGCTTCCGCCGACGGTGGTCACCAGGTCCCCAACGGTCACGCCCAGCGGCGCCTCGACGACGCCGCCTTGCAGGGTCGATCCGGACACCGTGAAGAGCGTGGTGCCGGGCGAGAGGTTGGTACCCGCGGCCCGGAACGCGGCTGCGCCGTAGCGTCGGATCCACGCGGCGTGGGCCAGTGTCTCGACGTTGTTGACCAAAGTCGGCAGTCCGTCAACACCTGACTCAGATGGCCGGGGCGGCTTTGCCACAGGCAAAGCCGGATACCCGCTGATTGCGCGGCAGACAGCGGTCTCCTCGCCCGCGACGTAGCCACCCCTGGCCTCGAAGACCTCGAGGCAAACGGCATCCGGAACCAGTCCTACGGCCTCCACCTCCGCGACCGCACGACGAACAGCGGCGACCGCTGTCGGGTGTGAGACGTAAAGAACGGCTCGGGTCGCGCCGACCGCGCAGGCAGCAAGCAGCAGACCGTCCACGACGAGGTGCGGACGGTGGGTCAGCAACCATCGATCCTTGACCGAGGCTGGCTCGCCCTCATGGCCGTTCGCCACGACGATCCGCTCCCCGCTCGCCTGAGCGACGCCCCGCCACTTAATGTGGGCCGGGAAGCCCGCTCCCCCGCGCCCACGCAGACCGCTCGCCTCGAGCTCGGCCAGGATTGCCGCAGACGAAATCGCCTCGGACGATGTGCCGAAGAAGCCGCGGTCGAGCTCGTCGGCCAGCGAGGGCTCACGCTCACTACGTGGCAGCACGAGCCGGGCGGGTACGCCCGGCAGAGCCCTGGCCGGACGCAGGGCGAGCACCTCCTGAGCCGCGGTCGCGGTGGCGCGCTCCTGCACCATGCCCGTCATGACTGACTCCCCACGAGCTCGAGCGCTGCCTCGAGGCCGATCACGTCGGCGTACTTGGCGTCCAAGTCAAGGAGCGCGGCGCCGTGCGGACCGGGCTCGCGGTCGCCGACACAGCCCTCGACGACGTAGACGACGAGGTCCGCGGCGCAGGCGTCTACGGCGGTCGCGCGGACGCAGCCCGAGGTGGTGGCGCCGCAGATCAGCACGGTGCCGACGCCCGCGGCGGCGAGCCGGTCAGCGAGATCGGTGCCTGCGAAGGCGGAGGCGGTCTGCTTCACGACCACGGTCTCACCCCTGCTGGCGTCGAGCCGGCTGTCGATCTCCTGCCAGGACGAGCCCGCCCGCAGCTCTCGCAGCACGGGCATCTTGTCGAGCCAGACCAAGTCGGCACCTTCGGGGAAGGCGATGGTGGTGAACACGACCGGGACATCGGCGTCTCGGGCCGTGTCGACCAGGAGCCGAGTGCCCTGCACCACCTCGTCCAGGTCGAAACCGGGGCCACAGGTGGGGTCGGTGAATCCGTTCTGCAGGTCGACCACGACCACGGCCAGTCCACCCCGCGGGGTTAGCCGTCCGGCGAGCCCACCTCGGCTATAGCGCTCGCGCACGCCCTCAGTCCACGACATCTCGTCCACCACCGTTCGTCCTCCCAAGCCTTCTCAGAGGTCCTCGTCCAGCCCGACCTTCGGCCACTCGCCGCGCTCGGCGCGCATCATGGCCGCGTAGTAGCGGTAGAGGTTGCGCTGGACGCCCTCCTCGTAGCGCGTCCGGTAGGTGACGCCGGGACCGGGCCAGTCGTCGACCTTGGTGGCGATTCCGACGCCAGGCATGCCCATCTGGTAGTTGAGCCGGAAGTCGAGAAGCTCGGCTGCAACCGAGCGACCCGTGCGGCCGACGGTGATCCACGGCTCGGTGTCGTCCATCTCGAACGACCCGCCCACGGAGAACGTGCCCAGACCGGCACGGTACGCGCGGTCCTTCTGCTCGTCGGACATTCCCTTGTAGCCGAGGAACCAGTTCCAGATCTCGATCTGACCCGGCCCCTTCGGCTGCCAGCATCGGATCGTCACAATTCCCGTCGGCGGGTGCGCACTGCCGTCCTCGGTCATGGGCAGCGCCAGCAGCGAGAAGTTGGGGAAGACGTTGCCGACCATGACACGCGATCGGCGGGCGATGTCGAGTTGGTGCTCGCTGATCCGGCTGGTGTCGAACTGCGCTGCGACGTCGTCGGGGAACCCGAAGAACTTCGGGCCCGGCTCGTCCGGGTCATCCGCCATGGAGAAGGAGAGAGAGTGCCCCGGCGCCGCCTGGATGTGGTAGCCCATCATGTTCTCCCGGAAGGGGATCGGGAAAGCGCCGATCTCCCACACGGACCGATGCAGGGTGCCCAGGTGGTAGTCATCGCCGGAGAAGTTATCCGCGCCGGACTTCCAGTTGGCGTCGACGACGAAGCGCTGGGGTGCTCCGAGCACCTCCATGCCCTCGCCGTCGAGACCGAAGAGCAGATCGAGGTACCAGGCCATGCCCCCGAGGTACTCCTCCAGCGGCGGCGCGGTCGGGTCGAGGGTTGCGAAGATCAGCCCGTGGTAGGCGCGGACTTGCGCAGCCGTGGTGAGTCCGTTGTCTTCCTTACTCATTCCGCCGAATGCGTTTCTCCACAGCGGTGCACCGACGAGCTTGCCGTCGCTGCCGTAGGTCCAGCCGTGGTAAGGGCAGCGGAAGTGGGAGGTGTTGCCCGAGTCGGCTCGGCAAACCTGAACACCCCGGTGCCTGCAAGCATCGAACAGGACGTGGATCTGGCCGGCCTCGTCGCGGGAGACGATGAAGTTGTCCTCACCGATCTTGCGGACGACGTAGTCACCGTTCGCCGCGATCTCAGAATCGTGGGCCAGGTACACCCAGCAGCGGCCGAAGACCTTGCGTAGCTCGGTCTGGTAAACCTGCGGATGTCCGAAGATCCCGGCCGGCACTTCGCCCTGGGGGAGGTGCGCCTCGAGGTCAGCGATCAGCTTGTCTACTTGAGGCGGCAGGGGCTCGCCCGCCGGGACGGCTGGTGGGGTTTCGACGGTGTCGGTCATGACTGCTCCTGGTGGCTGCTGCTCAGAAGAAGAGCGAGAGGTTGTGGGTTCCGATGACGGTCAGGTCGAGATAGACGACGCGCTCGAGGAGCTTGAGTCGCCCTTCCTCGCGGCGCAGCAGGTCGTGCCGTTCACCAGAGAGGATCTGCGCGTTGGTCTGTTCCTGTCGCGTGCGGTAGATCAACGCGTTGCTGCGCACGGCGAGGACATCGGGGTCTTCGGTAGTGCGCACACGCACGTTGGTGATGAAGTGCCGCAACCGTGACGGAGGGTCCTCGGCCCAGGCGTACGGGGTTTCATTGCGAGCCACCTTGCTGCTGAGCGACCCGTAGTTCTCGTTGAGGTGGTAGGTGCCCGGGACGAAACCGCGGCCCCGCGCTCGTTCGACGGTCTCTCGGAGCGGCAGCTGGTACACAACGTCGTGGGAGACCATGGTCTCGAGCCACTCGCGCTCACGCAGGTCGTCGAGCATCTCAGCCTCCAGCAGGAGGAAGTCTGATGCTTCGACGTACTCGCGGCTGCTGATCGATAGCGGCGCTTCGGCAGTGATCACAGATACTCCTCTAAGTGCATCCACTTGTGTATCCACTTTCTCATCCTTCTGCTCGGGTGACAAGGGTCTCTCCGATAGTGGGTATCTTCTTGTTTTTCACATGTCCGCTGCCGGCGCTCAGACCACGCGAGCCGCGAAGAAGGCGCCGTGGATGGCGTCCATGACACGGCCGGGCCGGTCGGCCGACCCGACCGTGACGACGTCAACACCGGCTTCGCGCAGCCCGGTGGTCAGCGCGCCATCGGAGGGCCGGCGCCCGAGCGCCAGGACGACGAGAGCGGCAGGTAGCACCTCGCCGTCGCGGAGGACCACGCCGGCCTCGGTCACCTCGACGACCTCCGCGTCTGTCCGGGCGGTGACGCCGGCGAGGCTCAGCCGCTGCGGGAGCAGCTGCGTGTTGATGGCGCTCGCCGAAATTCCCCAGGGGCGCTCATCGAAATTCCCCACCCTGGGCCGGGTGTCACTGTAGCGGTCGGCGGGTGCCGGTCGCGGCGTGACGGAGTGCGTCGTTCTTGGCGTGGTGGTCGCGTAGGCGGTAGGAGTCGCCGTCGAGGTTGAGCACGACGCTGCGGTGCAGGAGCCGGTCGAGCATGGCCGCGGCGACGGTGGTGTCGCCGAGTACGTCGCCCCAGGACGCGACGCCGCGGTTGGTGGTCAAGACGATGCTGGTCTTGAGGTAGCGCTGGGACACGACCTGGAACAGCGCGGAGGCTGCTTCGCCGGGCAGCGGGAGGTAGCCGAGCTCGTCGATGATGAGGAGTGTGGGGCCGGCGAAGAATCGCATGGTGGTGGCCCAGCGTCCTTCGATCGCGGCGCGGTGGCAGCGGGCGGCGAGGTCGGCGGCGGTGGTGAAGTAGGTGCGGTAACCGGCTTCGGCAGCGGCTCTGCCGAGTCCGACGGCGAGGTGTGTCTTCCCGACGCCGGGCGGCCCGATCATCAGCACGTTGGTGGCGGTGTCGAGGTAGCGGCAGGTCGCGAGTTCGTCGATGAGTTTGCGGTCGAGGCCGGGGGCGGCGTCGAAGTCGAAGTCCGCGAGCGTGGCCGGTGTCGGCAGGGAGGCGAAGCGGAGTCGGCCGGCGAGCTTGCGTGCTTCGGTGGCCTCGACTTCGCGG
>JBMOMG010000141.1:0-17667 GCA_049323155.1 Actinomycetota bacterium | reverse complement strand
CTCGAGGCCGAGGTCGCGGCGCCACCACAGCGCCCCGCGCACCCGGGCGGTGAGCGCGCCGGCCTCCGCGGCCCGGACGTAGACCGGCGTGACGTCACGGACGCCGCCGTAGTCGCCGAGGATCGCGTCCTGCCAGGCGGTGATGCCCCGCGAGTGCAGGTACTCCTGTGCCAGGACGAGCGCAGCGTCGTACTCCTCGTCCGCGGTGGCGGGCAGCAAGCGCTCGACCAGCTCCATCGCGCCCTCGTGGAGCAGCCCGGTGGGGTCGCCGTCGGCGTCGCGCTCGATCCGGCCGTCGGCGGGGTCCGGGGTGCGCGCGTCGACGCCGGCCAGCTCGAGAGCGCGGGAGCTCACCCAGGCGCCGTGGTGGTCGGCGTTGAGCAGGAGCACCGGGCGGTCGCCGACCACGGCGTCGAGGTCGGCGGCCAGCGGGCCCTGCGGGCCGAACGCGGTCAGCGACCACCCGCCCCCGGTCACCCAGGTGCGGTCGGGATGGGCCTCGGCGTAGCCACGGACCCTCCTGAGGCAGCCCTCCCGGGTCGCCTCCTCGGAGAGGTCGCAGCGCAGCCGCTCGAGCCCGCCCTGCACCGGGTGCGCGTGCGCGTCCTGGAACCCCGGCAGCAGCAGTCCGCCGGCGAGGTCCACCCGCTCGGCTCCACCGGGCGCCTCCAGACGATCCTCGGGGCCCACCGCGGCCACCCGGCCGTCGATCACCACGGCGCCGTGGCCGGGGCGGTGGCACGTGCCGTCGAAGAGCGCGCCCCCGGTGAACACAACCGCCCGACTCATGCCCCACCTCTTCTTCGAAATCCGTGGCCGAAGGTGACTCCGATCTGCGACATGAATATCATCTGCGTGTCAACGCAACGAAATCACTTGAATCGTCGGCGTCCGCAGAGGAGGATTACCCTCGACGAGACGCTCGCACAAAAGGGAAGCATCACATGTCAGCTCACGCGATGGACCCGGCCTCGACGACCCCCGCGCCGATGGACGACGCCGCCTACGCCGCGATGCAGAAGTCCGCACGCGACCACCTGTGGATGCACTTCACGCGGATGTCGACCTACGACCACGCCGACGTGCCGGTGATCGTGCGCGGCGAGGGCGCCTACGTCTGGGACGCCAAGGGCAACCGCTATCTCGACGCGCTCGGCGGCCTGTTCGTCAACCAGCTCGGCCACGGCCGCACCGACCTCGCCGAGGTCGCGATGAAGCAGGCATCCGAGCTCGCGTACTTCCCGCTGTGGTCCTATGCGCACCCGACCGCGATCGAGCTGGCCGAGAAGGTCGCCTCGCTCGCGCCCGGCGACCTCAACCGGGTGTTCTTCACCTCCGGTGGCGGCGAGGCCGTCGAGACCGCGTGGAAGCTGGCCAAGAACTACTTCAAGCTCACCGGCAAGCCCCTGAAGCACAAGGTGATCAGCCGCGCGATCGCCTACCACGGCACCACCCAGGGCGCACTGTCGATCACCGGCCTGCCGGCGCTCAAGTCGGTCTTCGAGCCACTGGTCCCCTCGACCTTCCGCGTGCCGAACACGAACTTCTACCGGGCCCCTCAGCACGGTGACGACCTCGAGGCGTTCGGCCGCTGGGCCGCCGACCAGATCGCGGTGGCGATCGAGCAGGAGGGCCCTGAGACCGTCGCCGCGGTGTTCCTCGAGCCGGTGCAGAACGCCGGCGGCTGCTTCCCGCCGCCGCCCGGCTACTTCCAGCGGGTGCGGGAGATCTGCGACGAGTACGACGTGCTGCTGGTCAGCGACGAGGTGATCTGCGCCTTCGGCCGGCTCGGTCACATGTTCGGCGCCGAGCGCTACGACTACCAGCCCGACATGATCACCGTCGCCAAGGGCCTCACCTCCGGCTACTCCCCGCTCGGCGCGATGATCGCCTCCGACCGGCTGATGGAGCCGTTCCTGCAGGGCACCAACACGTTCCTGCACGGCTACACCTTCGGCGGCCACCCGGTCTCCACCGCGGTCGCGCTGAAGAACCTGCAGATCTTCGAGGACGAGCAGATCCTGGAGAACGTCCGCGCCAACGAGGGGGCGTTCCGAGCCACGCTCGAGAAGCTGCACGACCTCCCGATCGTCGGCGACGTGCGCGGCGACGGGTACTTCTACGGGATCGAGCTGGTCAAGGACAAGGCGACCAAGGAGACCTTCGACGACGCCGAGGCCGAGAAGCTGCTGCGCGGCTTCCTGTCCAAGGCGCTGTACGACGAGGGCCTGTACTGCCGCGCCGACGACCGCGGCGACCCGGTCATCCAGCTCTCCCCGCCGCTGATCGTCGGCCAGGAGCAGTTCGACGAGATGGAGCAGAAGCTCCGCACCGTCCTCGAGAAGGCCTGGACCCTCCTCTGACGGCCGACTTCCCTCGGTTTCCCATGATCTCTGGGGAAACCCGTACTGAGCACGGCAAATGTGCCATGGCCAGTGCGGGTTTCCCGTGCTAGGTACCGGTCGAGTCCACGCCGTGACCGACGTCGGGGATTAGGCAGCGCGGCCCAGGTAGCGCGCGAACCGACGCGCCGTCGCGTCCGGCTGGTTGAGATCTGCCCACACCAACCTGAGAACGGTCCAACCGGTCGCCTCCCGGATCCTGTCCTCACGCTGCTTCTCCTCGAAGACCACGTCCCCGGCTCCCTGTCCCGGACGGAGCAGACGCTCGTACTTCACCTTCCCGTCGAACTCCCCGAGCACCCCGTACTCCGGCCACGCGAAGTCCGTGCGCGCGATGAGAAGGCCCGTGCTGCCGAAGATCTCGAACTGCAGCTGCGGCGCCGGCAGTCCGCGGCTCCAGAACAGGTACCTCGAGCGTGACTCACCCGGTGACTCCGACCTACCGTCAGCGAGCCGGCACACCAGCTGCAACCGCTGGGCGCCGGGCCACTTGGCGAAGTAGGGCTGCCGTGCAGCGAGCTCCTCGGGGTGCGCGAAGCCCCTGGCGAGCACCGCGTCGACACTGACCAGGCCGGACTCCACCGTCAGCATCGTCGCTGCCTCCAGGGCCGCGCGGCCGGGCACGGTGACATTCATGCCTGATGCTTGCGTGAGGTCGTTCTCGCGCACCTGGCCCTTGTGGTGTACGACGTCGGCGTCGTGACGTCCCGCGCCATTCTCCAGTCGCGTGACGTGGACCGAAGACAGATCGGCACCCCAGACCGGGATGCCCTGAGCGATGAGACTGCTCACGTGACTCAGCGCCACGCGAGCACCCAGAACGCGCATCACCGCACGCGAACGGATGAGATGCCGCCCGGTCTCGTCGGCGGCCACCCAGGTGTCGTAGAAGCAGTACGCGCCGTGCCTGACCCGGACCCAGACCTTGCATCGCAGCGCGACGGCAACCGCGTGATCGTCGAAGCCGAGCTCTCGCAGCTCGCTTCGGAGAAAGACACCGTGTTCGCGTTCGATCGCTCGCAGTCGTTCATCCACGAGCACAGCATCGGCCTGTGGCAGGCGCGCCCCGCGCTCCGTCGTACGACCTGTGGATGGCGCTGCACGCCCCGCGTCGGTGGACCGCGCATGGCCTCTCCGTGCACCACCTACCTCGGCATACCAGTACCTGCCGCGGCAAATTCGTCGTGGTAGGTAGGGCTTTCCCCAGATGACTTGGGAAAACTCGGCGCCAGCGCTCACGAGTCGAAGCCGAGGCCGAGCCGGTCGAGGGCGCGCAGCCAGGGGTTGCGACGGCCGGAGCGGGTGTCGGCGCGGGCAAGCGACCAGCGGGTGAGCTGGATCCCGGCGAACCGCAGCGGCTCGGGCGGGAACGGCAGCGGCCGCTCGCGGACCATCCGCAGCGTCGTGCGCTCGGTGGACTCACCGGCGAGCAGGTCGAGCACCACGTCGGCGGCGAACCGGGTGGCGGCGACGCCGAGCCCGGTGTAGCCGAGCGCGTACGCCACCCGCCCGTCGTGGGCGGTGCCGTAGAACGCGGTGAACCGGGTGCTGGTGTCGATCACCCCGCCCCAGCGGTGCGTGAAGCGCAGGCCGGCCAGCTGCGGGAACGTCTCGAAGAAGTGCCCGGCCAGCAGGTCGTGCGTCACGTCGCGCTGCTCGAGCCGGGCCCGGATCCGGCTGCCGTAGTGGTAGACCGCGTCGTAGCCGCCCCAGAGGATCCGGTTGTCCCGGGTCAGCCGGTAGTAGTGGAACAGGTTGGCGGCGTCACCGATCCCCTGGCGGCCCGCCCAGCCCACCGACGCCAGCTGGTCGGCCGAGAGCGGCTCGGTGGCGAGCACGTAGTCGTAGACCGGGACCACCGTCAGCCGCAGCCGCGCGAGCAGCGGCGGGAAGGCGTTGGTCGCCAGCACCACGTGCCGCGCCCGCACCGACCCGACGGCCGTGCGCACCTCGACTCCCTGCCCCGCGCGGACCAGCGCGGTGGCGGGGCTCTGCTCGTGGATGCGTACGCCGAGCGTCCGGCACGCCTCGCGCAGCCCCCACGCCAGCCGGGCCGGCTCCACCATCGCGGTGCCGTGCGGGTCGTGCAGCGCGGCGAGGTACGACGGCGAACGGACCATGTCCTGCACGGCCGGGCCGTCGAGCAGCGAGACGTCGTGGCCGGCGGCCTGCATCGCGTCCGCCTGCTCGGCGAGCTCGGCGACCTGGTGCGGCGCCGTGGCGACGGTCAGCTCGCCGGTGTGCTCCCAGCCGCAGTCGATGCCGTAGCGGCGTACCGTCTCCGCAATGCCGGCGAGGTTCTCCGCGCCCAGCCGGTCCAACACGGCAAGCTCCGAGGGCCAGCGGGCCTGCCCGTTGCCGAAGCCGTGGGTGAGGCTGGCCGAGGCGAACCCGCCGTTGCGCCCGCTGGCCTGGTCGCCGCACCGACCGGCCTCGAGGAGCAGCACGTCGCGGCCCGGGTCGCGCTCCTTGGCCCGCAGCGCGGTCCACAGGCCGGTGTAGCCACCGCCGACGACGACAAGGTCGGCCGTGGTGGTCCCGCGCAGCGCAGGCAGCGGGTCCGGGCGCAGCGGGTCGTCGAGCCACAGCACGGCCGGCCGGGCGTCGGCGAGCGAGGGGTGCATGCGCTCAGCGACGGCCCAGGCGGCGCCGCGCGTTCAGCTCGCCCACGACCACCAGCCCCAGCGCGAGCAGGAACATGATGGTGCCGACGACGTTGATCTGCGGGGGGATCCCGCGCTGGGCGGCGCCCCACACGAACATCGGGAAGGTCACGGTCTGTCCCGACACCAGGTTGGTGATGATGAAGTCGTCGAAGGACAGCGAGAAGCTCAGCAGCGCGGCGGCGAGGATGCCGGGGAACACCAGCGGGAAGGTCACCCGCCAGAAGGTCTGCCACTCGTTGGCATAGAGGTCCATCGCCGCCTGTTCCAGCCGAGGGTCGAGGCCGGCGAGCCGGGCCTTGACGGTGACCACGACGAAGGACAGACAGAACATCACGTGCGCCACGAACACGGTCCAGAACCCGAGCTGCCCGGAGAACCCGGCCGCCACGAACAGCGCCAGCAGCGAGGAGCCGAGCACGATCTCGGGCGAGGCCATCGGCAGGAAGATCCCGACGTTCGCCACCGAGCGTCCCAGGAACCTGTGCCGCGCCATCGCGAACGCCATCAGGGTGCCCAGCGCGGTCGCGACCACCGTGGCCAGGAACCCGATCTGGATGCTGTTCGTGACCGAGTCGCACAGCTGGTAGGGCCCGCAGATGTTGGTCCAGTTGTCCAGGGTGAAGGCGTCGAAGGAGTAGCTCTGCCGGCCGGCGGGCTGGTTGAACGACATCAGGATGACGACGCCGACCGGCAGCAGCATGTAGAGCAGCACGAGCAGCGCGAAGGCCAGCACGAGGCGGTCGCCGACCCAGCGCCGGGTGCGGGAGACGGTCAGGCTCATACCAGCTCCTCGCTGCCGGACCGGCGCACGTAGACCGCGACCAGCGTGATGATGGCCGCCATCAGGGTCACCGAGAGCGCCGCGGCGACCGGGTAGGAGCCGGCCGCGAAGAGGTCCTGGATCTCGTTGCCGATCATCCGGGTGTTGGGCGTGCCGAGCAGCTCGGAGTTGATGTAGTCACCGGCCGCCGGGATGAAGGTCAGCAGCGTGCCCGCGACCAGACCGGGCATCGCCAGCGGGAGGGTGACCTTGCGGAACGTCGTGAACGGAGAGGCGTAGAGGTCGGCACCGGCCTCGAGCAGCCGGGGGTCGAGCTTCTCCAGGCTGGCGTAGAGCGGCAGCACCATGAACGGCAGGAAGTTGTAGGTCAGGCCGGTGACCACCGCGAACGGTGTGGCGAGCAGGTGGCCGTCAGGGCCGAGGATGTGCAGGGTGCGGAAGGCGTCGACGAGCCAGCCGTTGTCCCCGAGCAGCAGCTGCCACGACAGCGTGCGGATCAGGAAGCTGGTGAAGAACGGGGCGATCACCAGGATCAGCATGAGGTTCTTCCAGCGCCCGGCCTTGAACGCGATCGCGTAGGCCAGCGGGAAGCCCAGCAGTACGGCGGCCACGGTGGCGATGCCGGCGTAGACGAAGGAGCGCCACAGCTGCGGGCCGTAGTCCTGGACCGCGTCGACGTAGTTGCGCCAGTGGAAGGTCATCTCGTAGCCGGTGAGCAGCGACCCGCTGGGGTCGTAGAGGCTGGTGCTGATCAGGGTCACCAGCGGCACGGCGAAGAAGACCAGCAGCCACAGCCCGCCGGGCAGCAGCAGCAGGTAGCCGGTCAGCCCCCGCTTGCGCTGCTCCTCGCCTCCGGAGGCCTGCTGCTCACCGGCCCCGACGTGCGCGGCCGCTGCGCTCACAGGTCCTCCTCCCGCTCCACTCCCGCGGTGGCGTCCTGGGAGGCGTCGAGCACGAACGTGTGCGCGGGCATCCAGTGCAGGTCCACCCGGTCGCCGGGACGGAACGACTCCCGGGCGCCGGTGTTCTGCTCGAAGACCATCAGCTCCTGCCCCCAGGGAGTGCGGGCGAGGTACTGGGTGCTCACCCCCACGAAGCTGACGTCGGTGACCACGGCGCCGCCGAGCAGGTTCGAGCCGTCGTCGCTCTCGGTGTCCGCAGAGGCGAGGAACACCTTCTCCGGCCGCACCCCGACCCAGACCGCGCCCTCGGTGGACCGGGCCCGCGAGGCGGGTGCCACCAGCTTGCTGCCGTGTACGTCGAGCAGCAGCGTGTCCTGGTTGCGCTCCAGCACCCGGCCCTCCACGAGGTTGGACTGGCCGAGGAAGTTGGACACGAACGTGGTGGCCGGGCTCTCGTAGAGCTCCTGCGGGTCACCGAGCTGCTCGATCACGCCGGCGTTCATCACCGCGATGGTGTCGGCCATGGTCATGGCCTCCTCCTGGTCGTGGGTGACGTGGACGAAGGTGATCCCGACCTCGGTCTGGATCCGCTTCAGCTCGATCTGCATCTGGCGGCGCAGCTTGAGGTCGAGGGCACCGAGCGGCTCGTCGAGGAGCAGCACCTGCGGCCGGTTGATCAGCGCCCGGGCGAGCGCGACGCGCTGCTGCTGGCCGCCGGAGAGCTGGGCGGGACGGCGGCCGGCGTACTGTCCGAGCTCGACCAGCTCGAGCATGTCGGCGACCTGCTTCTTGACGTCCTTGACGCCCCGACGACGTAGCCCGAACGCGACGTTCTCCGCGATCGAGAGGTGCGGGAACAGGGCGTAGCTCTGGAAGACGGTGTTGACCGGACGCTTGTAGGGCCGGAGCCGGGTGATGTCGTTCTCGCCGAGGTGCACCGTGCCGCTGGTCGGGTCCTCCAGGCCGGCGACCATGCGCAGCGTGGTGGTCTTGCCGCAGCCGGAGGGACCGAGCAGCGCGAAGAAGGACCCCTCGGGCACGGTCAGGTCGAGGTCGTCGACGGCCGCGAACGAGCCGAACCGCTTGGTCAGTGAGGTCAGGACGAGGTCGGAGCCGGCCATGGGGGTCAGGCTCCGATCACCTGCGCGAAGTCGCGCTCGTACTCGGTGCGCTTCGCCTCGTC
The DNA here is from genome assembly GCA_049323155.1 of Actinomycetota bacterium. GTDB lineage: Bacteria > Actinomycetota > Actinomycetes > Propionibacteriales > Nocardioidaceae > Nocardioides_C. The sequence goes on along the minus strand of JBMOMG010000141.1, from coordinate 9,733 downwards.
GAGGCCCATGAAGCCCCAGGTGTTGGCGAGGAACTCCTCGTCGGGGAAGATCAGCGGCTGGTCGACCAGGGCCGGGTCGATCTTCTCCATCGCCTCCCGGGCCCCCTCGACCGGGCTGACGTACCAGACCCAGGCGGCCAGCTGGGCGGCGACCTCGGGGTCGTAGTAGTAGTCCATCAGCTTCTCGGCGTTGGTCTTGTGGGTGGCCTTGTTGGGCACCAGCATGTTGTCCGACCACAGGGACAGGCCCTCCTCGGGCACCACCCACTTGATGTCGGGGTTCTCGTCCTGCATCACCATCACGTCACCCGACCACGCCTCGCACGCGACGAGGTTGCCGGCGTTGAGGTCCCGGATGTAGTCGTTCCCGGTGAAGCGGCGGATCTGTCCGGAGGTGACGTACTCCTGGAGCTTGTCGAGGGCCTGGCCGAACTGGTCGTCGTCGAAGTCCTCCGGGTCGGCACCGACCAGCTTGAGCATGAAGCCCATGGTGTCGCCCATCTCCGAGAGCAGGCTGACCTTGCCCTTGAGGTCGGCGCGGGTCATCAGCTCCTCGAAGCTGCCCACCTCGCCGGTGTACTTGGCGTTGTAGGCGATGCCGGTGAACCCGCTCTGCCACGGCACGCTGTACTTGCGCTCCTTGTCCCAGCCGGGTGAACGCAGGTTGGCCAGCAGGTTCGCCTCGACGTTCGGCATGTTGCCGCGGTCGAGCTCCTGGATCCAGCCCAGCCCGACCATGCGGGCGGCCATCCAGTCGGTGAGCACGATGATGTCGCGGCCGATCGGCTCGCAGGCACCGAGCTGGTTGCGCACCTTGGCGAAGAACTCGGCGTTGTCGTTGACGTCGGTGTTGTAGGTGACCTTGATCCCGGACTGCTCCTCGAACTGCATCAGGGTGGGGATCACGGTCTGCCGCTTGCCGTCGACCTTCTTGGTCTCCACGTCGATGTACTCCGGCCAGTTCGAGAAGTTCAGCACCTTCTCGGTGGCCGACAGGTCCTCGCTGACGCACTCCGAGGCGGTCTGCTTGGCGCCCTCGGTGCCGCAGGCGGCCAGGAGCGAGGGGCTGCCCAGGGCGAGCGCCGAGATCGACGCGCCACGCAGGAAGCCTCGCCGGCTGACCCCGCGGGCCCCCAGGGCGGACATCAGGTCACGTCCGGGTCGGTACACCGAGTGCTGGGTCATGGGGGCATCCTCCTGACGGCCGGCCACGCACGGGCACGGATGGCGAAATCCGTGAGGATCTTGTCAAAGCCGGAGCGGGCATACAAGGGATTTCGTAGATCCGAAACATGAATGCAACGAAATCGCTCGCCGGATCCCCTCGAACCTTTGACGCGGTTCAACCCCGGCTGACACTATTCGTCCCGTGAGCAGATCAGCGAGGTCCGGCGGCAGCGGCGTCTCCCTCGACGAGGTCTCCAAGGCCATCATCGAGGAGCTCCAGCAGGACGGACGACGCTCCTACGCCGCCATCGGCAAGGTCGTCGGCCTGTCCGAGGCCGCGGTGCGCCAGCGAGTCCAGCGCCTCATCGACAGCAACGTGATGCAGGTGGTCGCCGTCACCGACCCGCTCGAGCTCGGGTTCGCCCGGCAGGCGATGATCGGCATCCGGGCCCACGGCGAGCTCGAGCCGATCGCCGACGAGCTCGCCGGGATGGACGAGGTCGACTACGTGGTGATCACCGCCGGGTCGTTCGACCTGCTCGCCGAGGTGGTCTGCGAGAGCGACGAGCACCTGCTCGACGTACTCTCCCACCAGATCCGCAAGATCGACGGGGTCGTGTCCACCGAGACCTTCATGTACCTCAAGCTCCGCAAGCAGACCTACTCGTGGGGCGTGCGCTGAACCACGGCCCGGCCGCCGGCCGGTACCGCTCGCTGTCGCTGTGGCACGAGACTGCGGGCGACGACTGGGTGCCGCGCGAGGCGCTGAGCCGCGACCAGCGTGTGGACGTGGCGATCATCGGCGCCGGCTTCACCGGGCTCTGGACCGCCTACTACCTGCTGCGGGCCGACCCGTCGCTCAAGGTCGCCGTGCTCGAGAAGGAGGTGGCCGGGTTCGGCGCCTCCGGGCGCAACGGTGGGTGGACCTCGGCGCTCTTCCCCGCCTCTCTGGACAAGGTCGCCGCGCTGCCCGGGTCGGACCGTGACGCCGCCCTCGCGCTGCACGCCGCGATGCGGGCGACGGTCGACGAGGTGGGCAGGGCGGCCGCCGCGGAGGGCATCGACGCCCACTTCGCCAAGGGCGGCACGATCTCGCTGGCGCGCTCGGCTGCGCAGCTGCGTTCGGCGCGGGCCGAGATCCAGCACGCCCGGAGCTGGGGCCGCGGAGACGACGACCTGCGGCTGCTGTCCGCCGACGACGCCCGGGCCCGGCTGGCGGCGACCGCAGTCCGCGGCGCCACCTTCACCCCCGACTGCGCGGCCATCCACCCGGCCCGGCTGGTCCGGGGCCTGGCCGAGGTGGTCGACTCGACCGCCGGCGGCAGGATCTACGAGCAGACGCCGGTGACCTCGGTGGAGCCGCACCGGGTCCGCACACCCGGCGGCACCGTGTCCGCCGACGTGGTGGTCCAGGCCACGGAGGGCTACACCGCCGCGCTGCCCGGTCGGAGACGCACGGTCGCACCGGTCTACTCACTGGTGATCGCCACCGAGCCGCTCCCTGACCGCACCTGGGAGTCCATCGGCCTGCGGGAGCGCGAGACGTTCACCGACTTCCGGCACCTGATCGTCTACGGCCAGCGGACCCGCGACAACCGGCTGGTGTTCGGCGGCCGCGGCGCGCCGTACCACTTCGGCTCCCGGGTCTCGCCTCGTTTCGACCGGGACCCGAAGGTGTTCGCCGCGATCTGGGCGGCGCTGCGCGCGATGTTCCCGGCGCTGTCCGGGGCGAAGGCGACCCATGCCTGGGGTGGCGTGCTGGGCGTGCCGCGGGACTGGACGGCCTCGGTCGGGCTCGACCCCGCCACCGGGCTCGGCTGGGCCGGTGGGTACGTCGGCGACGGGGTGAGTACGACGAACCTGGCCGGCCGGACCCTCCGCGACCTCGTGCTCGGCCGGACCAGCGACCTGACCGCCCTGCCCTGGGTGGGCCACTCCTCCCCGCTGTGGGAGCCGGAGCCGCTGCGCTGGCTGGGCGTCAACGCCGGGCTGCGCACGATGGCGCTCGCGGACCGGGAGGAGCGGCTCACCCGGCGACCGAGCCGGCTCGCCCGCGTAATGTCACCGCTCGTCGGCGGGCACTGAGCAGCGGGCACTGAGGAGATTGCGAACCTCTCGGTAGCGTTTGAGGTCGCCATGAGGGGATATCTGTCCTGGTCATGAACCAGGCATCCGGCACGATCCTCGCGGCAGAGTCCACCACCTGGCCCTGGCTGGCCTCGGTCGAGAAGGCGATCAACGAGTTCTTCGACCCTCTCGCGGACACGGTGAGCGGCGCGATCTTCTACGCGCCGAACATCTTCGGGGCGGAGGTTCCGCTCATCGTCTTCTGGCTCGTGCTCGCGGCGGCGATCTTCACGATCTACTTCCGCGGCATCCAGTTCACCGGTTTCCCGACTTCCCTCGCCCTGGTGCGGGGGAAGTTCTCGCGTGAGAGCGACCCCGGCGAGCACCCACTTCCAGGCGCTCTCCTCGGCGGTGTCGGGAACCGTCGGGCTCGGCAACATCGCCGGTGTCGGCGTCGCCGTCACGGTCGGTGGCCCCGGTGCGACGTTCTGGATGATCATCGCCGGCGTGCTCGGCATGGCGACCAAGTTCGTCGAGTGCACGCTCGGGGTGAAGTACCGCGAGGTGCACGAGGACGGCACGGTCACCGGCGGCCCGTTCCGTTACCTGCCGGTGGCCTTCGAGAGGTTCGGCACGCCGGTCTCCAAAGGGCTGACGGTCGTCTTCGCCGTCGCGCTGTTCCTGTTCGGCGCCGTGGGCGGCAACATGTTCCAGGCCAACCAGACCTTCGCGCAGGCCCGTGAGGTGACCGGCGGCGAGGACGGTTTCCTCGGCAGCCCCGGCTCGTCGCTGATCTTCGGCATCCTGCTCGCTCTCGGTGTCGCCGCGGTGATCCTCGGGGGCCTGAAGTCGATCGCCGCTGTCACGAGCAAGCTGGTCCCGATCATGGGCATCGGCTACCTGCTCGCCGCCGGCCTGGTGATCCTCGGCAACTTCGCGCAGATCCCTGATGCCCTGGGCGCGATCATCTCCGGCGCGTTCAACCCCCAGGGCGTCGCCGGCGGCGTGCTCGGCGTGCTGATCATCGGCTTCCAGCGCGCGGCGTTCTCCAACGAGGCCGGGGTCGGCTCGGCGCCGATCGCGCACTCCGCGGTGAAGACCAAGCACCCGGTGAGCGAGGGCTTCGTCTCGCTGCTCGAGCCGTTCATCGACACCGTGGTGGTGTGCACGATGACCGCGCTGACCATCGTGATCGCCAACCCGGAGTACTACCAGGACGCTCGTGCCACGGTCGCCGGCGGCGGCGACGCACCCGACGGCGTCGTCGTCACCTCCCGAGCGTTCGAGACCTTCCTGCCGCAGTTCCCGGTGGTCCTCGCCGTCGCTGTCGCGCTCTTCGCGTTCTCCACGCTGATCACCTGGAGCTACTACACGATGAAGGCCTGGACCACGCTGTTCGGGCGGTCCCCGCGCAGCGAGCTGACCTTCAAGGTCGTCTTCGTGCTGTTCACCGTGGTCGGGACCGTGATGACCTTCGAGTCCGTGCTCACCTTCGCCGACTCGATGCTGTTCGTCTGCGCGATCGTCAACCTCTTCGCCTGCTACCTGCTGCTGCCCAAGGTGCTCGAGGAGCTGCGCAGCTTCCGCCAAGGTCGTCGCAACGGCGAGATCTGCGAGGTGCCGGTCGAGGAGCGCGCCAACACCTGAGAACCCGGACCCGATGGTGGCGATCGGTCTCGTAGAGGAGTAGACAGGTCCTCGCACCAGACTGCCGAGCCCACCGGGCTCGCCGACGAGGGGAAACGTGATGTCGACGACGACACCGACAGAACAACGAAGCAGGCGGATGACACCGAAGTCGATGGCGATCTGGGCTGTGGTCGCCGTCGTCGGCGCCGCCTCCTGGACCGTGTTGGCACTCTCCCGCGGCGAGGAGGTGTCGGCTCTGTGGATCCTGTTCGCCGCGCTGGCGTCGTACGCCATCGCCTACCGCTTCTACGCCCGGTTCATCGCCTACCGCGTGCTCGGTGTGGACGACACCCGCGCGACACCTGCGGAGCGGCTGCACAACGGCATCGACTACGACATCACCGACCGGCGAGTGCTGTTCGGGCACCACTTCGCCGCGATCGCCGGAGCCGGTCCGTTGGTCGGGCCGGTGCTCGCGGCCCAGATGGGCTACCTGCCCGGCACGATCTGGATCATCGTCGGCGTCATCTTCGCCGGTGCCGTGCAGGACATGGTGATCCTGTTCTTCTCGATGCGCCGTGACGGCAAGAGCCTCGGCCAGATGGTGCGTGAGGAGATCGGCGTGGTCGGCGGCATCGCCGCCCTGATCGCGGTGTTCGCGATCATGATCATCATCCTGGCCGTCCTGGCGCTGGTCGTCGTGAACGCCCTGGCCGAGTCGCCGTGGGGCGTCTTCTCGATCTCGCTGACGATCCCGATCGCGCTGTTCATGGGCTTCTACCTGCGCCACATCCGCCCCGGTCGGGTGATGGAGGTGACCGCCATCGGCGTCGCGCTCCTGCTCCTCGCGATCGTCGGCGGCGGCTACGTCGAGCAGATGGGCCTCGCCGACGCACTGACCCTCTCCAAGGAGCAGCTGACCCTCGGCCTGGTGGTCTACGGCTTCGTGGCCTCGATCCTCCCGGTCTGGATGCTGCTCACCCCGCGCGACTACCTCTCGACGTTCATGAAGATCGGCGTCATCGTGCTGCTCGCCGTCGGCCTCGTCATCGCCGCACCGCTGCTGCAGAACGAGGCGGTCACCGACTTCGCGATCGAGGGCACCGGCCCGGTTTTCGCCGGCAAGCTCTTCCCGTTCGTCTTCATCACCATCGCCTGCGGGGCGCTGTCGGGCTTCCACGCCCTGATCTCCTCGGGCACGACCCCGAAGATGGTGGCCAAGGAGAGCCAGGTCCGGATGATCGGCTACGGCGGGATGCTGATGGAGTCCTTCGTGGCGATCAGCGCCCTGATCGCGGCCTCGGTCATCGACCAGGGTCTGTACTTCGCGATCAACTCCCCCGGCGGCGCCACCGGCGGCACCGCCGAGGCAGCGGCGGAGTTCGTGCGGGGCCTCGGGTTCACGATCAGCCCGGCCGACCTGACCGCCGCGGCGGCCTCCATCGAGGAGGACACGCTGATCTCTCGCACCGGCGGCGCACCGACGCTGGCCTTCGGCATCTCGCTGATCTTCACCGAGGCGTTCGGCGGCGGGCTGGCCGCGTTCTGGTACCACTTCGCGATCATGTTCGAGGCGCTGTTCATCCTCACCGCCGTCGACGCGGGCACCCGGGTCGGCCGGTTCATGCTGCAGGACACGATCGGCAACATCTGGCCCAAGTACGCCGACATCTCCTGGCGCCCGGCGTCATGGTCGGCCAGCGCGATCGTGGTGGGTCTGTGGGGCTACATGCTGTACGTCGGCGTCACCGACCCGCTCGGCGGCATCAACCAGCTGTTCCCGCTGTTCGGCATCGCCAACCAGCTGCTCGCCGCGATCGCGCTGACCCTGGCCACCACGCTGCTGATCAAGCACGGCAAGGTGAAGTGGGCCTGGGTCCCGGGTGTCGGCCTGGTCTGGGACCTGATCGTCACCATGACCGCGAGCTACCAGAAGGTGTTCTCCGCCAACCCGAAGATCGGCTACTTCGAGCAGCGCTCGGTGTACCAGACCGCGATGGACAACGGCGAGGTCCTGGCCCCGGCCACCGACATGGACCAGATGCAGCAGGTGGTCACCAACTCGACGGTCAACGGCACCCTGCAGGCGCTGTTCGCCCTGCTCGTGCTCGTGGTCGTGGTCAACGCCCTGTGGATCTGGGTCAAGGCGGTCCGGGCCGGCAGCCTGCCGACCACCGAGGTGCCCAAGCAGCCCTCGCACCTGGTCGCTCCCTCCGACTTCTTCGCCACCAAGGAGGAGAAGGAGGCCGTGCGCGAGTGGGAGGCGAGCCAGGGCGACCTGGTCGGGGGCAGGCGATGAGGGACACGCTGTTCCGCGTCCAGCGCGGGGTGATGTGGTACCTCAAGCAGGCAACCGGCGAGGCCAAGTGGGAGGAGTACCTCCAGCAGTGCGCTCATGAGGGCCGCGAGCCGATGTCACGCAAGGAGTTCGAGCGGCACCGCGCCGACCATCGCGAGGCCAACCCCCAGTCGCGCTGCTGCTGAGCGCGTTCACCGAGGTACGCAGGACGTCTCCCTCTTCCCGTGGCTTGTCGGCCACGGGAAGAGGGAGACAGCCCCCGGAAGCAGGCCCGGCTACTGCTCCTTGCGCAGCGCCGGTCGGAGCTTCTCGAGCACGCTCTCGTCCTCGATCGTCGAGGGGACCATCGCCTCCTTGCCGTCGGCGATCTCCCGCATCGTCTTGCGCAGGATCTTGCCCGATCGGGTCTTCGGCAGCCCGCCGACCACGGTCACGTCCTTGAACGCCGCGACCGCGCCGATCTCGTCGCGCACCATCGCGACCAGCTGCTGCTTGATCTCCTCCGGGTCGTCGGTGACTCCGGCCTTGAGCACGACGAACCCGCGCGGCAGCTGACCCTTCATCGGATCGGCGGCCCCGATCACCGCGCACTCCGCGACGGCGGGGTGCTGGGCGATCACCGCCTCCATCGAGCCGGTCGACAGCCGGTGTCCGGCGACGTTGATGACGTCGTCGGTGCGCCCCATGACGTAGAGGTAGCCGTCCTCGTCGAGGTAGCCCCCGTCGCCGGAGAGGTAGTACCCGTCGTACGCCGAGAGGTAGGAGGAGACGAACCGCTCGTCGTCGCCCCACAGCGTGGGCAGCGTGCCGGGCGGGAGCGGCAGCCGGATGCAGATCGCACCTTCCTGTCCCGCCGAGAGCGGTGAGCCCTTCTCGTCGAGCACCTGCACGTCGTACCCGGGCACCGGGACGCTCGGCGAGCCGGGCTTGATCGGCATCGGCTCGAGGCCACGGAGGTTCGAGGCGATCGGCCAACCGGTCTCGGTCTGCCACCAGTTGTCGACCACCGGCACGCCGAGGGTCTCCGTGCTCCAGGTGTAGGTGTCCGGGTCGAGCCGCTCCCCGGCCAGGAACAGCGTGCGCAGCGACGAGATGTCGTGCTCGGCGAGCAGCTCGCCGCGCGGGTCCTCCTTCTTGATCGCCCGGATCGCGGTCGGCGCGGTGAACAGCGCCTCGACCTTGTGCGCGGCGACCACGCGCCAGAAGGCGCCGGCGTCGGGGGTTCCGACGGGCTTGCCCTCGTACAGCACCGTGGTGGCGCCACTGATCAGCGGCGCGTAGACGATGTAGCTGTGGCCGACCACCCAGCCGACGTCGGAGGCGGCCCACCACACCTGCCCGGGGTGGATGTCGTAGATGTTGGGCAGCGACCAGGCCATCGCGACCGCGTGGCCGCCGGTGTCGCGGACGATGCCCTTGGGCTTGCCGGTGGTGCCGGAGGTGTAGAGCACGTAGAGCGGGTCGGTCGCGGCGACCTCGACGCACCCGGCCGGGTTCTGCAGGCCGGCCTTCATCGCCACGTCCCAGTCGACGTCGCGCGGGTCGGTCATCTCCGCGCGCGCCTGCGGACGCTGCTTGATCACGCACGCCCCGGGCTTGTGGGTGGCCAGCTCCAGAGCCCGGTCGAGCATCGGCTTGTACTCCACCAGTCGGGTCGGTTCGATGCCGCAGGAGGCCGACACGACGACCTTCGGCTGCGCGTCGTCGATGCGGATCGCCAGCTCGTGCGGCGCGAAGCCGCCGAAGACCACCGAGTGGACGGCACCGATCCGGGCACAGGCCAGCATCGCGATCACGGCCTCGGGGATCATCGGCATGTAGATGACCACCCGGTCACCCTTCTCGACCCCGAACCCGCGCAGCGCTCCGGCGAACGCCGCGACCTTCTCCAGCAGCTCGGCGTAGCTGAACCGCTGGACCGTGCCCGTCACGGGGCTGTCGTAGATCAGCGCCGTGCGGTCGGCGTGGCCGGCGACGACGTGGCGGTCGAGCGCGTTGAAACAGGTGTTGAGCGTCGCGTCCGGGAACCAGCGGTAGAACGGCTTGCGTGAGTCGTCCAGCACCCGGTCGGGCTTCCTGATCCAGTCGACGAGCCGGGCCTGCTCACCCCAGAACGCCTCGGGGTCCTTGATGCTGCGGTCGTACTCCTCGCGATATCCCATGAGCCCATCTTGGGGTGCCGGTCGGCTCCGGGCCAGAGGGCCGGGCCGGGTACGTCGCCCAGGCGACCGTGCCGCGCGACGAGCGGCTGGGCGGCGGGCGCCGGGAAAACCGGTTGCCCGCCCGCCGTACGTCGGTCACGCTGGCCACCTGGGCCGGCCCGACGTGGGCCGCCATCGAGCAGAGAGGGGCGTGACATGACGACGACTGTCTTCGGCGTGCCCGCAGCCGACCTTCCCTCTCACTCATGGAGCAGCCCCAGCGATGTCACACGACGTCAACCCTGACCCCTTCTTCGTCTTCGACTTCCAGCCCCTCGACGACCCCGACGAGCGTCCCGGCGACGGCGTCCACGCACAGCGGTGGAGCACGTACTGGGACGTCGAGCGGCTCTGCCGCGGCCCGGAGCCG
>JBMOMG010000140.1:0-17921 GCA_049323155.1 Actinomycetota bacterium | reverse complement strand
GGCCGATGCCGACGGCAGGCAGCCGGAAGCCCCGGCGCGGGAGACGGCCGAGCAGGACACCGACGACGCGGCCTCCGCCGCCGAGGCGCCCAAGAAGGGCGGGCGCAAGGGCCGGCGCGCGTCGGTGCCGAGCTGGGACGAGATCATGTTCGGCGGCGGCCGGTCCGACTGACGCAGAGGGGTCGTGGATCGGTACCCCTGATCACACCGACCCACGACCTCGACGCGTACAACGACCAGCCTCTCCCCTGGTCACGCCCGGGCGACGAGCGGTCTACCTGCCCGTGGCCACCGGACGGCCGGGGCTCTGCACCCACTCGCTCCACGAGCCGGGGTACAACGCGGCCTCCAGGCCCAACGCCTCCAGCGCGAGGACGTCGTGCGCGGCGGTCACCCCCGAACCGCAGTACACCCCCACCTCCCGGCCGGGGCGGACGCCGGCGTGCTCGTAGACCGCGGTCAGGGTCGCGGCGTCCTTGAACCTGCCACCGGCGTCGAGGTTCTGGGCCGTCGGCACGTTCACCGCACCGGGGATGTGGCCCGCCACCGGGTCCACGGGCTCGACCTCGCCGCGGAACCGCTCCGGGGCACGGGCGTCGACCAGCGAACCCTCGCGAGCCACGCGTGCCGCCCCCTCCGCGTCCAGCACCGGCATCTGGCCGGGCCGCGCGACGAAGTCGCCCGGCGTCGGCTCGGCCGGTCCGTGCTCGACGTCGCCGACGTCCTCGAGCCAGGCCTGCCAGCCGCCGTCGAGGACCTTCACCTGCCGGTGTCCGTGGTAGCGCAGCAGCCACCAGCAGCGCGCGGCAGAGGTCCCCGCGACCGCGTCGTAGACGACCACCGGGCGGCCGCTGCGCACGCCGGCCCGACGCATCGCCTCCTCGAACCGGGCCTGGTCGGGCAGCGGGTGACGCCCTCGGGCTCCCGGCGGGTCGGCCAGTGCGGTGTCGAGGTCGACGTACGCCGCCCCGGGGATGTGCCCGGCGACGAACTCCTCGTGGCCCGGCGGGCCGCCCAGCGCCCAGCGGACGTCGAGCAGCGCGACCTCTCCATCGAGCGCGGCGAGCGCGCGCGGGCTGATCAGCGGTGACTGGGGCACGGCACTGCGCCTCTCACTCGAACGGCAACGGGTCGGGGATCATCGAGACCGCCTTGGCCCGAGCCGCGGTCAGCTTGCGGCGGTGGTGCTGACGGCAGAGCACCTCGTAACCGACCACCGGGTCCTCCGCGTCGACGGACCCTTCGGCGCTGTCGGTGTCGCCCACGACGATCACCTCCCCCTCGGTGACCATGATCCCGTCGGCCGTGCGGGCGTTGTGGGTGGCCCGCTTGCCGCACCAGCACAGCGCCTCGACCTGGAGCACGTGCATCCGGTCGGCGAGCTCGACGAGCCTGGCCGAGCCGGGAAAGAGCTCGGAGCGGAAGTCGGTGAGGATGCCGAAGGCGAACACGTCGATCTGCAGCTCGTCGACGATCCGTGCGAGCTGCTCGATCTGGCCGGGCGTGTAGAACTGCGCCTCGTCGCAGATCAGGTAGTCGATCCGGGCACCGTGGGTGAGCGAGTGCACGACGTACTGCCAGAAGTCGAAGTCCGTGGCGACCTCGAGCGCCTCGTGGGTGAGGCCGAGCCTGCTCGAGAGCGTGGCCTCGCCGGCACGGTCGCGGGTGGTGAAGATCCGGCCCAGCCGGCCCCGAGCGGCATGGTTGTGGTTGGTCTGCAGGGCGAGCGTGGACTTGCCGGAGTCCATCGTGCCGGTGAAGAATTGGAGTTCAGCCACGGGCGTGCATCATGCCACGTCAGGCCACCAGGATCGGGATCAGCATCTCCGCCGAGGTCAGCGAGCCGTGCAGCCCGACCAGCCGCGTCTCGATCGGGAAGTCAGCGCTGCTGAGCACGGCGTAGTCCTCTCGGCAGGCGACCAGGACGTCGCCGAGGCGAGGCCGTACGGCGGACACCAGCTCGCCGAACCAGCCTCGACCGAGCGCCTCGTCGCGGGTGAGCACCTCGGCCCGCTCGCCGAGCTTCTCCTGCCAGATGGCCACCACGTCGTCGACGGCCCCGCCACGGCAGTACAGGTGCCGCAGCCGCGCCTCGCCGCCGATCAGCGCGACGCCGTCACGCAGCTCGGGATGGTCCTCGACGTCGATCCGGCGCTCCGCCGGGGAGTCGACCATGCCGTGGTCGGCCACGACCAGGATGCGCACCTCGGGGGGAAGCGACTCGCGCAGCTGCTCGGCCTCCGCGTCGATCATGGAGAGCTCCAGCTGCCAGGCCATCGACGCGACCCCGTGGGCGTGGCCGGTCCAGTCGAGGTCGGAGTTGTACATGTAGGTCAGCGACGGTGCCTGGCCGGAGGAGTCCAGGACGGCGGCGAGCCGCTCCCCCACCTTGTCGGCCCCGACGAACTCCGCACCGCGGGAGCCGGCGACGGTCAGCCCGGATCCGGCGAAGTCACGACGGTTGACCGTCGTGGTGTGAACGCCGGCGGCCGCCAGCCGGGCGAACGCCGTGGGGTGCGGCTGCCACTCCCGTGGATCGACTTCCGCGTCCCACGCCAGCGCGTTGAGCAGCTTGTCGGTGCCGGGGATGCGCGAGGTGTAGCCGACCACACCGTGCGTCCCCGGGGTCAGCGCCGTGCCGAGCGAGGTCAGGCTGGTCGCCGTGGTCGAGGGGACGCCCACGGTGGCCGGCGGCTGCTCGGCGAGGAGGGAGTGCAGGAACGGAGCCTGGTCCGGGTGGTCACGCAGCAGCTCGTAACCGAGGCCGTCGACGAGGAAGACCACGTAGCTCCTCGCCTCCGGCAGCACCATCGAGGTGGGGCCGAGGCCCGCGTCGACACCGAGCGCGGACGAGACCGCCGGCAGCACCTCGCCCAGCGACCGGTCGTGGTAGGCCGGGACGACGAACTCGCCGCTCACGATCGCGGAGCGCTGCCGGCGGTCGCGGCGGACAGGGCCTCGGCGAAGGCGAGGACGTGGCCGACCGCGTCGTCACCATCGGCGGCCGCGCTGACCCGGATCGAGAAGTCGTCTGAGGCGACCACGCCGGTGTAGCCGTGGTCGGCCTCGCACTGCGGGTCGCTGCAGCCGGCGGGCTCGAGGTCCAGCCGACCCAGACCGCCCCAGCCGATGGTGAGCACCACCTCGTTGGCTCCCGGCGGCGGCACCGGCTTGCCCTTGTAGGAGGCCGGGTTGGCGACCATCCGGTTCACCACCACCGACCGCACGGTGGAGAGCATCACGGCCTCGGTCGAGGTCGAGGTGTACGGGGCCGGGAGCAGGTCGTCGGGCGCGTGCTCGTCGGTGTGGGCGACGATCAACCGGGTCGGGGTCAGCACCACCACGGTCACGTGACGGCGCACCTCGTCGCGGTCGATGGTCGGCTCGTGGTGCACCAGGTAGGACACCACGTGCTCACCGGCCACCGCGGCGTTCACCGCGTCGGCCACCACGTCGGGGTAGTAGCCGGACTTCTCGATGGCGGTGCGGAGCTCTGCGTAGCGGTCGGACATGGCGCCCAGTCTCCCATGCGGGCTCGGGCGGTCACGCGGCCAGGACCACCTCGGGACCCACGCCGTTCTGGGCAGGAGTCAGGTGCCGGCGCAGCCGGAGGAGGAGCAGTGCGGCCACGGCCGTGCCCCCGACGGTGCAGAGCACCCAGACCCGGGCCAGGCCGTTGCCGATCAGCATCCCGCTCAGCGCGGGACCGATGATCATCGCCACGGTCCAGGTCATGCCCTGCAAGGCGTTGTAGCGTCCGCGCAGCTCCTCCACGGCGAGGCCGTTGACGATCGCCGGCGCGACCGGCGCCCACAGCGTCTCCCCCAGCCCGAAGACCGCGAGGCCGATCACCACGAGCATCACCGCGAGCCAGCCGTCGACGGCGTCGGAGGAGGCGATCACCGCCCACGACAGCGACCACACGCCCGCGCACAGCGCCAGCATCGACGTACGCCGGCGCCCCTTGATGAGCCTCAGGGAGACCAGCTGGCCGAGCACGATCGCAAGCGTGTTCGCGCCGAAGGCCCAGCCCAACGAGCGCGCGGGCACCTCGGCCACCTCGACCGCGTAGGCCGCGAAGCCGGCCTCGACCTGGGCGTAACCGAAGGTCAGCAGCAGCACGGAGATCGCGGTGACCCGCAGCAGGGTCCGGTCGCGCAGCACGACTCCCCAGCCGGGTTGCGGACCGGCGGTGGTCTCCGCCGGGACCGCTGTGTCCTTCGGAGCGGCACCGGTGCCTCGCGGCAGGGTCAGCACCACGACGATGTACGCGACGTACGACAGCGCGTCGAGGGCGTAGAGGCGCTGGAAGGACGACGGGTCACCGACGTGGATCATCGTCGCGCTGACCACGCCGCCGATCCCGAGGCCCGCGTTGAGCAGCATGAACTGGAAGCCGTACACGCGCTCGCGGGCCTCCTCGGGCACGAGCCGGGTCAGCATCGCGGTCGCGGCCGGGTAGAGGCCGACCGTGCCCAGGGTGATGAAGGAGGCGACCAGGAACGCGTGGGCGGTGGTCTCGACGAACGCCAGCGACCCCACGCCCGCGGCCTCCGCGGTGAGCCCGACGATCATCACCGGGCGCGGGCCGAACCGGTCGATCAGCGTGCCGCCGAGCGGCGACCCGAGGAACCCGAGCAGACCCATCCACGCGAACAGCAGTCCGACGGTGGACGTGGAGATACCGCGAACCTGCGCGAGGTAGACGTAGAGGAACGGCAGCGTGAGCCCGCTGCCCAGCGCGGAGAACGCGATGCCGACGAACAGCCGCCGCACCAGCGGGTCGAGACGGGTGGTGGGGCGGAGGGAGGAAGGTTCGACGACACTACTCACGGGGGGAGATTGTCCGTCACCTCCCGCTCGCCCCGCCAACGATTTGCTGCAGTTGCCGGGTGACGCCGGACACCTACCCGTGGAGCGTGTCGCCGATCGGGCTGCTGAGCCGGCGCACGAACCAGTCCGATCGCGCGTCGGAGACCGGCTCCACCCGGCCACGCGCGTCGAGCACCGTGGCCCCACCCGCGCCGACGAGGACCAGGTTGAGGTCGAGGGTGCGCATCTGCGGCAGGTCGTTCTTCAGCTGCGCCACACGCAGCAGCAGGTGCTCGATCGCGTCGACGTCGACCTTCTCGCTGCCGCGGTAGCCGAACAGCATCGGCGCGGCCTTGATCTCGCGCACCATCTCCGCTGCCTCGCCGCTGTGCATCGGCGGGATCCGGTAGGCCCGGTCGCCGAGCAGCTCGGTGGTGGCGCCGGAGATGCCGAAGGAGACCACCGGGCCGAACAGCGGGTCCTCCATGCCGCCGATGGCCACCGGGACGCCCGGCGCGGCCACCCGCTGCACGATGAACCCGGCCTTGTCGGGCTCGTCGATGATCGAGTGCATCGTGGCCCACGCGTCGCGCATCTCCGCCTCGGTGTCGATGTTGCGCCACACGTGGGCGAGGTCGGGCCGCTGTCGCAGGTGCTCGGCGGTCGCCTTGAGCACGACGTCCCAACCGAGCTTCTCGCCGGCGGCGACCGCCTCCTGCTCGGTGCTGACCTCGATCCGGGCCCAGAGGTCGATCCCGTAGGCGTCCAGCACCTCGCGCAGCTCGTCGAAGGTCAGCTCCCTGCCCTCGGGACAGTCGATGAGGATCTGGTTGAGCAGTCTCCGGGCCCGGCTGACGTCGACCTCCTCCGGCGCCACCAGCTCACCCTCGGGCTTGGCCAGCCAGGCGGCGTACTCCACGACCCTGGCCAGGGCGCGGACGGCCGCCTCGACCGAGGAGTACGACGGCACCGAGCCGCGCCCGGCGGTGGCACCGGCCACGTCCGGCACCCGGAGCAGCTCCGGGATGCCCTCGGTGGCCAGGAACGTCGAGACCAGCGGCTTGTCGGACTGCTCGCCCACGGCCGCGAGGACGTTCGCGACCTCGTCACCGGTGGTGTTCAGCGGAGGGATGAACACCGCGACCACCGACTCCACCTCGGGGTCGTCGATGGCGGCGTCGAGCGCCTCCTCGAACTCCTCGGCGCTCGCCTCGGGGTTCAGCACCACCGAACGGCACACGTCGAGGCCGACCGCCGCTGCGGCGTCGGCGGCCAGCAGACCGAGCGCGTCGGAGTTGCCGACGATGGCCACCCGGCGCCCCCGGGGCAGCGGCTGGTGCGCCACGAGCTGGGCGACGTCGAACATCTCGTCGAGGTTGTCCACCTGGATCACGCCGGCCTGCCGGAACATCGCGTCCACGGCTGCCTGCGGCGCGACGATGGTCCGCACCGCGTGGCCCATCGGCACGCCCTGCGTCGTCCGGCCCGAGCGCACCGCGATCACCGGCTTGCGGCGGGAGACCCGCCGGGCGACGCGGCTGAACTTGCGGGGGTTACCGATCGACTCGAGGTAGAGCAGCACCACCTCGGTGGCCGCGTCCTCCTCCCAGTACTGCAGCAGGTCGTTGCCGGAGACGTCGGCGCGGTTGCCGGCGCTCACGAACGACGAGAGACCCAGACCGCGCCGGGAGACCTTCTCCAGGATCGCGATGCCGAGTGCGCCGGACTGGCAGAAGAACCCCGCGCGGCCACGCGGCGGCATCACCGTCGACAGCGACGCGTTGAGCGACACGTCGGTGGAGGTGTTGATGATCCCCAGGCAGTTCGGGCCGATCAGCCGGAGCCCGTAGCTGCGGGCCAGCCCGACCAGGCGGCGCTGCCGGGCCCGACCCTCCTCTCCGGTCTCGGCGAAGCCCGAGGAGATCACGATCAGCCCGTGCACACCCTTGGCCGCGCAGTCGAGCACCACGTCCTGCACCGCCTCGGCCGGCACCGCCACCACGGCGACGTCCACCTGGTCGGGGATGTCGGCGACGCTCTTGTAGGCGGGCATCCCGGAGACCGCGTCGGCCGCGGAGTTCACCACGTAGACCCGTCCGGTGTAGTCGCCGAGCACCAGGTTGTGCACCAGCGTCTGCCCGATCGTGTCCTGCCGGCGCGAGGCACCGATGATCGCCACGCTGCGGGCGTTGAAGAACCGCTGGATGGAGGCGGCCTCCGCGCGGTGCTCCCGGGAGAGCATCACGCTGACGGAGGTGTCGGTGGAGTCGATCGGGAACTCGAAGCGCATCACGCCCTCCTCGAACCCGCCGGCCACCTGGTAGCCGGCCTCGCGGAAGATCTGGATCATCCGCTGGTTCTCCGGCAGCACCTCGGCCACGAACTTCTTCACGCCGCGCTCGCGCCCGGCCTGCGCGAGGTGCTCGAGCAGGAGCTGGGCGATCCCTCGACCCTGGTGGGCGTCCTGGACCAGGAACGCGACCTCCGCCTCGTCCCCCGGCGTCCCGTCGGGCCCGGGGATCCGGTCGAAGCGGCCGACCGCGATCATCTTCTCGGCGACGGTGAGCACGAACGCGACCCGGTCCTGGTGGTCGACGTGGGTGAAGCGCTTGACGTCGCGCTCGGAGAGCGTGGGCATCGGCGCGAAGAAGCGCAGGTACTTCGACTCCGCGGAGACCTGGGCGTAGAAGTCCACCAGCAGCTGCTCGTCGTCCTCCGAGATCGGCCGCAGGTGCGCGGTGTGCCCGTCACGCAGGAGTACGTCGGCCTCCCAGTGTCGTGGGTAGGCCGGGGCGGTCGTCTGAGCAGGATCTGAGGCGCTCACGCAAGGCAATCTAGCGCCTCGGGACGAACAACGGCGTGCCCCTGCACGGGCCAGGACGGTTCCGGGTGAGAATGGCGCAATGGCCAAGCGCACAAAGCCTGAACCGCCTTCCGACGACTTCGAGGAGCACATCGTCGACATCGACGTCGGCGACGAGATGCGCGGCAGCTTCCTCGAGTACGCCTACTCGGTGATCTACAGCCGTGCCCTGCCCGACGCCCGTGACGGGCTCAAGCCCGTGCAGCGCCGGATCCTCTACACGATGGGCCAGATGAACCTGCGTCCGGACCGGGGACACGTCAAGAGCGCGCGCGTGGTCGGTGAGGTGATGGGCCGGCTGCACCCGCACGGCGACGGCGCGATCTACGACGCGCTGGTCCGGATGGTCCAGCCGTGGTCGCTGCGCGTCCCGCTGGTCGACGGCCACGGCAACTTCGGCTCGCCCGACAACGGCCCGGCCGCGATGCGCTACACCGAGTGCCGGATGGCGCCGGCGGCGCTGGCGATGACCACCTCGATCGACGAGGAGACCGTCGACTTCAAGCCGAACTACGACAGCCGTGAGCTCGAGCCCACCGTGCTGCCGTCGGCGATCCCGAACCTCGTCGTCAACGGCGCCTCGGGCATCGCGGTGGGCATGGCGACCAACATGGCCCCGCACAACCTCGTCGAGGTGGTCCAGGCGCTCCGGCACCTGATCTCCAACCCGGAAGCCGACCTCGACGCCCTGATGCGGTTCATCCCCGGCCCGGACCTGCCCACCGGCGGCAAGATCGTCGGGCTCGACGGGATCCGGGACGCCTACGACACCGGCAAGGGGTCGTTCCGGATGCGCGCCACCGCCCGCGTGGAGAACGTGACGCCGCGCCGCAAGGGGATCGTGGTCACCGAGCTGCCGTACGGCGTCGGGCCCGAGAAGGTCATCGAGCGGATCAAGACCATGGTCCAGGCCAAGAAGCTGCAGGGCATCTCCGACGTCAAGGACCTCACCGACCACACCAACGGCCTGCGGCTGGTGATCGAGGTCAAGAACGGCTTCCACCCCGAGGCGCTCCTCGAGCAGCTCTACAAGCACACGCCGATGGAGGACAGCTTCGGCATCAACGCCGTCGCGCTGGTCGACGGACAGCCCCGGACGCTCGGCCTCAAGGACATGCTCGAGGTCTACCTCGGCCACCGCTACGACGTGGTCCGGCGCCGGTCGGCCTACCGTCGCGGCAAGGCCGCCGACGAGCTGCACCTGGTCGAGGGCCTGCTGATCGCGATCCTGGACATCGACGAGGTGATCCAGCTGATCCGCTCCAGCGAGAACGCCGCGGAGGCCAAGGAGCGGCTGATGCAGGTCTTCGACCTCAGCGACCTCCAGGCGACCTACATCCTCGACATGGCGCTGCGCCGGCTCACGAAGTACTCCCGGCTGGAGCTGGAGAAGCGCAAGACCGAGCTGGAGCAGACCATCGCCGAGCTCGACGCGATCCTCGCCGACGAGACGCTGCTGCGCCAGGTGGTCTCCGACGAGCTCGCCGAGGTGGCGAAGACCTACGGCACCCCGCGCCGGACCGTGCTGCTGGAGTCCGCCGGGCAGACCGTGACCTCGGCGGTCCCGCTCGAGGTCGCCGACGACCCGTGCGTGGTGTACCTCTCCTCGACCGGTCTGCTCGCCCGCACCACCGGGCTCGAGGAGCCCGGCTCGGGCGGCGGCCGCAGCAAGCACGACGTGATCGTGTCCGCCGTACGCACCACCGCTCGCGGGCAGGTCGGTGCGGTCACCACGCGCGGGCGGGTGATGAAGCTCGACGTCCTCGACCTGCCGACCCTGCCGGCCACCGCGAACGCCCCGCACCTGCAGGGCGGGGCTCCGGTCAGCGAGTTCCTCTCGCTCGACGTGGACGAGCGCGTGCTCACCCTGGCCGGGTTCGACGCCGACTCCCCCGGGCTCGCCCTCGGCACCGCCCAGGGCGTGGTCAAGCGGGTGAACCCGGAGTACCTCAGCAACAAGGACGACTGGGAGGTGATCCGGCTCGCCGACGGGGACCGGGTGGTCGGCGCCGTCGACCTGCGCACCGGTGAGGAGGAGCTGTGCTTCGTCACCTCCGACGCCCAGCTGCTGCACTTCTCCGCGGCCAACGTGCGCCCGCAGGGCCGGGCCGGCGGCGGTGTCGCCGGGGTCCGGGTCACCTCCGGCGAGCAGGTCGTGTCGTTCACCGCCTTCGAACCCGACGAGAGCACGGTCGTGGTGACCGTCTCGGGCTCGAGCACCGCCCTGCCCGGCACCGAGGCCGGCTCGGTGAAGGTGACCCCCTTCACCGAGTACCCCGCGAAGGGCAGGGCCACTGGCGGCGTGCGCTGCCACCGCTTCCTCAAGGGAGAGGACACGCTGGTGCAGGCGTGGGCCGGCACCGGTCCGGCACTGGCCGCCGCCGCCAGCGGAGCCCCGGTCGACCTGCCCGAGGCCAACGGCCGACGCGACGGGTCGGGCGTCCCGGCGCCGCAGCCGATCGCCGCGTGCTCCTCGCCGGCGACCGCCCTGCACCCCCCGGTCGCAGCCGGCGTGAAAGGCTGACCCCCATGACGTTCACCCGCGCCGCCGTGACCGGCCTGCTGGCCGTGCTCGCCCTGAGCGGCTGCACCAGTGACGCGCAGGAGGACGAGACCACCCCGGAGGAGGTCCTCGCCGCCGCCAAGACGAAGCTCGACGAGACCTCGGGCGTGCGCATCGACCTCTCGACCGAGGAGCTCCCCAAGGGCGTCGACGGCATCCTGAGCGCCGAGGGGGTCGGCACGCACGCACCTGCGTTCGAGGGCGACCTCGAGGTGGCGGTCGGCGGGTTCCCGGCCGACGTGCCCGTCGTGGCCGTCGACGGCAAGGTCTACGCAAAGCTGCCGTTCACCACGAAGTTCGTCGAGGTCGACCCCGCGGCGTACGCCGCTCCCGACCCGGCCGGGCTGATGGACCCCGACGAGGGCCTGTCCTCGCTGCTGACCTCGGCCGAGGGTGTCGAGGAGGGCGAGCAGGTCCGCGACGGCGAGGACGTGCTGTCCGGCTACACCGCCACGGTGCCCGGCGAGGTGGTCGCCTCGATCATCCCGAGCGCGTCTGCCGACAGCGACTTCGACGCGACCTTCACCGTCGACGACGAGGGCCGGCTGCGGGAGGCGGTGCTGACCGGGCCGTTCTACCCCGGGACCGATGCCGTCACCTACACGGTCGGCTTCGCGAGCTACGGCACCACCGCGGACATCACCGCTCCGTGAGGACCAGCCCGCGGCTGCTGCTCGGCGTGGCCGCCGTCGCGGTCGCGTTCGCGGCCGCCGACACCTACGTGGTGGTGCTCGCGCTGCCGGACATGATGTCCGGTGCCGGGCTCGCGGTCGACGAGCTGCAGCGCGCGGCCCCGATCGTGTCGGGGTTCCTGCTCGGCTACGTCGCGATGCTCCCGCTGATCGGCCGGATCGCGGACCTGCGCGGCCGGCTGCCGGTGCTTGTCGGGTCGCTGGTGGTCTTCGCGCTCGGCTCCCTGGTGACGGCCGCCTCCTACGACCTCACCAGCATGGTCGCCGGCCGCTTCCTCCAAGGCGTCGGCGGTGGCGGGCTGGTGCCGGCCACCCTGGCGCTGGTGGCCGACATCTACCCGCCCGCGCGGCGCGGAGTGCCGCTCGGCGTGGTCGGCGCCGTCCAGGAGGTCGGCAGCGTGCTCGGCCCGCTGTACGGCGCCCTGGTGCTCGCGCTGGCCGACTGGGAGGCGATCTTCTGGGTCAACCTCGCCGTCGGCCTGGTGCTGGCAGCCGCCCTGCTGTCGCTCCGAGGCGAGCCCCACACGCCGGGCCGGGCCCGCCGCGACGTCGTCGGCATGCTGCTCGTCGCGCTCGCGCTCACGCTGCTGACCCTGGTGCTCCTCGAGCCGGACCGGCTGACCCGGGGGATCACCTCCGGTCTCGCGTTCGTGCCGGTGGCCGGGGACTCCCGGTGGCTCACGCCGCTCGCCCTGGCGCTCTACGCGGCGACGGTCCTGCTCGTCGCACGCAGCCTGACCGCACCGCACCCGGTGCTCGACCTGCGTGGCTGGGTGGCCGTGGGACGCAGCGCCGACCTGCTCGGTGCCTCGCTGATCGCGCTCGCCCTGGGCGGGGTGATCCTCGCCTTCGCCACCGCCGACCCCGAGGTCCAGGTGTTCTCACCTGCCGGCCCCTGGCTGCTGACCGCCTCCGCGCTGGCCGTGCTGCTCTTCTGGCTGCACAACCGGCGGGCCGCAGCGCCCCTGGTGCCCCACGGCGCGTTCGCGGCCACCCCGGCATGGGGGTCGCTGCTGGTCAGCCTGTTCGTCGGAGCCGCCCTGATCGCCGCCCTGGTCGACATCCCGATCTTCGCCCGCGTCACCGTCTACCCCGACTCCCAGCTGATGGCGGCGCTGGTCCTGCTCCGGTTCCTGGTCGCGCTGCCGGTCGGCGCGCTGCTGGGCGGGTTCCTGGTCCGGCGGCTGCCGACCGGCGTCGTCACCGCCGCCGGCATGGTCCTGGCGGCCGCCGCGTTCGCCTGGATGAGCGGCTGGGGGCTCGACAGCCTCGACCACGCCGTCGCGACCGTCCCGCTGGTGATCGGGGGTCTCGGGTTCGGGCTCGCCGTGGCGCCGGTCAACGCCGCTCTCCTGGCTGCGACCGCCGACGCGGTGCACGGCGTGGCCAGCGCCTTGCTCGTCGTTGCGAGGATGGTGGGCATGCTCGTCGGGATCTCGGCCCTCACCACGATCGGTCTGCGCCGCTACTACAGCCTCCAGGTCGACCTGCCCGCGCCGTCGGAGGTGTGCGGTGGACCGAGCCGGTGCTCGGCGTACACCGTCATGTTGAAGGAGGCCGGCCTCGCCCAGCTGCAGACGGTCTTCGTCGGCGCCGCGGTCTGCGCGGTGCTGGCGGCGGTCCTCGCGCTGGTGACGTTCCGGAGCCTGAAGGTGGCGCGATGACGGGCCTCAGCTGCAGCGACGGTTCCCTCGCGGTCGCCGAGCCGATGCACGGCACCGCGCCGTACGCCCTCGCCTGGGTGGCGCTGGAGCAGAACGGCCCCTGGGGCGCGAAGGCCCTCACCGACAGCCACCTCGACCCCGAGGTGGGTCGCGCGCTCGAGGCCGCGGCCGGCGCCCACGACGTACGTCCCTCGCTGATCCGCCGGCCCGGCCGGCACGCCGACGAGCCGCACGCACACGGCACGCCCCGGCGGGTCCTCGTCGCGCACACCCGGCCCGGCGTGGCCTGGCTCCTCGAGGGCACCGTCACCGACCCTGCCGCACTGCTGGACACCGACTGGGCCGCGCTGCGCGACGGCGACCTGGAGGCGGTACGGCGGTCGCTAGCGACCCTGACTCCCTCCGAACGCCCGCACCTGCTGGTGTGCACCAACGCCAAGCGTGACGTCTGCTGTGCGGTGAAGGGTCGGCCGGTCGCGCTGGGTGCGGCGGCAGTGAACCCCGAGCAGGTCTGGGAGGTCACACACACCTCGGGACACCGGTTCGCCCCGACCGCCGTGCTGCTGCCGGCCGGCACCCTGCACGGCCGGCTCGACGTCGGCACCGCCGGGGAGCTGCTCCGTGCCGCGGAGCGCGGCGCAACCGTGATCCAGGGCAGCCGGGGCCGGTCGACCTGGCACCCGCCCGCCCAGGCCGCCGAGCTCGCGGTGCGCAGGGAGCACCACGTGCTCGGCCTCGACGCGCTGCGGGTCACCGCCCACGAGCAGACCGCCGACCGCAGCTGGACCACCACGCTGCATCACGACGACGGCCGGTCGTGGACGGTCCGGGTCGAGGCGCGGGAAAATCCGGAGGTCCTGCGGGCCGAGTCGTGCGGGAAGGCACTGAAGCCCATGACCTGGTACACCCTCGTGGAGGAAGGTGAAGGTTCGCTAACCTTCGGCTCGTGAACCATGACTTCGATGACCTCCTGGAAGCAAACCGCCGTTTCGCCGAGACGTTCGCGCTGAGCGGGTTCGACGGCGTCGCCCGTGCCGGGGTGGCGCTGGTGACCTGCATGGACTCCCGGATCGACCCGCTGGGCATGGTCGGGCTCCAGCCCGGCGACGCGAAGATCTTCCGCAACCCCGGCGGCCGGATCACCCCGCAGGCGCTCGAGGCACTCGTCCTTGCGGTGCACCTGCTCAACGTCGACCGGGTGCTGGTGATCCCCCACACCCGCTGTGCGATGGCCTCGGCCAGCGAGCAGGAGCTCCAGCAGCGGGTCGGCAGCTCGGCCGGCCAGGACGCGTCGTGGCAGAGCTTCGGCGTCGTGACCGACCAGGAGGCGGCACTGCGGCAGGACCTGGCCAAGGTGCGCAGCCACCCGCTGATCCCCGACACGGTCAAGGTGGGCGGCTTCATCTACGACGTAGATACTGGTCTGATCAACCCGATCGAGTCCTGAAAACCGCCTAGTCTGGCGGTGTGGACGACACCTTCGACGACATCCTCGCCGCGAACAGCGCCTACGCCGACTCCTTCGACCGCGGCGGCCACCAGGGCGAGGCACGGGCCGGGCTCGCCGTGATCACCTGCATGGACGCGCGGATCGACCCGCTGCCGATGCTGGGCCTGGCTCACGGCGACGCGAAGGTGATCCGCAACGCCGGCGGCCGGGTCACCCCGCGCGTCCTGGAGGCGCTGGTGCTGGCCACCCACCTGCTCGGCGTGCGCCGGGTGATGGTCATCCCCCACACCCGGTGCGCGGCGGCCCGCTGGTCCCAGGCCGAGCTGCGCACCAGGATCAGCGCCGCCAGTGGCCAGAACGCCGCCTGGCAGACCTTCCTCGTCGTCGAGGACCAGCTCGCCGGTCTGCGTGAGGATGTGGAGATGGCGCGCTCCTACCCGCTGATCGCCCCGGGCACCGAGGTCGGCGGGTTCATGTACGACGTCGACACCGGCCGGCTGGAACGCCTGCTCTGACCGCCGCGTGGGCGCACGGTTGGCGCCTCAGGCGTCGATGGCCTCGGAGTCGACCTCGTAGGCACCCTGCACGATGAACTCCTTGCGGGGAGCGACCTCCGAGCCCATCAGCAGCTCGAACACCTGGGCGGCGGCGTCGGCGTCGTCGACGGTGATCCGCCGCAGCGTCCGCCGCCGCGGGTCCATCGTGGTCTCCGCGAGCTGGTCGGCGTCCATCTCACCCAGACCCTTGTAGCGCTGGATCGGCTCCTTCCAGCGGATCCCCTTCTTCGACAGCTCGGCCAGCTTCCGCTGCAGCTCGGGATCGGAGTAGGTGTAGACGTACTTGTCCATGCCCTTCTTCGGGTTGGCCAGCTCGATGCGGTGCAGCGGCGGCACGGCGGAGTAGACCCGGCCCTCGAGGATCAGCTCGCGCATGTACTTGAAGAAGAGCGTGGTGAGCAGGGTGCGGATGTGGGCACCGTCGGAGTCGGCGTCGGCCATGAAGATGATCCGGCCGTAGCGCCGCGCGTCGATGTCGAAGGTCCGCCCGGAGCCCGCGCCCACCACCTGGATGATCGAGGCGCACTCGGCGTTCTTGAGCATGTCGCCGACCGAGGCCTTCTGCACGTTGAGGATCTTGCCGCGGATCGGCAGCAGCGCCTGGAACTCCGAGTTGCGGGCGAGCTTGGCGGTGCCGAGCGCCGAGTCGCCCTCGACGATGAACAGCTCGCTCTTCTCCATGTCGTTGGAGCGGCAGTCGGCGAGCTTGGCCGGCAGCGCGCTGGACTCCAGGGCGTTCTTGCGGCGCTGGGTCTCCTTGTGCTGGCGCGCGGCGATGCGGGTGCGGGAGGCGTTGACCACCTTCTCCATCACGAGCTTGGCCTGGGCCTTCTCCGCACGCTTGGTCGAGGTGAGGAAGCTCTTGAGCTCCGAGCTGACCACCTTGCGGACGATGGACCGTGCCGCGGGGGTGCCGAGCACCTCCTTGGTCTGGCCCTCGAACTGCGGCTCGGCGAGCCGGACGGTGACCACCGCGGTGAGCCCTTCCAGCACGTCGTCCTTGATCACGTCGGCGTCGTTGACCTTGAGCTGCTTGGTGGCGCGGAGCACGTCGTTGAAGGTCTTGGTCAGCGCCTGCTCGAAGCCGGAGACGTGCGTGCCGCCCTTGGGCGTGGCGATCACGTTCACGAACGAGCGCATCTCGGTGTCGTAGCCGGTCCCCCACCGCACCGCGACGTCCACCGCGAGGTCGCGCTCGACGTCCTGCGGGGTCATGTGACCCTTGTCGTCGAGCAGGGGGACGGTCTCGGTGAACTTCTCGTGTCCCTGCAGACGGAGCACGTCGCTGACCGGCTCGTCGGCGGCGAGGAAGTCGCAGAACTCGGTGATCCCCCCGTCGTGGCGGAACTTCTCCTCCACCGGCTGGTCACCGCGCAGGTCACGGATCACCAGCTCCAGGCCGGGAACGATGAACGACGTCTGACGCGCGCGGGTGACCAGCTCGTCGAAGGTGAACGTGGCGTCCTTGGTGAAGATCTGCCGGTCCGGCCAGAACCGGACCCGGGCGCCGGTGACGCCCTTCTTCACCCGGGCACCCTTGTGGAGCCCCGACTGCGGGGTGAACCCCGCGTCCGGGCCCTCCCCGTCGAACACGCCGGGGGTGCCGCGGCGGAAGGACATCTGCTGGGTCGCCGGCGACCGGTCGACCTCGACGTCGAGCCGGGCCGAGAGCGCGTTGACCACCGAGGAGCCGACGCCGTGCAGACCGCCGGTGGCGACGTACGAGCCGCCGCCGAACTTGCCGCCGGCGTGCAGCTTGGTGAAGACCACCTCGACCCCGGACAGCCCGGTCTTGGGCTCCTTGTCGACCGGGATCCCGCGGCCGTTGTCGTGCACCTCGGCCGAGCCGTCGCGGTGCAGGGTGACGTCGATGCGCGTGCAGAAACCGCCGAGCGCCTCGTCCACCGCGTTGTCGATGATCTCCCACACGCAGTGCATCAGCCCCCGCGAGTCGGTCGAGCCGATGTACATGCCGGGGCGCTTGCGGACCGCCTCGAGCCCCTCCAGGACGAGGAGGTGGTGGGCGTTGTACGAGTTGTCGATCTTCGTTCCTCCGGCAGTGCGGGCTGGCACGTCGCTCCTCAACGCAGTAGCTCTCGACGGGGTGCGTCCGCCGTCCCGGCAAATCTACCCGCGACACGCCCAACGCCCGGAACGCCACGCCTACCGGCCTTCGCGCTCGGGAACGGCCACGATGTGTGTCATGTCACGATGCGACAACGGGGCGTTTCGGTTGGTGGAAACCGGCAACCGGACGGCCCGCACCACGTCACACTGGTCGAGCCGACCAGTCGGCGAGCACAGCACGTGTCAAGGGTCACCCCACTGCGGGCCGGAAGCCCCCTGCGGAGGGATTACTCCCGCGTGATTGGATGTTGATGTCAGGTGAAGACGAAGTGGACGGCGAGGATTGGCCCTCGGCAAAACAGGGAACATTGGAGCCAGCCGCTACGTTGAGCAGGACACCATGGAAGGAAAGAGGCCTCAAGTGACCACTGCAGTTGCCCCCAGTACCCCGCTGACGGCTGTGGACCGCTGCGACCGTTGCGGTGCTCAGGCCTACCTGCGCGTCGAGCTCTCCGGTGGCGGCGAGCTTCTCTTCTGCGCGCACCACGCCCGCGAGCACGGCGACAAGCTTCGCGAGATCGCAGTCCACGTCCACGACGAGACCGACCGTCTCACCGACCGTCCGTCCACGACCGCGGACAGCGATCGCTGATCCCGGTCCCCCGCTCTCACGAGGGCCCCGCACCGACCGGTGCGGGGCCCTCGTCGTGTGAAAGGGTGCGTCCGTGACTTCCGTGGAGATCCTCGTCGGCCTCGCGATCCTGGTCGGGCTCGTCGGCATCGTGGTCCCGGTCCTGCCCGGCTCGATCCTGATCCTCGCCGCCGTGCTGGTCTGGGCACTCGACACCGGCACCGGAACCGGCTGGTTCGTCTTCGCGCTCGTCACCACCCTGCTCGCTGTCGGTGCGGTGGTGAAGTACGTCGTCCCCGGCCGCGGTCTGCGGACCTCGGGAGTCCCCACCCGCTCCATCGTGGCGGGCGGGGTCCTCGCCATCGTGGGGTTCTTCGTCGTGCCGGTGATCGGCCTGTTCCTGGGCTTCGTGCTCGGGGTCTATCTCGCCGAGCTCCCGCGGGTCGGCCACGAGCGGGCCTGGCCGACCACGGTCGCCACGGTCAAGGCGGTGGGCCTGTCGGTCCTGGTCGAGCTGGTCGCCGCGCTGTTCGCGACGGCGGTCTGGCTCGTGGGCGCGCTGGCCAGCTGACCCCGTGGCGGTCGTGCTCGCGCTGCTCTCGGCGCTCGGCTACGGGCTCTC
>JBMOMG010000139.1:0-18097 GCA_049323155.1 Actinomycetota bacterium | reverse complement strand
CATGCGGCGTCGTCGGGGAACCACTGCTTGAACTCCTGGAACGTGCGCGGGTAGTCCACACCGCCGACCGGGCGCTGATTCTCCACAGCCACCGAGGCTACTGCACTCAAGCAGAGATGCAGGACATCTGTTCGAAAGTTGGGGACGATCGCGACCACTGCCCAGCTGTGGACGAAACCTGGCGTGCCAACCCGGCGGCCAGCAGCCGAGAAGTTCCGCAAGCAGGTGACGTCGTGGCGCCTGGTTCGCGCAACGGATGAGCGTTGCAGGCGGGGTTCATGTCCAACCAGCGTGCCGCCTGAGCCAGTCCTGGGTCCGCTGCGCTCCTCGTCGGCTTGTCGGGAGCTCTGGCCGGTATCCAACGCATTGCGCACCTGTTCGAGCCCAGCACGGTGCAAGATGTTCACGCCCGACGACGGAGCGACCCACGTTCTGAAGGGACCAACAGGTGATGGACAAGGTCAGCCACTTCTTGGGCGTGGGTGACGACGGCAGGGTCGGAACGCTGTCGGGCAGGCACGCCCTGATCGCCGGTGTCGTGTTGCTTGCCGGTTCCGTCTGGTTCCACCTGTGACTGATGGTCCCTCTGATGGCACTCCTGGTGCCGCGTGCGGCGATCGCGCTGTCGCTGGCGCGAAAGGCCAGCCGTCGCCAGCCGCGCATGGCTGGCGATCACGCCGACGCTCACGTGCATTCCGACAACTGACTCGCCGGCAACGACGAACCGACACCGGGGTGCATCCGCCGGCGTCCAACCCCGAATGAACGCGTCCGTCAGCACCCTCTGCGCAACCCGCCGCCGAGCAGCACACCGGCCCGCCCTGCGTGGTCGGGACGGGCCGGTGCTCCCCCGGTGATCTACTCGGTGCTGCTGAACGCCGCGTCGAACGCCGCCTCGGGCGCATCGAACGCCAGCCGACGGACGAACTCCAGCGCCTCGGGTGCACCGACGAGCCGGTCCATCCCGGCGTCCTCCCACTCCACGGAGATCGGCCCGTCGTAGCCGATCGTGTTCAGCATCCGGAAGCACGCCTCCCACGGCACGTCGCCGTGGCCGGTGGACACGAAGTCCCAGCCGCGACGCGGGTCGGCCCACGGCAGGTGCGAGGCGAGCCGGCCGTTGCGGCCGTTGCCGACCTGCTTCTTCGCGTCCTTGCAGTCGACGTGGTAGATCCGGTCCTTGAAGTCCCACAGGAAGCCGACCGGGTCGAGGTCCTGCCACACGAAGTGGCTGGGGTCCCAGTTGAGCCCGAACGCCTCGCGGTGCCCGATCGCCTCGAGCGCGCGCACGGTCGTCCAGTAGTCGTAGGCGATCTCCGAGGGGTGCACCTCGTGGGCGAACCGGACTCCGCACTCGTCGAAGACGTCGAGGATCGGGTTCCACCGGTCGGCGAAGTCCCGGTAGCCGGCCTCGACCATCTCCTCGGTGACCGGCGGGAACATCGCGACGTACTTCCACACCGACGAGCCGGTGAAGCCGACGACCGTCTTGACCCCGAGCCGTTGGGCGGCGCGGGCGGTCATCTTCATCTCCTCGGCCGCACGCTGCCGCACACCCTCGGGGTCGCCGTCGCCCCAGATCTTCGCCGGCAGGATCGCCTGGTGCCGGGCGTCGATCGGGTCGTCGCAGACGGCCTGGCCCTTGAGGTGGTTGGAGATCGTGAACAGCTGCAGGTTGTACTTCTCGAGGATGTCGAGGCGGTCCCGGACGTAGGAGTCGTCCTCCGCGGCGCGCCAGACGTCGAGGTGGTCGCCCCAGCAGGCGATCTCGAGCCCGTCGTACCCCCACTCGGAGGCGAGCCGGGCCACCTCCTCGAACGGCAGGTCGGCCCACTGGCCGGTGAACAGGGTGATCGGTCGTGCCATGGTGTCTTCCTTCGGTTGCTCACGTCACTGGGTCGAGGCCCAGGGGCCTCGCAGCGGTCAGACAGGGACGTCCTGCCAGGCCTGCTTCTCCGAGCTGTCCTCCACTGCGCGCAGCACGCGCTGGATCTGCAGCCCGTCGGCGAACGACGGCAGCGGGTCCCTCCTCTCCGCGATCGCGGTCAGCAGGTCGGCGGCCTGGTGCACGAACCCGTGCTCGTAGCCGAGCAGGTGACCGGCAGGCCACCAGGCAGCCACATAGGGGTGCTCCGGCTCGGTGACCACGATCCGCCGGAACCCCGCGGTGGCGGCGGGCTCGGTGGCGTCGTAGAAGTGCAGCAGGTTCATGTCCTCGAAGTCGAAGGCCAGGCTGCCCTTCTCACCGTTGACCTCGATCCGGATCGCGTTCTTGCGTCCCGTCGCCATCCGGGTGGCCTCGAAGGTGGCGAACGCCCCGCCGCCGAACCGGGCTAGGAAGGCGACCGCGTCGTCCACGGTCACCTCCCCGCGACCGCTGCCGGCGACGCCGGAGAGCCCGCTGAACTCCGCGGGCGCGGGCCGCTCGGTGACGAAGGTCTGCATCATCCCGCTCACCGAGCTGATCTTGTCCCCGGTGATGAACTGGGTCAGGTCGATGATGTGCGCCCCGATGTCGCCGAGCGCACCGGACCCGGCGCGTTCCTTCTGCAGCCGCCAGGACAGAGGTACGTCGGGATCGGCGATCCAGTCCTGGAGGTACTGCGCCCGCACGTGCCGGATCGTCCCGAGCCGACCCTCCTGCACGAGCTGCCGGGCCAGCGCGATGGCGGGCACCCGACGGTAGGTGAACCCGACCATCGAGCGGACCCCGTTCGCGGCGGCTCGGTCGGCCGCCGCGGCCATCGCCTCGGCCTCCTCTACGGTGTTGGCCAGCGGCTTCTCGCACAGCACGTGCTTGCCGGCCTCCAGCGCGGCGATCGCGATCTCCGCGTGCGTGTCACCGGGGGTGCAGACGTCGACGAGGTCGACGTCGTCGCGGGTCATCAGGGCCCGCCAGTCGGTCTCCGTGCTCTCCCAGCCGAGCTTGCCGGCCGCGGCGGTCACCCGCCCCTGGTCCCGTCCGCACAGCACGCTCATCCGCGGTGTGAGCGGCAGGTCGAAGAACCGGTGCACGTTGCGCCAGGCCTGGGAGTGGGCGGCGCCCATGAAGGCGTAGCCCACCATCCCCACGCCGAGCTGGTTCGGTGTCTGGTTGTTCATGTCACGTCCTGTCCATGGGTGGTCCGTGGGTCGGTACGGCGGTCAGCCGCTGCGGCGTACGGCGGTCAGGACTGGAATGCCATGGGCAGGAAGTCGTCGACGTTGTCCTTGGTGACGACCGGGGCGTAGAGCATGATCTCGCGCGGCACCTCGACCTCGACGAGGTCACCGAGGGCCTTGCCCTGCGCCACGAGGCGGGCCAGGCGGATGCCGTCGGCGCCCTGGGTCGACGGGTAGATGACCGTGGCCTCGATCAGCGAGTCACCGGACTTGATCTCCTGCATCACGTTGGCCGAACCGGCGCCACCGACGACGAAGAACTCGTCGCGGCCGGAGTTGTCGATCGCGGCCATCACGCCGACGCCCTGGTCGTCGTCGTGGTTCCAGATCGCGTCGATCTTCGGGGCGGCCTGGAGCAGGTTCGCCGCGGCGCGCTCGCCGGACTCGACGGTGAACTCGGCTGCGACGCGGTTGTCGACGTTCAGCCCGCAGTCGGCGAGAGCGTCCTTGAAGCCCTGGCTGCGGTCCTGCGTCAGCGGCAGCGAGTCGATGCCGGCGATCTCGGCGACGACGGCGTCCTTCTTCCCGCCGAGCCGCTCGCAGATGTAGGTGCCGGCCGAGACGCCCATGCCGTAGTTGTCACCGAGGACGGTGGCGCGGGCGGCGAAGGGGCTGTCGAACTCGCGGTCGACGTTGATCACCGGGATCCCGGCCTCCATGGCCTTGATCGCCACCGGGGTCAGCGCGGCGCCGTCGAAGGGCAGCAGCACGATCGCGTCGACCTTGTCGTTGATGAAGGTCTCGACCTGGCTGATCTGCAGGTTGACGTCGTTGGTGCCCTCGGCCACGACGAGCTCGATGTCGTCGTACTTCTCGGCCTCCTCCTGGGCACGCTGGGTGATCGCGGCCATCCAGCCGTGGTCGGCGGCCGGTGCGGAGAAGCCGATGGTGACGGTCTCGCCGGTCTCGTCGTTGGAGCCGGCGGCGGCGTTCTGGTTGGTGTTGGTTTCGTTGTCGCCGGAACCCTCGGCGGTGTTGCTGGTGCAGCCCGCGGTGATGGCGCCGAGCGTGGCGAACGCCGCGACGCTGACGAGCAGCCGGCGCTTGAGCGAAGCAGAGCGGTGGTTCATCGTGACTCCTTGCTGGGTGTGTTGTTGCCTGGTGCGGGACCGCGTCCCGAGAAGCTGATGGGGAGGCGCGGGGCGCCTCAGGTCTTGGTGCTGCGATCGGCGAAGCGCTGCTGGAGCAGCACGGCGACGACGATGATCAGGCCCTTGGCCACCGACTGCGCCGAGATCGACAGGTTGTTGAGGGTGAAGACGTTCGACAGCGTGGTGAAGATCAGCACGCCCAGGACGGTCCCGCCGATCGTGCCGCGGCCACCGGAGAGCAGGGTGCCGCCGATGACGACCGCGGCGATCGCGTCGAGCTCGTAGAGCGTCCCGTGCGTCGAGGAGCCGGTCGTCGTACGAGCCATCAGCATGAGTGCGGCGATGCCGCACGCGAAGCCGACCAGCGCGTAGAGCATCGCGGTGTGCCGCTGCACCTTCACGCCGGCCAGGCGCGCGGCCTCGGGGTTGCCGCCGACGGCGAAGGTACGACGACCGAAGGTGGTCCGGTTGAGCAGCACCCAGCCGGCGATCGCGACGAGCGCGAAGATGATCACCAGCATCGGCACGCCGAGGACCGTGCCGCCGAAGAAGTCCACGAACTCGCGCACGGTGATGATCTGGGTGCGCCGGTTGGCGATGATCTCGGCCAGGCCCCGTGCCGCGGCCAGCATCGCCAGCGTCGCGATGAACGGGACCACCCGGCCGTACGCCACCAGGATCCCGTTCACCAGCCCGCAGGCGGTGCCGACCGCCAGGGCGGTGAACACCATCACGATCCAGTGGAGGTCCGCGGCCATCGTCTGGGTGGCGAGCGTGGTCGCCCACACCGACGACAGGGCGACGATCGCGCCGACGGACAGGTCGATGCCACCGCCGGTGATCACGAACGTCATCCCGACGCTGACCACGCCGATCACCGACGCCAGCCGCAGGATCGTCATCAGGTTGTCGACGCTGCCGAAACGCTCTCCGGCGGTGACGAACCCGACCGCGCTCAGGATCAGCAGAGCGAGGACGAGCCCGAGGTTGCGGCCGATGCTCGAGCTGGTGATCGCCCGCAGCGTCGAGCCCCTGGTCTGTCGCGCCGGCGGCGCGAGCGCGCTGTCACCGTCGTACACGGTGGCCTGTGACTGGGTCGAGTCCACGCTGTCCTCCTTCACACCGGACTCCCTGACATGACCAGGTCGAGCACCTGGTGCTCGTCGATGTCCTCGCTGCTTCCGCGGTGCACGATCGCGCCCTCACGGACGACGAGGACCTGGTCGGCCAGGCCGAGCACCTCCTCGACCTCGCTGGAGACCACGACCACGGCGACGCCTCGGTCGGCCAGCGAGCGCACCAGCCCGTAGATCTCGCTGCGGGCCCCGACGTCGACGCCGCGGGTCGGCTCGTCGAGCAGCAGCACGCGGCAGTCGCGCATGAGCCAGCGGGCGAGCACGACCTTCTGCTGGTTGCCGCCCGAGAGGGTGCGTGCGGCGCGGTCCACGTCGGCGGGACGTACGTCGAGCGCCTCGGTGATCTCCCTCGCGGCCGACCGCTCCTCACCGCGGTTGAGGAACCCACCGCGGGCGAACCGGCCGAGCGAGGAGACCGTGACGTTGCGGTACACCGCCTCGTCGAGTAGCAGGCCCTGGCTCTTGCGCTCCTCCGGCGCGAGGCCGACCCCGGCGGCGACGGCCTGGTGCACCGATCCCGGCCGGAGCCGCTTGCCGTCGACCCGGACCGTGCCCGAGCCGGCCTTGCGCGCGCCGTACACCGTCTCGAGGATCTCCGAGCGGCCGGCGCCGACCAGCCCGGCGAGGCCGAGGATCTCCCCGGCGCGGACGCTGAAGCTGACGTCGGAGAACACGCCGGCGAGGCCGAGGTCCTCGACCTCGAGCACGACGTCGGTGTCGGAGGGGCCGGTGCGGCGCTCGGGGAAGACGTACTCGATCGACCGGCCGGTCATCAGCCGGATCAGCTCCTGGGTCGGCGACTCCCGCGTCGACAGGCCGGTGGCGACGGTGCGGCCGTCCTTGAGGACGGTGACCCGGTCGCCGATCTGCCGGATCTCCTCGAGCCGGTGGGAGATGTAGATGACCGCGACGCCGTCGCGGCTGAGGTCGCCGATCAACCGGAACAGGTTGTCGACCTCGCCGGAGTCGAGCACCGCGGACGGCTCGTCCATGATGATCAGCCGGGCGTCGCGGGACAGGGCCCGCGCCATGCTCACGATCTGCTTGCCGGCCGGCGAGAGCCGCCCGACCTCCCAGCCGGCCTTGATCTCGGGGTGGCCGAGGCGGCCCAGCAGCTCCTGGGCGCGTCGCCGGGCCTCCTTGGCCTGCAGCATCCCGCCGCGAGAGAGCTCGTGGCCGAGGTAGAGGTTCTCCGCCACGGTCAGCCCGTCGACGAGGTCGAGCTCCTGGTAGATCGTGGCGATCCCCAGCTTCATCGCGCTCATCGGAGTGGGCAGCGAGACCTGTTGCCCCTCCCAGACGATCTCCCCGGAGTCGGGCTGCTGCGCCCCGGACAGGGTCTTGATCAGCGTCGACTTGCCGGCGCCGTTCTGTCCGACCAGGCAGTGCACCTCACCGCGGCGCACGTCGAGGTCGACTCCCTCCAGCGCCCGGACCCCCGGGAACGTCTTGACGATGTTGCGCATCTGCAGCAGCGGGGCGGCCGACGGGTCGAGCGTCACGAGGTCCCTCCGATCGACGGGGTGGCGATGAGGCCGGCGATGTCTGGCTCCTCCGTCTGCTGCGCTTCGGCGCGACCGGCCCCTACCTCGCTGCGCAACGCCGTGAGCGCTCCTCCGCGTGCGACCGCGTCGATACCGAGCGTCGACAGCTCGACGCGACAACCGCCGGCCTGCGGAGCGATGGCACCGGCGGTGAGCTCGTCGCGCATCGGCTCCAGGAGCCAGCGCCCCAGCGGGACGAAGTAGCCGCTGAGCACGATCACGCCCGGGTTGAGCACGTTGACGAGCGCGGCTGCGCCGACGCCGAGCCAGCCGCCGACCTGGTGCAGCGCCGAGAGGGTACGCACGTCGCCGAGCTCGGCGCGCCGGTCGACCTCGGCCAGCCGGACCGTCAGCGCGGCCGCAGGGTCGTGGACCGGGTCGTCGGGGTCTGCCGCCGCGGTCAGCAGGGCGCGCAGCCCGACCTTGGTCTCCCAGCACCCGGTGCGCCCGCAACCGCAACGGTTGCCCTGTGGGTCGACCTTCAGGTGCCCGAGCTCGCCGGCGAAGCCTTCCTTGCCGTGCAGCGTCCGGCCGCCGGAGTACACCCCGCCGCCGAGCCCCACGCCACCACTGAGCACGACCAGGTCCTCACACGCAGGGCCGCGGACAGCCGCCTCCGCGACAGCGGCGAGGTTGCCTTCGTTCTCGACACAGATCGGGCCGGCCGATTCTCCAAGGCGCTCCGCGAGCATCGCAGCGAGCGGGACCTCCCGCCAGCCGAGGTTCGGCGCGGTCACCACGGTGCCGTCGGCGAGCCGGACCAGCCCGGCGACGCCCACGCAAAGCCTTGACTGGTGGGTGCCGAGCGCTCCACGCACCTCGGTGACGAGCGCGGCCGTCCGGTCGACGACCTCGTGCGCGGAGAGCGCGCGTACGTCCGTCCACACCGTGCGGTCTTCGACGCGGCTGCCGTCCGGAGCCAGCGCTACGACGCTGAGCCGGTCGACGTCGATGGTCGCGCCGATGCCGCACGACGCGGCAGGCCCCAGGACAGCGCGGAGGGCGCTCGCACCGGCGGCTGACGCTTCGGCCACGGCGACCCGCCCCCTCTCCTGGGGTGCGCCGCCCAGTCCCCGGGCGGCGCCCTGCTGATTGCCACCAAACTAGGTTTGACGCAAAGTTGCCGTCAACACTTTGTCCAGAAGATTTACAAAGTCGTGGCACGTCGGTCGTGCTCGTCGAGACCAATGCGCTGGTCGAGCTCGTCGAGGCCTCGGACGTCGAGGGCTCCGCTGGTCGAGCCTGTCGAGACCCGTTGATCCGCCGAGACCCGATCAGCGCGGAGCGTCGTACACCGCGTCGCTGACCAGCCGCGCGGCACCGATCAGCCCGGCCTCCTCGCCCAGCTCGCTGAGCACGATCGGCAGGTTGCCGGTGGCCAACGGCAGCGAGCGGCGGTAGATGACGCCGCGGATCTCGGCCAGGAGCACGTGGCCCAGTGCGGTGACGCCACCGCCGATCACGATCAGGCCGGGGTTGAAGAACGACACCAGGCTGGCGAGCACCTCGCCGACCCGCCGGCCGCCGTCGCGGACCAGCTGGAGGGCAACCGCGTCCCCGCGGGTGACCGCCTGGGCGACGTCGGCGGCGGTGACGGTTCCCTCGCCCGCCTCGAGGTACTCCGCCAGCACCGCGGACCGTCCCGCCCGAGCTGCGGCCGTCGCGTCGCGCGCCAGCGCAGCACCGCCGAAGAACGCCTCGAGGCACCCGGTGTTGCCGCACGCGCACACCGGCCCGAAGTCCTCGACGCGGATGTGCCCGATGTCGCCGGCGCAGCCGTCGACCCCGCGGTAGAGCGACCCGTCGACCACGATCCCGCAACCGATGCCGGTGCCGATCTTGACGAAGAGGAAGTCCTCGGCGGACTTGGCGACACCGGAGTGCTGCTCCCCCAGCGCCATCACGTTCACGTCGTTGTCCAGCACCGCCGGGCAACCGAGCTCGCGGGAGACCGCATCACGGACCGGGTACCCGTCCCACCCCGGCATGATCGGCGGAGACACGGGGATGCCACGGTGGAAGTCGACCGGCCCCGGCACACCGATTCCGCAACCGGACGGCTTGGTGACGCCCTGCTCGGCGAGCAGCTTGCGCGCGAGCTCCAACGCCGTCGCGAGCACCTTCTCCGGTCCGGTGCGCACATCGCAGTCCTCGGTGTGCATGGTGAGTACGCCGAGCCGGCCGTCGGTGATCGCCACCGACACGGAGGTTGCGCCGATCGAGATACCGACGAAGCGGATCGTCGGCGAGAGGTCCACGAGGGTTGAGCGCCGCCCACCGCGGGAGGCAGCCTGCCCGATCTCCGCCGCCAGCCCCAGCTCGGTCAGG
The DNA here is from genome assembly GCA_049323155.1 of Actinomycetota bacterium. Classification (GTDB taxonomy): domain Bacteria; phylum Actinomycetota; class Actinomycetes; order Propionibacteriales; family Nocardioidaceae; genus Nocardioides_C. Next base: position 8,836 of record JBMOMG010000139.1, on the reverse strand, counting down.
CGGGAGACCTCGGCGGCGATCGTCGTACGTGAGACCGCGAGCCTGTCAGCGAGCTGAGCTCGCGAGAGCGAGCCCTCGTCACGCAGGTGGGCCAGGATCCTTGCCTGCATCCGGTTCTCGGCCCGACCCGCCAGCGACTGTGCCATGGCTCGCATCCTCCCACGGAGGTCCCGCAAGCGTTCTTGGATGGCGACGAGAAGTGCGGCGTTCTTGCGCCGCTGCGCCTTCAGCGCAGCGGGTCGAACGGCACCAGCTCCGCCGGCGTGACACCGCTGACGATCCGGTCGGCCAGCAGCCTGCCGGTCACCGGGCCGAGGGCGATCCCCCACATACCGTGCCCGCCGGCGACGAACACCCGTGAGGACGTGGTCGCGCCGATCAGCGGCAGCCCGTCGGTGGTGACCGGCCGAGACCCGACCCACTCATCGGTGCGCCGGTCGAGGTCCACACCGTCGAGCAGCGGACGAACGGCGTTGACGATGGCAGTGATCCGTCGCCGGTCGAGCGGGTCGTCGGGACCCCTGAACTCCATCATCCCGGCGACCCGCAGGCGAGGCCCGTCGACGGTGTCCAGCGGCGTGCACGCCACCCGTTGCACCGGGAAGTACACCGGCCCGGCCGGGAGGCGCTCCCCGTCGACGGTGAAGCTGTAGCCACGACCTGCCTGGACCGTCCGCCGTACCCCGAGCCGGCGGGCCAGCCGGCCCAGCCACGCCCCGTTCGCCACCACGACGGCGTCGAAGGTGCGGGCCGCACCGCCGGCGTCCTCGACCCGGACCTGGTCAGCGATCTGCGAGACGCCCCGGATCGTCGTCCCCTCGATGAGCTCGCCGCCGCGGTCGTACACCGCCGTCGCCAGCGCGTCGACGAACGCAGGCGGGTTCAGGTACCGCTGCCCCTCCAGCCGGATCACCGACGCGACAGCCTCCGACAGCGTCGGCTCGATCTGCCGTGCCTCCGTGCCGGTCATGAGCGAGTACTTCACCTCCTGCCCGGCCGCCTCGATGCCGCGCAGCTCGTCGAGCAGCACCGCCCGGTCCTGGTCGCTGCGGAACGCCGCCAGGAACGGGTCTGCCGAGGTGGTGCGCGCCTCGACACCACCGTCGACGAGCTGGTCGAAGGCATCCAACGCGATCCGGTTCAGCGGTGCGTAGGCCCGCATCCCGAGACCCCAGCGGCGGTGCGTGCTGTGCCGAGCGAACCCGGTCACGAACCTGAGCAGCCCCGGGTCAGGCCGCATCGGGACGTAGACCGGCGAGGCCGGGTCGAGCACCGCCCGCACGCCGTACCTGAGCACAGCCGGCTCCGGCAGCGGCGCAGTGAGCGCGGGCGTCAGCCAGCCGGCGTTCCCCCAGGAGGAGCCGGCTCCTGGGTGACGGCGGTCGTAGACGGTGACGTGCACGCCACGCTCCTGAAGGAACCATGCCGTGGCGAGGCCGACCATGCCGGCCCCGACGACGGCCACACGCTGGTGCATCGTCATCTCCCTCTCTGGACGCATCGGGTGCAGGTCGTCGCCCACGGACGCAGCCGGAGGCGTTCGGTGACGATCTCCGCGCCGCAGTCGGCGCAGGTGCCGTAGCTCCCCTCGTCGAGCCGGCGCAGGGCCAGGTTCACGTCCTCGAGGATCCGTTCGACGCTGGCGCGGTGTGCAGTGACGACCGGGTCGAGGGACGCGGCGGGCAGAGCTTCCAGCTGCTGGCGTCGTACCTCCGCCACGCGACGGAGGTAACCGGACACGGCGTCCGGGTCGGAGATCTCGAGTCGGGAGCTGTCGGGCAGGTGGTCGGGCGCGACGACGCGGTCGGCGCGTTCGTCGGGTGTGGCAAAAGTGGTCATGGTCAGTCCTTGGGAAGCGCTGAGCGAGCACCCTGAACAGGGCGGGCACGGGCTGCCCCAATCGGGCGTCCCGTCGTCACTGGCTGGAGATCAGGACGTGACCGGCGGAGCGCGGTCGACGCTGCGGCGCAGTACGTCGAGTCCGCGGATGCCGCGGGCCTCGCGCGCCAGCTCGATGGCGAGCAGTACGGCGCCCGACGGCACGTGGGAGGGCATGACGGAACGGCTCGTCGACAGCGACGCGATGAGCACGGTTCCCTCCATGAGCCGGACCATAGCACCGGAAGCCTCCGGGCTGTCCTGTCCCGGAATCGTGTGTATCTCCCGCACACAACGAGGGTCGCATGGCAAGCTCGCCATGTGGCTGAGTCGGCTGACGGGGGCGCTCTTGCTTGAAGGCATCTACGAGTCTCTGATCACGCGCGAGCTCGACGCCCGTCTCGAGCGCGCGACTCACCTCCAAGCTTTGGTCGGTGATGTCGATCCGGCCGACCAGCCCCATGTACTGTCCCGCCACGTCGCGGCCGAGCTGATCCGCGTGCTGGAGGCCACCAGGGACGAGGGCAGACGGCTCCAGCTGGTCAACGACCTGCTTTCAGCCATCACGCAACCAGACCCTCCCGTTGTGCACGACGCGCGCCAGCTGCTCGCACTCTCCCGCCCGGCCGGTCCAGGGCAGGAGAACCGTCGTCTCATCCGCCCGAGCACTCCCCTGTCCGAGGCGGCACTCCTCACCAACGCCCACGACGAGCCCTCGCTCGGGGCCGAGCTCCGCGCTGAGCTGGAGAGCGCCGACCGGGTCGACCTGCTCCTGGCGTTCGTGAAGTGGCATGGCCTTCGCGTTCTGGAGCCAGAGCTGCGGCGCCTCCGCGAGCGTGGTGCGCCACTGCGCGTCATCACCACGACCTACATGGGAGCGACCGAACGCAAGGCCCTCGACCGCCTGGTCGAGGAGTTCGGCGCCCAGGTCGTCGTGCAGTACGACGCGCTGCGGACTCGGCTGCACGCCAAGGCGTGGCTCTTTCACCGCGACACCGGCTTCAACACGGCGTACGTCGGCTCCTCCAACCTGTCACGGGCAGCGCTCCTGGACGGTGTCGAGTGGAACGTCCGGCTGTCCAAGGTCGCGACGCCCAGCCTGATCGAGAAGTTCCAGGCCACCTTCAACACGTACTGGAACGACGCGACGTTCGAGCGCTATCTCCCCGAACGCGACCGGGACCGCCTCGACGACGCCCTCGCCGAAGCATCCGGCCACAAGACGCACGACCGCGTGACCATCACGCTGTCTGGGCTCGAAGTCCGTCCCTACCGCTACCAGGAGGAGATGCTCGAGGCCCTCACTGCCGAGCGCGAGGTGCACGACCGGCACCGCAACCTCCTGGTCGCCGCGACCGGCACCGGCAAGACGGTGGTCGCCGCCCTCGACTACCGCCAGCTGTGCGGCTCGAGTCTGGACCGGCCATCACTGCTGTTCGTCGCACATCGCAGAGAGATCCTCGAGCAGTCACGGCGCACCTATCGCGAGGTTCTGGCCGACGGCAGCTTCGGCGAGCTCTACGTCGGTGGTGCCCGGCCGGAGCGCTGGAAGCACGTGTTCGCCAGTGTCCAGTCGCTCACCTCCTACGGCGTCACGAACATCCCGCCTGACTCCTACGACATCGTCGTCATCGACGAGTTCCACCACGCCGAGGCATCGACGTACCGCCGCCTCCTCGATCATCTGCAACCGCGGGAACTGCTCGGTCTGACCGCCACGCCTGAACGCACCGACGGCGTGGACGTCCGGCAGTTCTTCGGCGGGAGGACGGCTGCTGAGCTTCGGCTCTGGGACGCCCTCGGCGCCGACCTGCTCTCGCCGTTCCACTACTTCGGCATCGCCGACGGCACCGACCTGAGTCAGGTCGAATGGAAGCGCGGCCGCTACGACGAGAGCGAGCTGTCGAACGTCTACACCGGCAACCGTGCCCGTGCCGCGATCATCCTCAAGGAACTGCGCGACAAGGTCGTCGACCTCTCCCGCATGCGCGGGCTCGGCTTCTGTGTCGGAGTCGCCCACGCCGAGTACATGGCTCAGGTCTTCACCGAAGCCGGCATCGCCGCACGGGCGGTGAGCGGCGACACTCCTTCCGAGGCACGACGTCAGGCCCTGGCCGACCTGCGCGAACGGCGAGTGAACATCCTGTTCGCAGCGGACCTGTTCAACGAGGGCCTGGACCTGCCGGACGTCGACACGGTGCTGTTCCTGCGCCCAACCGAGAGCGCGACCATCTTCCTGCAGCAGTTGGGGCGTGGGCTCCGGCGCTCGCACGACAAAGCGGTGCTCACAGCCCTGGACTTCGTCGGCCACCACCGCACGGAGTTCCGGTTCGACACCCGCTACCGGGCGCTGACCGGGGCGACCCGCAAGGAGCTGGAGCGCCAGGTCGAGCGTGGCTTCCCGTTCCTGCCCTCGGGTTCGCAGATCGTGCTCGATGAGCAGACGCAAGCCACGGTCTTGGCCAACATCCGCTCGCAGGTCACCAGCCGGTGGTCGCAGATCGTCGCGGAGCTCCGCTCGTACGGCGACCATGATCTCGCGTCCTTCCTCGACGAGAGCGGCGTCGAGCTGTCCGACGTACTCCGCGGTGACCGCAGCTGGACTCGCCTGCGCCGGGATGCCGGCCTGTCCACACGGGGCGGCGGTCCGCACGAGGTCCAGCTGCTCAAACGCGTGCGCGCGCTGGCACATGTGGACGATGCCGACCGCGCTGCGGCGTACTCCCGGCTTCTGGCAGACGACGCTCCTGCCTACGCCGAGCTGAGCAGGCAGGAGCAGTACTTCGCGCGCATGCTGTTCTTCTCGCTCTGGCCCGACGGCGGTGACTTCGAGTCGTACGACGCCGGCATCGCCGCCCTGCGCGAGGAGCCCGCGGCACGCGATGAGCTGCTGACCATCGTCGAGCTGGGCTTCGAGCGGACGCGACACACTGCAAGGTCGCTCACCGGGGCGTTGGGCGGGATGCCCCTCGGCGTCCACGCGCGCTATCAGCGTGAGGAGATCCTGGCCGCGCTCGACTATGCCCACCTGAAGCGGGTGCCCAAGAGCTTCCAGGCCGGGGTCGTCTTTTCGGAACCATGGCAGACCGATGCGTTCTTCGTGACGCTGAAGAAGTCTGAGGCCGACTACTCCCCCACGACGATGTACCGCGACTACGCGATCAGCCCCGACCTCTTCCACTGGGAGTCGCAGTCGACCACGTCGGTGGCGTCAGCGACGGGGCAGCGCTACCTCAACCACGCCTCCCGTGGCAGCCATGTCCTGCTGTTCACTCGGCAGCAGCGCGTCGACGAGCTCGGCACGGCGCCGTACACCTTCCTCGGACCGGCGTCGTACGTGTCGCACACGGGCGATCGCCCCATCGCGATCACCTGGAAGCTCGCTCATCCCATGCCATCGGACGTGTATCTCGCCGCGTCGGTGGTCGCGAGCTGATCCGACTCCCGCATCAAGGACTGTGCGTCGACCACCGGCGATCCGCGCCTCACGCGCGGAGAGGTCACCTGTGATCGAGCTCGGCTTCGGGGTCGGCACTCACCCGAGCTTGATGCCGCCATGCCGATTCCACGGCGTCCTCGACAGCGCCATCATCCCCGGCGTCCAGATCGGCGCAGATCATCATGTGCTTCTTGAAACGGGAGGGCACCGAGAAAACGTCGGGATGCTGTTGGAGGAGTGCGTCGCGAACATCAAAAGGCACGCGCACCACCACATGCGTCGCATCCAGCTCACGGGCAACCAGCCGGCCCTGATACTGCCAGCGAGCAAGGCCGCCCGCAGACGTGCGTCGCACACCCTCGAACGAAGTCGCAAGGTGGTCGAACGTCTTCATGTCCACGTTCGGCAGTGTCGCACGCGTGCCCTCCCTCAGGAGTAGGCGCGACCTGCACTTCGGCGGCGAGACGCGCCTCGGATCGGCATGCGTACATCCCCCCCCGCGGGAGCGACGCGGTTCGCGCGGCAGGCTCGTTCATGGAGGCCGGGCGGCTTCGACAAGTGATGGACAGTCGGTCAGTTCTTGTTGTGGCCCAGGGAGCGGGCATGGAGCACGTCCTTCCAGTAGGACTCGCGCTCCAAGACGTGACCGTCGTCGGTACGCATTGACCAGTACTCGAGCAGAGCGAACCGCATGTTGCTCCTGTAGTCCTCCTCCCCCTTCTCCTCGAGCAGTGCCTTCAGCCCGACGTTGCCGCCGTGCAGTGTGGCCGCGTACGTCGTCCAGCGTTGCCAGATGCCGGTGTCGCCGTACGCCGACCCGACGTAGCGGCGCCCGGTCTCCTTGTCGTGGATGACGTAGACGCCCTTCATGCTCTCCAAGGCGATCCGCCAGTCGGCCCGGGCCTGACTGACCACCGCCTGAAGGTCGGCGAGGCTGTGGTTGATCCGATCGTGTCCGGGGAACGGGTCACCGGTGAACGGCTCCTCGAGGATCGACGAGACCGTCATCGCGGGCAGCACAGACTCCATCGTTCGGCGAATGTTCCGACCGGACCTCTGGTGACGGATCCACAGGCGGCGGACGAACGGGCCCATCAGATCCTCGCGCAGCGCCACGGTGTACGAGTGCGCCTGCTGCGCGGGCCTGCGCTCCAGGACCTCCCAGATCCCGCCGAAGAGCCAGAGCGTCGCGTCGTGCTTGTCCTGAGCGACCGAGAAGATGAACTCCCGATTGAAGTCGTCCTTCACACTGCGCCACGAGTTCCAGCCCTGCCACTCCGCCTGGTTGCTCGCGAGCACGTCAATCGGATGCTTGATCTGATTCCAGACGGCGAAGTGGACCTTGTAGTGCTTGGGGTCGAACCCCTCAGGGAGCAGAGCGGTCAGCGGGATGGCCTCCATGCCGGGACCCTAGCGGGCGACTTCGGCCAACCACCTGATGGTGACCAGTGCAGGTCGGGACGTCACCCGCATTTGTGCCTGCTCATCTCGGCAGCGGCACGCGGCCGTGGCACCCTGAGTCCATGAGCCGCGAACTGCCTCGGCCGGTGCGGGTATTCACGCCCGCCGACCTGACCGCCGCCGACCCCACGCCCGGAATGGCCCGCGCCCTGGCATTCGATCTGCCGCTCCTCTGGGCCGGCCAGGTCGAGACTGAGGCGGGAGCGGTCTCCGGATGGCACCACCACGAGCGCAACGAGACCAGCCTGTACATCGTGCGCGGCGTACTCCGCCTCGAATTCGAGGGCCACGAGGGCTACGTCGATGCCGGCCCCGGCAGCTTCGTACATGTCCCGGCCTGGACCGTCCACCGCGAGTCGAACCCCACGCAGGAGCCATCCCTGGCGGTGATCGCTCGGGTTGGCGGCGGCGTCCCCACCGTCAACGTCGACGGCCCGCCCGGGCATTGATGAGTGTCCCGATCGTGCGCACGGCGTGAGGCGCGTTCGGTGCACCGAGGTACAGCCCTCTCGTCGGCTACTTAGCTGCTCGTGCCACGACGCCGGCAGGCGGAGGAAGACACACCTTCTTGGCGTCTGGTTCCGGCATGGTTGAGCAGCGGTTCCATCGCTGTGGCTATGAGGTGGACCGTGAGAACGACGCGTCGCTGTGGGCGTAGGCTCCAGTTGCCGAACACGAACAGGGGTGTGTCACATGACGGCGAGCCGATCCGCTCGTGAGAGGAAAGCCGCCGCGGAGGCCGGTCCCCTGGCCAAGGTCAAGATCGACCTCGACGCGGACCAGCAGTTCATCTACAAGATCAGTTGCTCCGAGTGCGTCGTCAGGGGCAGTCGCAACTGGTCGGCCTATCGTCGCGGCGCTGACAACGGATACATGGCCGCGATGGATCGTTGGATCTTCCACCTGCACGAGAAACACCCAGGAACCGACGCGCCATGCATGGCCTTCCTGCCGGCTGCTCGGCAGCGCTTGCACCAGCGGCGCGAGAAGCAGGAGACCGACGAGCGGACTGCCCTCTGACTCTTCGGCGCCTCCAGCCGGTTGCCCGGAGGAATCCTGAGGTCCTCAAGCAGTGTGACACCTCCTAGTGGTGGTCCACGATCTCCTCGCCGAGGTGACGGATGTATAGCTCGATGTGGGCACGCTGGATTCCGACCAGTGGATCGAGCCGATACGTCTCGCACCAGGCGAACCAGCGGCGAAGCTGGTAGGCGGCCAGCTGGTGGGTGTGGCCGGGGGGGCCTTCGGTGAGCAGGCAACCGGCAAGCAGCTCAAGAAGCTTGAGCGGGAGGGTTGGATCGTCCTCCACGACCTTCCCCGAGGTAGCGGCAACGTGGATCACGTCCTGGTTGGGACTGGCGGCGTCTTCGTTCTGGACAGCAAGCGAACTGACGGCCGAGTGGTCGTGGATGAGGGCGGCGTGATCGTGACGCGGCTCGACGATCCCGACCTGCACTTCGTGCACAGCGGGACGCCGCATCTTCTTCGCCTGGCACGCGAGACCAATGAGCGGATCCGCGCGAGAGCAGAATCAACCAGTGGGTGACCCCGGTGATGGTGTGGTGGGCCGACTTCCCCCAACGAGTGGTCGAGGAACGATGCGTCTACGTGCATGGCGACGAGCTCGTTGCCTGGCTCCGCGCCCGGCCTACTCAGATCGCCCCATCTCGTCTTAAACAGGTCGCCGACGCAGTCCGCGCAGCGTGGCTACCACCTGCCGGGTCTCCGCCATCCTGACCCCAGCCGTCGCGACGGAAAGACTCACCGCGCGGCTGCTCGACGGGCGTGGACGCCGTCTGAGTGAAAGGGTGCCCTCAGCAGCGTGCCGATTCAGTTGCGGCGGGCTGTCAGGTGAACCGTGACTTGGTCCCCGTCACCCTTGCCGATCGCCCGCCGGATAGCCGCAGTGATCGGCAGTTTGTGGGTGCCATTGTCGCGCGTCAGACTTCGTGGCAGAGGAGTTAGTTGATCCTCTGAGCATGGAAGCGAGACAAGAGCACGATGGGTAGACCACCTGTGATCCCGGCGGAGAAGAAGCTGCGGATCGTGTTGAGCGTG
>JBMOMG010000138.1:0-18227 GCA_049323155.1 Actinomycetota bacterium | reverse complement strand
GGCCGCCGTGCTGCGTTCCGTGGCCCGGCGTGCCCGGGCGCGTCCCCTGGCGCCGGGCCCGCGCTGGCGCCAGACTGTGAGACCCCGGTCACGTGACATGTCCGACATGGGGGTGGTCCCCGGGCTGTGAGTCGCGTAACTTACCCCGGGTTTACTCGTTGGTAATGCCGGGGAGAAGGTGCTCAGGGGCCATCTGACCGCTGATGCACACCTGGCGACGGACCGTCGGATCGGACAAGGGAGGGCGCTCGTGGGCGTCGAGATCAAGGTGGATGGACTCACGAAGTCCTTCGGGCGAGACCTCATCTGGAAGGACGTCACCCTGACCATCCCTGCCGGGGAGATCTGCGTGATGCTCGGCCCGTCGGGCACCGGCAAGTCGGTGTTCCTCAAGACGATCATCGGCCTGCTCAAGCCCGACACCGGCTCGATCATGATCGAGGGCCTCGACGTCGCGAACTGCTCCGAGAAGGACCTCTACGAGATCCGCAAGCTCTTCGGCGTGCTGTTCCAGGACGGCGCGATGTTCGGGTCGATGAACCTCTACGACAACGTCGCCTTCCCGCTGCGCGAGCACACCCGGAAGTCGGAGTCGGAGATCCGCGAGATCGTCATGGAGAAGATGGAGCTCGTCGGTCTCCTCGGTGCCGAGGGCAAGCTCCCCGGCGAGATCTCCGGCGGCATGCGCAAGCGCGCCGGCCTGGCCCGCGCGCTCGTGCTCGACCCCGAGATCGTGCTCTTCGACGAGCCGGACTCCGGTCTGGACCCGGTCCGCACCGCCTTCCTCAACCAGCTGATCGTCGACCTCAACGCCCAGATCGACGCGACGTTCCTGATCGTCACCCACGACATCAACACCGCGCGCACGGTGCCCGACAACATCGGCCTGCTCTACCACAAGCACCTGGCGATGTTCGGCCCGCGCGAGATGCTGCTCTCCAGCGAGGAGCCGGTCGTGCGCCAGTTCCTCAACGCCCAGCGGGTCGGCCCGATCGGCATGTCGGAGGAGAAGGACGCCGACGAGCTCGCCGCCGAGCAGGGCCAGGAGCTGCCCCCGCTGCCGCCGATCCCGCTGCAGCTCGAACCCTCCAACGGGATGCCCCGCCGCAGCCAGCGCCCGCCGGGTGCCTGGTGCCGCGAGCACGGCGTGGTCCCCCCGCCGGGATCGTTCGACGCCAACATGTCGATGGCGACCGGAGCCTGACGCGCGATGTCCTCGATCACCTCAGCCAAGGTGCTCGCGCCGGTCGGCACCGCCGGCAAGCTGTTCGCCTTCGGCCTCGACGTCACGCGTGCGCTGTTCAAGCGCCCGTTCCAGCTGCGGGAGTTCCTGCAGCAGGCGTGGTTCATCGCCTCGGTCACCATCATCCCGACCGCGCTCGTCGCGATCCCGTTCGGTGCGGTGATCGCGCTGCAGGTCGGCAGCCTGATCAAGCAGTTCGGTGCCCAGTCGTTCACCGGCTCCGCGTCGGTCCTCGCCGTGGTCCGCGAGGCAGGCCCGATCGCGACCTCGCTGCTGATCGCCGGCGCGGGCGGTTCCGCGATCGCCGCCGACCTCGGCGCCCGCAAGATCCGCGAGGAGCTCGACGCGATGATGGTGCTCGGGATCGACCCGATCCAGCGCCTCGTCGTACCCCGCGTCCTGGCCACCATGCTGGTCGCGGTGTTCCTCAACGGCATGGTGAGCGTGGTCGGCGTCTCCGGCGGCTACGTCTTCAACGTGATCCTCCAGGACGGGACACCAGGGGCCTACCTGGCCAGCTTCACCGCGCTGGCACAGCTGCCCGACCTCTGGCAGGGGATGGCCAAGGCGCTGGTCTTCGGACTGATCGCCGCGATCGTCGCCTGCTACAAGGGCATGAACGCCGCCGGCGGCCCCAAGGGCGTGGGCGACGCGGTCAACGAGGCCGTGGTGATCACGTTCATGCTGCTGTTCGTCGTCAACTTCGTGATGAGCGCGATCTACTTCCAGCTCGTCCCGCCGAAGACAGGGTGAGCCCGTGGCAGACATCGGTACGACGCTGAGGTCGGCCTACCAGCGGCCCCTGAGCTTCCTCGACACCCTCGGCGCCCAGCTCGCGTTCTACGTCAAGGCGGTCGCCTGGACGCCCCGCACGCTGCACCGCTACCGCAAGGAGATCCTGCGGCTCCTCGCCGAGGTCACCCTCGGATCCGGGGCGCTCGCGGTCATCGGCGGCACGGTCGGTGTGATCACGGCGATGTCGTTCTTCACCGGCACCGAGGTCGGCCTGCAGGGCTATGCCGCGCTCAACCAGATCGGCACCGCGGCGTTCTCGGGCTTCGTCTCCGCCTACTTCAACACCCGCGAGATCGCACCCCTCGTGGCGGGCATCGCGCTGGCCGCGACCGTCGGCTGCGGCTTCACCGCGCAGCTGGGTGCGATGCGGATCTCCGAGGAGGTCGACGCCCTCGAGGTGATGGCCATCCCGTCGATGCCGTTCCTGGTCACCACCCGGATGATCGCCGGCCTGATCGCGATCGTGCCGCTCTACGTGGTCGGCCTGCTCTCGTCGTACTTCGCGACCCGGCTGACGGTGACCCAGTTCTTCGGGCAGAGCACCGGCACCTACGACTACTACTTCAACCAGTTCCTGCCACCGGGCGACGTGCTGTGGTCCTTCGGCAAGGTGCTGGTGTTCGCGGTCGTGGTGATCCTGATCCACACCTACCACGGCTACAACGCCTCGGGCGGCCCCGCCGGCGTCGGGATCGCCGTGGGCCACGCCGTGCGGACCTCCATCGTCGCGATCAACGTCATCGACCTGTTCCTCTCGATGGCGATCTGGGGCACCACCACCACCGTGAGGCTGGCGGGCTGACCCATGGTGAACCGTCAGTCGCGAGGCTTCAGAGCAGCCGTCACGATCGAGCACCGGGTGCTCGGCGTGGCGTTCCTGGTGCTGCTCCTGCTCGCGGTGTGGTTCACCTACGCGGTGTTCAACAAGGCGTTCACCGAGTACGACGAGGTGACCCTGCGCGCCTCGAAGATCGGCCTGCAGCTGCCCGACTACGCCGACGTCAAGCTGCGCGGTGTCGTGGTCGGGGAGGTGGTCGACGTGGCCTCGACCGCCGAGGGCGCCGAGCTCACCCTGGGCCTCTTCCCGGCGAAGCGTGAGACCGTGCCCGCGGACGTGACCGCCAAGATCATCCCGAAGACGCTGTTCGGCGAGAAGTACGTCGCGCTCGAGCCCGCCTCGGCTGCATCGATGGCCGGACCGGCGATCCAGCCCGGCGCGGAGATCGAGGAGGCCGAGCTCTCGATGGAGGTCGAGCGCGTCCTCGAGGACATCTACCCTCTCTTGCGCGCGGTCCAGCCGGCGGAGATCAACTACACCCTGACCGCGCTGGCCACGGCGCTCGAGGGCCGCGGTGAGGCGATCGGGGCGAACCTCACCACCCTCGACGGCTACCTGAAGAAGATGAACCCCAAGCTGCCCGCGCTCGTCGAGGACCTGCAGATGCTCAGCGAGGTCTCCGACGTCTACCGGTCGGCCGTCCCTGAGGTGGCCCGGCTGCTGCGCAACAGCGTCACGACCGGCAACACCTTCATCGAGAAGGAGCAGAAGATCCAAGCCCTCTTCGCGGACGTCTCCGCGTTCTCCTCCACGTCGCGGGACTTCCTCGAGGCCAACGGCGACAACATCATCCGGCTGGGGCAGCTGGGTGCCGCACAGCTTCCGCTGTACGAGAAGTACGCCCCCGAGTACCCCTGCCTGCTTGACGGGATCGTGAAGATCGCGCCGCGGCAGGCCGAGGCATTCCGTGGCTACACCCTCCACATCAACCTCGAGACGCTGCCCAAGCAGCCGCGCGGGTTCGGGCCGCAGGACGACCCGGTCTACGCCGACAAGCGCGGCCCGCACGACCCGGAGCTCTGCCGCCGCGCGATCGCCGACGAGTGGGGCCAGGACAACCTGCCGCCGGACTTCCTCGTGCCCGACCTCGCCGACGGCGTCGAGCAGTCCACCGGCAAGCAGCGGCCCGTCCCCGGGATGGACCTCAGCTCGGGTTACGCCGGCACCTCCGCGGAGCGGACGGTCGTCAACAGCGTGGCCGCGCCCGCCCTCGGCGTGTCGCAGACCGCCGTACCCGACGTGGCGTCGCTGCTGTTCGGACCCCTCGCCCGGGGCATGGAGGTCGCACTCCGATGAGCAGAAGCTCCCTCGTCGCAGCAAGCGCCCACCGCGTGCTCGGCGTCGTGTTCCTCAGCCTGCTCCTGCTCGGGGTGTGGGGCACCTACGCCGTGTTCACGAAGCAGTTCGTCGACTACGTCCCGGTCACCCTGCACACGTCCAAGATCGGGCTCCAGCTGCCTGCCCTGGCGGATGTGAAGATCCGCGGCGTGATCGTCGGCGAGGTGCGCGAGATCGCCACCGACGGCGACGGCGCGCGTCTGGAGCTGGCGATCAAGCCCGAGAAGCTCGACGTGATCCCGGCCAACGCGACGGCCCGGATCCAGCCGAAGACCCTGTTCGGCGAGAAGTACGTCGCTCTCCAGATCCCCGACGCCCCGGACCCCGAACCGATCGCGGCCGGCGACGTGATCACCGAGTCCGAGGTGGCCACCGAGGTCGAACAGCTCCTCGAGGACATCTACCCCTTTCTCCGCACGGTCCAGCCCGCCGAGCTGAACTACACCCTGACCGCCCTCGCGACCGCCCTGGAGGGCCGTGGTGAGGCGATCGGGGAGAACCTCGTGACGCTCGACGGCTACCTGAAGCGGATGAACCCCAAGCTCCCCGCGCTCGTCGAGGACCTGCAGATGCTCAGCGAGGTCTCCGACGAGTACCGCGCGGTGATGCCCGAGCTGGCCCGGTTCCTGCGCAACAGCGTCACCACCGGCAACACCTTCCTGGAGAACGAGCAGAAGATCGAGGCGCTCTTCGACGACGTGTCCGGGTTCTCCAACACCTCGCGGGACTTCCTCGAGGCCAACGGCGACAACATCATCCGCCTCGGCGAGGTGAGCGTGCCCCAGCTCGACCTGCTGGCCAAGTACTCACCCGAGTACCCCTGCCTGGCCGAGGGGATGGCCAACTGGCTGCCGCAGATGAACAGCGGCTGGCGCGGCCAGGCCCTGCACATCAACCTCGAGCTGCTGCCCAAGCAGCCCACCGGCTACACCGTGGCCGACGACCCGGAGTACACCGCGAAGAACGGCCCGCACTGCGAGACGCTGCCGACTCCGCCGTACTCCCAGGCCAACCCCGCCCCCCAGCCGCCGATGTCCGAGGTCGGCGACGGTGTCGAGGACGGGCACGGCAAGTTCCGGCCGCGCGCGGCCACCGGTTTCGACCTGACCTCCGGATACGCCGGCACCGCCGCCGAGCGTTCGGTCGTCGACGCGATTGCTTCACCTGTGATGGGAGTCCCTGTGGATGGCGTTCCTGACGTGGCCACCTTGCTGTTCGGTCCGCTGGCACGCGGATCGGAGGTGAGTCTGCGATGAGCCTGCTCGACAAGCGCACCGCCGGCGACGCGGTCAAGCTGCTGATCTTCATCGTCGTCACGACGCTGGCCACCGGTCTGCTGGTGGTCACGATCGGCAACATCTCGTTCAACGAGAAGAACCAGTTCAAGGCCGTGTTCAGCGACGCGACCGGTGTCGTGAAGGGCGACGACGTGCGGATCGCCGGCGTGAAGGTCGGCTCGGTCGACGACGTCGAGATCCACGACAAGAACAAGGCGCTGGTCACCTTCACCGTGGACAGCGGGTCGAAGGTCACCGCCGGCACCAACGCGGCGATCCGCTACCGCAACCTGGTCGGCCAGCGCTACATCGCGCTGAGCCAGGGGGTCGGCAGCCCGTCGATCCTGCGCGAGGGGGCCACGATCCCGCTGTCGCGGACCCAGCCGGCGCTCGACCTGACCGTGCTCTTCAACGGCTTCAAGCCGCTGTTCGAGGCACTCTCGCCCGAGGACATCAACAAGCTGTCCTACGAGATCGTCACCGTCTTCCAGGGGGAGGGCGGCACCCTCGAGAGCCTGCTGGCGCACACCGCGTCGGTGACCAGCACCCTCGCGCAGCGTGACCAGGTCATCGGCGAGCTGATCGACAACCTCAACGAGGTGCTGGTGACCTTCGGCGAACGCGACGCCGAGCTCTCCGACCTGGTCATCAAGCTGCGCCAGTTCCTCTCGGGGCTCGCCGCGGACCGTGACGCGATCCTGGGCTCGCTGGACTCGGTGTCCGACCTGGCCGTCGAGACGTCGGGGCTGGTGACCGGCATCCGCAAGCCCCTGGTCAAGGACGTCAAGGAGCTGCGCTCGCTGGCCGGCACCCTCGACCGCAACAAGGGCGAGCTGGACCGGGCGCTCCAGGTGCTGCCGATCAAGCTGGAGAAGGTCGGCCGGACCGCGATCTACGGGTCGTGGTTCAACTTCTACCTCTGTGCCTTCAAGGGTCAGGTCACGCTCCCGGGCGGCACGGTCATCGACGACGTCAACTACGAGGTCGGGGCAGCGAGGTGTGATCTCGGATGAGCGTTCCCTTCCGTGAGCGGAACCCGGTGGTCGTCGGGGCGGTCAGCCTCGCCGTGATCGCCGCCCTCGTGCTCGCCGCCTTCCGCGCCGAGGACCTGCCGCTGATCGGCGGCGGCGACACCTACTACGCCTCCTTCAGCGAGGCGGGTGGGCTCAAGACCAACGACGAGGTCCGGGTCGCCGGCGTCCGCGTCGGCAAGGTCCAGTCGGTCGACCTGGACGGCGACAAGGTGCGGGTCGAGTTCAACGTCGAGAACGGCGTGGAGTTCGGGCCCTCGACGCGTGCGGCGATCAAGGTGAAGACCCTGCTCGGCGCGATGTACCTCGCGCTGGAGCCGGCCGGGTCCGGCCAGATGGACGAGGAGGCGACCATCCCGGTCGAGCGGACCAGCTCGCCGTACGACGTGGTCGACGCCTTCGAAGGCCTGGCCGACACCTCCGAACGGATCGACACCGACCGGCTCGCCGAGAGTCTCGACACCCTCGCCGCGCTGATGGAGAACACCCCCGAGGAGTTCCAGGGCGCACTGCGCGGCATGTCGGCGCTGTCGACCAACATCGCCGCACGCGACGAGCAGCTCAACGAGCTGCTCGGCAACATGCAGAAGGTCTCGCGGGTGCTGGCCGACCGCAACGGCGACCTGGTCACGCTGATGAAGGACGGCGACCTGCTCTTCCGGGCGCTCGTCGCGCGGCGGGAGTCGGTGCACGACCTGCTGGTCGCGACCAGCCAGCTCTCCCGTGAGCTGACCCTCCTGGTCCGCCAGAGCCGGGCCGACCTCAAGCCGGCGCTCGACCACCTCGACAGCGTCGTGGACATGCTCAACAAGAACCAGGAGAACCTCGACAACAGCCTGCGGCTGATGGCGCCGTTCTACCGGGTCTTCGCCAACACGCTCGGCACCGGCCCGTGGTTCGACACCTACATCCAGAACCTCCCGCCCACCGCGATCGGAGGCAACTGATGAGCCAGCACGCTTCCCGGAGCAGACTGATGGACAGGTTCGCCCGGACCCTCGCTCTCGTCGCCGTCGCCGCAGTCGTCGTCGCGGGAGTCCTGCTGGCCCTGCCCGGCCAGGAGAAGAAGTTCATCACCGCGAGCTTCCCGCGCACCGTGTCGCTCTACGAAGGCTCCGACGTCCGGATCCTCGGCGTCCCCGTCGGCGCGGTGGAGAGCGTGACGCCCTCGGGCACCGACGTGACCGTGAAGATGTGGTACGACGCCAAGTACAAGGTGCCTGCCGACGCCAGCGCGGTGATCGTCACCCCCGCGATCGTCGGTGACCGGTTCGTCCAGCTCACCCCGGTCTACACCGAGGGGCCGGTGCTGGCCGACGGCGCCACGCTCAGCACGGAGTCGACCTCGACGCCGCTGGAGCTCGACGAGATCTACCAGAGCATCGACGACCTCACCGTCGCTCTCGGCCCCGAGGGCGCCAACAAGGAGGGCGCGCTGACCCGGCTGCTCGACACCACGGCGCGCAACTTCGCCGGCCAGGGCGAGCAGTTCAACCAGACCATCGAGGACCTCGGCAAGCTGACCGGGACCCTCGACAACAACAAGGACGAGCTGTTCGGCACCGCCCGGCAGCTGGAGCGGTTCGTCGCGGCGCTGGCGGAGAACGACCAGACCGTCCGCGACTTCAACCAGTCGCTGGCCCAGGCGGCCGAGGTGCTCGAGGGCGAGCGTGACGACCTGTCGGCGTCGCTGCGCAACCTCGGCATCGCGATGGAGCAGGTCCACACCTTCGTCAGGGACAACCGCAAGAGCCTCGGCGAGAACATCGACGGGCTCAACCGGGTCAGCAAGGTCCTCGTCAAGCAGCGCGACGCGCTCGACGAGGTGCTCAAGGTCGCCCCGCTCGCCCTGAACAACCTGTTCCTGACCTACAACCCTGCGACCGGCACCCTCGACACCCGGTCGAACCAGGGCGAGCTGCCCGGCCAGATCGGCGCGAACCCGTCGGCCTTCCTGTGCTCGCTGGTCTCTCCGAACGACCCGAGCGGCCAGGCCTGCAAGCTGATCGAGGGCGCGCTGGGCGGTCTCGGCGGGCGAGGCCGCGCCGGCGCCCTCGCCGACGGCGAGACTCGCGCTCCCGAGCCCGTCGAACACATCGACCGGTCGCTCGCCGGCCTCGTGGAGGTGGACTGACCATGCGCACGCCCAAGATCGGCCGCGGTCGTGCGGCGAGGCTGTCCGCGCTGGCCGCGGTCGGAGCCCTGACGCTGAGCGCCTGCGACTTCGACGTCTACTCGCTGCCGCTGCCCGGCGGCGCCGACCTCGGCGACGAGTCCTACGCCGTCAAGGTGGAGTTCCGCGACGTGCTCGACCTGGTCCCGCAGTCGTCGGTCAAGGTCAACGACGTGACCGTCGGCAAGGTCACCGACATCGCCGTCGACGGCTACCACGCCGAGGTGACCCTGGCCCTGCGCGGCAACGTCGAGCTGCCCGACAACGCGACCGCGGAGATCCGCCAGACCAGCCTCCTCGGTGAGAAGTTCGTCTCCCTGGCCCCGCCGGAGACCGGCGCCAGCAGTGCGGACCTCTCCGACGGCGACGTGATCCCGCTCGAGCGCAGCGGCCGCAACCCCGAGGTCGAGGAGGTGCTCGGTGCGATGTCGCTGCTCCTCAACGGCGGTGGCGTGGCCCAGCTGAAGACGATCTCGGCCGAGCTCAACAAGGCGTTCGACGGCCGGGAGGGGGACGTGAAGTCGGTCCTCGACCAGCTCGACACGTTCATGAGCCAGCTCGACGAGAACAAGGCCGACATCGTCCAGGCGATCGAGAGCCTCAACCGCCTCGCGATCTCCGTCAACCGGCAGCGCGGCTCGATCGAGCTGGCCCTGGACGAGATGCCCGAGGCGCTGGCGTCGATCGACAAGCAGCGTGACGACCTGGTGAAGATGCTGCGCGCGCTCAACGAGCTGAGCTCGGTCGGCACCCGGGTGATCAAGCAGTCGAAGGCGGCGACCATCGACAGCCTGAAGGCGCTCGACCCGGTGCTCACCAAGCTGGCCGAGGCCGGCGACTCGCTGCCCGAGGCGTTCCAGGTGTTCTTGACCTACCCGTTCGTCGACGAGGTGGTCGGCCGCAACCCCGCGCAGGCGCGCAACCTGCACATGGGCGACTACACCAACCTGTCGATCCAGATGGACATCGACCTCAGCAAGGGCATCCCGCAGCTGCCCGGACTGCCGATCCCCGAGCTGCCGGTCGACCCGATCGAGGTGGTCAACGACATCACCAAGTGCGTCAACACCCTCGACCCGAACAGCGACGCGTGCCAGGACCTCGGCCCCAAGCAGGTGAACAAGCTGTGCAACCAGTTCCCGCAGAACCCGATCTGTGACGCGCTGGCGCCCGGCTCGGGCAACGACGGGGACGGCGCAGGTGAGGACGACGGCGGGCTGCTTCCGGGCCTGCCGCTGCCCGGCCTCGGCCGCGCCGCGCCGGCGAACGTGTTCTACGGCGCCCCGACGGTGACCGACGGCGGAGCCAGGTCCGCCGACGAGCTCGGCTACGACCCGACTCTCGGCGCCCTGCTGATCCAGGGGATGGTGCAGCGATGATCAGCCAGAAGACCAAGGTCCAGCTCATGGTGTTCGTGCTGATCACCATGGTCGGCGTCGCCTACGTCGGTGCGAAGTACGCCCGCCTCGACCGGCTGCTGTTCGACGACTCCTACCGCGTGGTCGCGCACTTCGCGGACTCCGGTGGCATCTTCGCCGGCGCCGGCGTGTCCTACCGCGGTGTCCCGGTCGGTCAGGTCGGTGAGCTGCGCGTGACCGACGAGGGCGTGGACGTCGTACTCGAGATCGACAACGACAACGCGGAGATCCCCGCGGACACCGACGCGCTGGTCGCGAACCGGTCGGCGGTGGGGGAGCAGTACGTCGACCTGCTGCCCAACGCCGAGGAGGGTCCCTACCTCCGGGACGGCTCGGAGATCGAGCAGTCGCGGACCAAGACGCCGATCCCGACCATGCAGCTGCTCGTCGACCTCGACAAGATGGTCAACTCGGTCGACAAGGACAGCCTGCGCACCGTGGTCTCGGAGATGGGCAAGGCGTTCAACGGCACCGGCGAGGCCCTCGGCCAGATCATCGACACCTCGAACTCCTTCATCGCGACCGCCAACGACAACTTCGACGTGACCACGGCCCTGATCGAGGACAGCAACACCGTGCTGCAGACCCAGCTCGACAGCGCCTCGAACATCCGCAGCTTCGCCCGTGACCTCGCGCTGCTCTCCGACACGCTCGTGGACTCCGACGCCGACCTGCGCCGGGTGATCAACAGCGGCAGCGCCACCGCGAACCAGCTGCGGCGCTTCCTGGAGGACAACGAGGTCAACCTCGGCCAGCTGATCAACAACCTGGTCACCACCGGCGAGGTGACCGTCAAGCACCTCGACGGCATCGAGCAGGTGCTGGTGGTCTACCCCTACGTCGTCGAGGGTGGTTACACGGTCGTCTCCAAGGACCCGGCCAGCGGGCTGTACGACGCTCACTTCGGCCTGATCCTCACCCAGGAGCCGCACGTCTGCACCGAGGGCTACGACCCGGGGCAGATCCGCGGCCCCCAGGACCGCGAGGACAAGCCGATGGACATGGACGCGCGGTGCACCGAGCCGCAGTCCCAGTCCAACGCGCGCGGCGCGCAGCACGCACCTCGCGCCGGTGCGGCGTACCGCGCGCCTGTGGTCGGCACGTACGATCGCCGCACGGGGACCGTCCAGTACACCGATGCGAGCCCGAGTGCAGCGATCAGCTACACCGGCGGCGCCGCGTCCGTCTTCGGAGAGGAGTCCTGGAAGTGGTTGCTGCTCCAGCCGCTCGCGACCGAGCAGAACTGACCGCAGACCACGACGAGGACAGCACGACCACCGAGCGGCCGGGAGGATCCGGCCGGTTGCGCACGGCCATGGCCGCCGTGCTCGTGCTGCTGCTCCTCGCCGCCGTCGCTGCCGGGGTGTGGGGGTACTCCCGGTGGCAGTCGGCCGAGGCGGACCTCGAGGCGCGCGCCGACGTCGCCCGTGCTGCGGAGACCTTCGTGGTGCAGTTCAACACCTACGACACCGAGTCCATCGACGACTATGCCGAGTCCATGAACGAGCTGCTGAGCACCTCGGCACGCACCGCGTTCGAGTCACAGATCGAGGACATCACCACGCTGATCAACGAGACCGGCCTGGAGTCCGAGGGCGAGGTGCTGGCCTCCGCGGTCGCCGCCCTCGACGACGACTCCGCCCGGGTGCTGGTCGTCGCCGACGCCGAGGCCACCAGCCAGGCGGGCCCCGTGCAGCGGCACTTCCGCTGGGAGGTCTCGATGGTGAAGGTCGACGGCGAGTGGCTGGTCGACGACTTCTCGGCCGTGGCCTGAGGCGGGAGGAACTGCCATGAACCCCACGCTCTACGACATCCTGGGCGTCTCCCAGGACGCCACCCGCGACGAGATCCGAAAGGCCTGGCGAGACGCCGCCGACCGCTTCGAGCCGGGCGAGGGCGGCTCCACCAAGCAGTTCCGGCTCTTCAACGAGGCCGCCGAGGTCCTGCTCGACCCCGAGCGGCGCAAGGAGTACGACGCCCGGCTCGCTGCCGAGGGCCGGGCCGAGTCCACCGAGGACACGCCGGCCGCGGAGCAGGCGCCGGCCGACGAGCCCGCCGCTCCGCGGACGGAGACGAAGCCGGAGCCCGAGGAGCCTGCGGGCGTGGTCCCCGGGCCGCCGATGCCGGGTGCGACAGCGGCCGCGGCACCGTCCGTGCCCAGCAACGACACGGTCCGGACCGGCGCCGAGTCCGAGCGGCCCGTCGCCGAGTCCGCCGCGACCGGTGGCGCACGCAGGCGCGGCATCCCGTGGTGGGCGGTCGCCGTGCTCGGCGTGGTCACCGCGGTCGCGGTCGGCGTCGCGGCGTACCTGGTGGCCGAGGCGCGTCAGGCCGAGCAGTACCAGGAGGCGCTGGACCGGGCGCCGGCCGCCGCCGAGGCCGCAGCCGCGGCGGTGCTGTCGTACTCCCACGAGTCTCTCGACGCCGACCGGGACGCCGCGGCGAAGTACCTCACCGACGACTACCGCAAGGAGTACGTCGACACCTTCGACAAGCTGGTCAAGGACAGCGCCACCCAGGTCAAGGCCACGGTGGAGGCCGACGTGCTCGCGTCGTCGGCGATGGTGCTCACCGACGACCGCGACCCCGACGAGGTGCCGGTGCTGCTGTTCGTCAACCAGTCCACCACGAGCACGGCGACCACCGGCGAGCCGTCGGTGGCGCTGAACCGGGTGCGGTTCGACATGGTGCGGGTGGACGGCTCCTGGCGGGTGGACGGCATCACGTCGTACTGACCGGCGGGCGGTGCGGCCGCCGTGGCTGCTTGACTCCGCCGGAGGATCGGTTCATGCTTCTTCGCAGTTCCGCCGAGAGGAGTCGAGACGCCGTCACGCCGGGTTGCCTGACGCTGCCGTCTTGACTAGTATTGGTCGTTGCGTCTGCCCTCATATGCGCTCCAGCCTGCCCGGTGGCTGGTTCGTGGTTGGCAGCCGACCCCACCAGAGCGATCCTCGGAAGGACCCCTCTTGGCCGCCTCGCGCAGCACCAGCACCGCACGCAGCAACCCGCGCCGTATCTCCTTCGCCAAGATCAAGGAACCCCTCGAGGTTCCACAGCTCCTCGCCCTCCAGACCGACAGCTTCGACTGGCTGATCGGCAACGAGCGCTGGCAGGAGGACGTCGCGCGGCGTCTCGAGAACGGCGAGGACGTCTCGCAGAAGTCCGGTCTCCAGGAGATCTTCGAGGAGATCTACCCGATCTCGGACTTCTCCGACACGATGTCCCTCTCGTTCGAGAACCCGGTCTTCTACGACCCGAAGTACTCCGTCGAGGAGTGCAAGGAGAAGGACTTCACCTACTCCGCCCCGCTCTACGTCTCCGCCGAGTTCATGAACAACGAGACCGGTGAGATCAAGGGCCAGACGGTCTTCATGGGCGACTTCCCCCTGATGACGCCCAAGGGCACCTTCGTCATCAACGGCACCGAGCGTGTCGTGGTCTCCCAGCTCGTCCGCTCGCCGGGCGTCTACTTCGAGCGCACCGCCGACAAGACCTCCGACAAGGACATCTTCACCGCCAAGGTGATCCCGTCGCGGGGCGCCTGGCTGGAGTTCGAGATCGACAAGCGCGACATGGTCGGCGTCCGCCTCGACCGCAAGCGCAAGCAGAACGTCACGGTGCTGCTCAAGGCCCTCGGCTGGACCAACGAGCAGATCCGCGAGGAGTTCGGCGAGTACGAGTCGATGATGCTCACGCTCGAGAAGGACCACACCGCGGGCCAGGACGACGCGCTGCTCGACATCTACCGCAAGCTGCGCCCGGGCGAGCCGCCGACGCGTGAGGCCGCGCAGACGCTGCTGGAGAACTACTACTTCAACCCCAAGCGCTACGACCTGGCCAAGGTCGGTCGCTACAAGATCAACAAGAAGCTCGGCACGCACGAGGCGTTCGACCAGCAGACGCTGACCATCGACGACATCGTCTCGACGATCCGCTTCATCGTGCAGCTGCACGCCGGCAACGACACCCTCAAGGACGCGCAGGGCAACGACCTGCTCGACCGCGACGGTGCGCCGATCGACGTACGCGCCGACGACATCGACCACTTCGGCAACCGGCGCATGCGCACCGTGGGCGAGCTGATCCAGAACCAGCTCCGCACGGGTCTGGCCCGCATGGAGCGGGTGGTCCGCGAGCGGATGACGACCCAGGACGTCGAGGCGATCACGCCGCAGAGCCTGATCAACATCCGTCCCGTGGTGGCGGCGCTGAAGGAGTTCTTCGGCACCTCGCAGCTGTCGCAGTTCATGGACCAGACCAACCCGATCGCCGGGCTGACGCACAAGCGTCGTCTGTCCGCGCTCGGCCCCGGTGGTCTCTCGCGTGACCGCGCGGGCTTCGAGGTCCGTGACGTCCACCCGTCGCACTACGGCCGGATGTGCCCGATCGAGACCCCTGAGGGTCCCAACATCGGTCTGATCGGCTCGCTGTCGACGTTCGGGCGGATCAACCCGTTCGGGTTCGTCGAGACGCCCTACCGCAAGGTCGAGAACGGTCGGGTCACCGACAAGGTGGAGTTCCTCACCGCCGACGAGGAGGACCGCTTCGTCATCGCGCAGGCCAACGCGGCGCTGACCGAGGACGGCCGCTTCGCCGAGGAGCGGGTGCTCGTGCGCCAGCGCCACGGCGAGGTCGACGTGATCCCGGCCGAAGAGGTCGACTACATGGACGTCTCGCCGCGCCAGATGGTGTCGGTGGCGACCGCGCTGATCCCGTTCCTCGAGCACGACGACGCCAACCGCGCGCTGATGGGCGCCAACATGCAGCGTCAGGCGGTGCCGCTCATCAAGAGCGACGCGCCGCTCGTCGGCACCGGCATGGAGTACCGCGCCGCCGTCGACGCCGGTGACGTGGTCGTCGCCGACAAGGCCGGTGTGGTCAAGGAGGTGTCGGCCGACTTCGTCGAGGTGATGAACGACGACGGCACCTACAAGACCTACAAGATGCAGAAGTTCACCCGGTCCAACCAGGGCACCTGCATCAACCAGCGGCCGCTGGTCAGCGAGGGCGACCGGCTCGAGGTCGGCACGCCGATCGCCGACGGCCCCTGCACCGACGACGCGGAGATGGCGCTGGGCACCAACCTGCTGGTCGCCTTCATGTCGTGGCAGGGCCACAACTACGAGGACGCGATCATCCTCTCCCAGCGGCTGGTGCAGGAGGACGTCCTCACCTCGATCCACATCGAGGAGCACGAGGTCGACGCCCGCGACACCAAGCTGGGTCCGGAGGAGATCACCCGGGACATCCCCAACGTCAGCGAGGAGATGCTCGCCGACCTCGACGAGCGCGGCATCATCCGGATCGGTGCGGAGGTCACCACCGGTGACATCCTCGTCGGCAAGGTGACCCCGAAGGGCGAGACCGAGCTGACCCCCGAGGAGCGCCTGCTCCGCGCGATCTTCGGTGAGAAGGCGCGCGAGGTCCGCGACACCTCCATGAAGGTGCCGCACGGTGAGTCCGGCACGGTCATCGGCGTTCGGGTCTTCGACCGCGAGGACGGCGACGAGCTGCCTCCGGGCGTCAACCAGCTGGTCCGTGTGTACGTCGCTCAGAAGCGCAAGATCTCCGTGGGTGACAAGCTCGCCGGCCGTCACGGCAACAAGGGCGTCATCTCCAAGATCCTGCCCGTGGAGGACATGCCGTTCCTCGAGGACGGCACGCCGGTCGACATCATCCTCAACCCGCTCGGTGTCCCGGGCCGGATGAACATCGGTCAGATCCTCGAGATCCACCTCGGCTGGCTGGCCAAGACCGGCTGGCAGGTCGAGGGCGACGACGAGGACTGGAAGCAGCGGCTGATCAAGATCCACGCCGAGTCGGCGGAGAAGGACACCAAGGTCGCCACCCCGGTGTTCGACGGTGCGCGCGAGGACGAGATCACCGGTCTGCTGGCCTCGACCCTGCCCAACCGCGACGGCGTCCGCGTCGTCAAGGAGAACGGCAAGGCCCAGCTGTTCGACGGCCGCTCCGGCGAGCCGTTCCCGGACCCGGTCTCGGTCGGCTACATGTACATCCTGAAGCTGCACCACCTCGTCGACGACAAGATCCACGCTCGCTCGACGGGTCCGTACTCCATGATCACCCAGCAGCCGCTCGGTGGTAAGGCGCAGTTCGGTGGTCAGCGCTTCGGTGAGATGGAGGTCTGGGCGATGGAGGCCTACGGCGCCGCCTACGCCCTCCAGGAGCTCCTCACCATCAAGTCCGACGACGTGCCTGGTCGCGTCAAGGTCTACGAGGCGATCGTGAAGGGCGAGAACATCCCCGACTCCGGCATCCCCGAGTCGTTCAAGGTTCTCGTCAAGGAGATGCAGTCGCTCTGCTTGAACGTCGAGGTCCTCTCCCAGGACGGCACGGCGATCGAGATGCGCGACGCGGAGGAGGACGTCTTCCGCGCCGCCGAGGAGCTCGGCATCGACCTGTCCCGCCGCGAGCCCAGCAGCGTCGAGGAAGTGTGAGCCACGGGGGCGCCGGCAGGCCGTCGAGTCGTCCGGTACGGCGCCCCCGCAGTCTCACTCTCTGACCAGCGAAACAGACCTACATAACGAGGAAAGCAGCCACTGTGCTCGACGTTAACTTCTTCGACCAGCTGAAGATTGGTCTCGCCACCGCCGACGACATCCGTCAGTGGTCCCACGGCGAGGTCAAGAAGCCGGAGACGATCAACTACCGCACGCTCAAGCCCGAGCGCGACGGTCTCTTCTGCGAGAAGATCTTCGGTCCCACCCGGGACTGGGAGTGCTACTGCGGCAAGTACAAGCGCGTGCGCTTCAAGGGCATCATCTGCGAGCGCTGCGGCGTCGAGGTGACCCGTTCGAAGGTGCGCCGTGAGCGGATGGGTCACATCGAGCTCGCCGCTCCGGTGACGCATATCTGGTACTTCAAGGGCGTGCCGAGCCGTCTCGGCTACCTGCTCGACCTGGCCCCGAAGGACCTGGAGAAGGTCATCTACTTCGCGGCCTACATGATCACCCACGTCGACGAGGACGCCCGCCACCGCGACCTGTCCTCGCTCGAGGCGAAGGTCGACCTGGAGCGCAAGCGCCTGGAGACCCGTCGCGACAGCTCGATCGACGAGCGTGCCAAGAAGCTCGAGGAGGACCTCGCAGCGCTCGAGGCCGAGGGTGCCAAGGCCGACGCGCGCCGCAAGGTCAAGGACGGCGCCGAGCGGGAGATGAAGCAGCTGCGTGACCGGGCGCAGCGCGAGATCGACCGCCTCGACGAGGTGTGGAACCGCTTCAAGAACCTCAAGGTGCAGGACCTCGAGGGCGACGAGCTGCTCTACCGCGAGATGAAGAGCTGGTTCGGCAAGTACTTCGAGGGCCACATGGGCGCCGCGGCGATCCAGAAGCGCCTGGAGAGCTTC
The DNA here is from genome assembly GCA_049323155.1 of Actinomycetota bacterium. Lineage (GTDB taxonomy): Bacteria > Actinomycetota > Actinomycetes > Propionibacteriales > Nocardioidaceae > Nocardioides_C. Next base: position 748 of record JBMOMG010000138.1, on the reverse strand, counting down.
GACCTCGACGCCGAGGTCGAGTCGCTGCGCGAGACCATCGCCACCGGCAAGGGCCAGCGCAAGGTCCGCGCGCTCAAGCGCCTCAAGGTGGTCGAGGCCTTCCGCAAGACCAACAACAGCCCGACCGGCATGGTGCTCGACGCCGTCCCGGTGATCCCGCCGGACCTGCGTCCGATGGTGCAGCTCGACGGTGGCCGCTTCGCGACCTCCGACCTCAACGACCTGTACCGCCGCGTGATCAACCGCAACAACCGCCTCAAGCGACTGCTCGACCTCGGTGCGCCCGAGATCATCGTCAACAACGAGAAGCGGATGCTGCAGGAGGCCGTCGACTCGCTGTTCGACAACGGCCGTCGTGGTCGTCCGGTCACCGGTCCGGGCAACCGGCCGCTGAAGTCGCTGTCCGACATGCTCAAGGGCAAGCAGGGCCGGTTCCGCCAGAACCTGCTCGGCAAGCGCGTCGACTACTCCGGCCGTTCGGTCATTGTGGTCGGCCCGCAGCTGAAGCTGCACCAGTGCGGTCTGCCCAAGCAGATGGCGCTGGAGCTCTTCAAGCCGTTCGTGATGAAGCGCCTGGTCGACCTCAACCACGCGCAGAACATCAAGTCGGCCAAGCGGATGGTCGAGCGGGCTCGTCCGGTCGTGTGGGACGTGCTCGAAGAGGTCATCACCGAGCACCCGGTCCTGCTGAACCGTGCGCCCACCCTGCACCGACTCGGCATCCAGGCATTCGAGCCGCAGCTGATCG
>JBMOMG010000137.1:0-18302 GCA_049323155.1 Actinomycetota bacterium | reverse complement strand
AGGAACCTGGGAAACCACGACCGGAGACGGTCCGGCCACGGACATGCCCGCAACCGCCAAAGGCATGACACGCGGGGCGAGCACCCGAAACCAGACGCCCTCACACCCCTACCTGCGAGATCGGGTCAGAGCCCGATTCCAGGCGCTCGGCCGTCGCTGGGCGCCGCGGCGGGTGGAGGGGGAACGATGCCCGGTCGACGCATCGCGGCGGGTCCGTAGCGGTCGACAGCTTCGATCGCCTGGCGTCGGGCGTGGGCGGGCCCGAGATCTGCGCGGTCGCGGCTGAACACGTCGATCCATTGCTTGCGGGCATCCTCGACGGACTCGGCGACGAGGTGGGCGACGTTGGTCTGCCGGCCTCTGGTCATGGCTACGTACGCCGCCGCGGCCCCGGTCGTCTCGCCGATGGCGACGTGCGCGTGGTCGACGGTCTCGCCCTGAGCGCCGTGGATGGTGGTGGCGTAGGCGAGCTCAACATGAGCGCGCACGTACTCTGGTGGTAGCTCGCGATCGCGCCCGCGATCGGAGGAGTGGACGATGAGGCTGCCGTCGTCACCGGTGTCGACGACGGTCCAGGTCTGCCGGTTCGCCACCCCGAGTCCGGGGTCGTTCCGTCGGGTCGCGACGCGGTCACCGAGTCCGATCCGGTCGCCTCGCTGTGTCACCACGGCTCCGAGGTCGTGGCCGTGCTCGTTGCGGATGGCGGCGTTGAGGCCGGCGACCTGGTCGCGGGTGTCGGCCACGACGAGCGCGCCGCCGGCGGCGGCGGCTCTCGCGAGAGCGTCAGTCCGCTCTGCCTCCGAGGAGTGGACGACGACCTGGCCGCGTGCGAGGAGCCGATCGAAGACAGCATCGGCACGCCGGCCGTCACGCATCGCGATGCTGAGCTTGGCGTACTCCGGATCCGCGAACCGACGGACGTCCTCCATCGACACGACGGCTGACGGGTGGGCCCAGCCGATGGCGTGGTCCAACACGCCTCCTCGGCCGACGGCCGGCAGTTGGTGACGATCGCCCATGAACGCGACCCGCGCATCGGCCTCGTCGGCGATGGTCAGCAGCGCGAGCGCCGTGTCCTGATCGACCATCCCGGCTTCATCGATGAGCAGCAGGTCACCGCGTCGGACTCGCGCTGCGGCCGATGGCTCCCTGGATTGGCGGGTCCAGTGGCCGTCGTCGTCCCAGCGCCAGCCGTGCTGGTGGAGGAGCGCGGCAGCGGAGCCCGCAGTGGCACCGGTCTCCCTGGCCGCGACTTCGGCGGCCTTCAACGTCGGTGTCACGACGAGCAGCCGACGACCGCGCATCGCGTGGTGTCTACTCACCGCGGCCAGCGTCCTCGTCTTCCCGGCACCGGCGGCGCCCTCGACGACGATCAGCGGACCACGACCGCAGAGCAGCTTGGCGACGCGGCCCTGCTCATGGGACAGCTGCGCGAGGGTCGCGCGGTGCAGCCGTGCCGGCTCGGCGGGCTGCGAGCGCCGGAGCAGCCGCTCGAGGCTCTCGGTCTCGACTGCCAGCACGGCCGGCGAGGTCAGCGCTCGGACATGCTCCGGCGCGTCGGGTCGCAGGAGCAGGGGAGTGCAGCGGTCCACCGCACGGCTGGTCAGGTCCTCCGCGAGCTCGATTCGTACGCCGGCGCCGACGACCAGGCCGGTCCGGGCGAGCAGTACCTCGACCTGCCCGCGGATGTCGGCGGCGTTCCATGCCGACCGCTTCGCCCCGAGCCGCGACAGCACCAGCTCGGCAGCTACTTCGCGATCGATCTCGCCGATCCGGGGAGAGACCAGGGGCGTCGGTCCGGTCGGGTCGATGTAGCCGAGCGATCGCAGTTCCTCGTTCCACCGCGTGACCACCTCGGTGCCGTCGTTCGGCACGGCCTTGTCGGGTCGCGCCTCCGCCCATGCCAGCCGGTCCCAGACCTGACGGACCCGTGGGCCGGGTTCCTCGCCCGGGTGGTTGGACCGCCACTCGGCCTCGTGTCGGTCGATGTTCGCGCGGATCTGCGCCGTGCGGGCGCTGAACGCTCCGACGTAGGGCGCCAGCTGCTCGATCTCGCCGGCCTCTGGATCCATGGTGAACCCGGCGTTGGTGAGTGCCTCGCGGAACTCCGGATCGGTCGCGACCGCGGCATGCCCGATGCCGTTGATCGCCTCGATCATGTCCCGCACGCCCACCGAGTGCAGCCCCCGCCAGGCACCCTTCGCGAACACCCGCGCGTTGACCTGGAGGTGCAGATGCCGGTGTGGATCGCCCGCTCGTGACGTGTAGTGCCGGATCACCGCAGCCTCGATCTGCTCCACTGGCACCTGCACCTGCCGATCACGTGGACCGACACGTGTCGTGGCGTGCTTGGCCATATAGTCGATGATCTGCTTCGCCGCGCGCTCCTGGGCCGCGTCGAGCGCCGCCGACACCTCCGGATGGAGCGCAGCGGCCAGTGACCAGGTCTTCGGCCCGTTGACCGTCACCTCGACGAACCGGAGCCCGTTCGCGTTCTTCCGGAGCCGCCCCTTCGGCTGCCCTGTCGCGAGGACGAGCCCGGCGACCCAGTCTTCGTAGGTCTCGCCGCCCATGTCCTGCTTCTGTGCGACGCGGATCTCACGCTCACTCGCGCTGCCTGTGGCCTCGGCGACGAACCGCATCGCGATCCCATCGCCCTCAGCGAGGTAGTAGTCGTCGTAGCGGGCGCAATCCTTCTCGACGTAGTTGCGCGCGGCCTTCGCTGCGCCGCGGTAGAACTTCACGCCGCCGTGCATCCGGATCACCGCCCTCACGACGTCCGTCGACAACCAACGGACCCCTAGAAATGCCGCGTGGGCCGCCCGATCTCGGGCGACCCATCTACGCCCTTCGTAGCATGCGTGCCGCTCGTACAGGAGGGGAGAGAGGCAGCGAGAAGGGGCTGATAACGAGGAGATTCTGGTAGGCGAGGAGAGCCAATGGTTGCCAACGATAGGAGGATGAGGGCCGGCCCGAGGGAGGTCACGAGAAGAGGAGACGCAGTTGGTGGTGCGGGGCGCCGCTGCAGTGTGTGCCGTGAACCTCAGACGAGGGCGTCGCGCACGATTAACCTAGCCTTGCCATGACTCCCGGGGACGACACGAGCCGCCTTGCTGCGGAGGCACGCGCCCGGGTGCTGATCGACCGCCAACTCACCGAGGCCGGCTGGTCTGTGCAGGACAAGAGGGCGATGAACCTCTTCGCCGCGCAGGGAGTCGCCGTCCGTGAGGTCACCCTCAAGCCGGGTCACGGCCGGGCGGACTACCTGCTGTACGTCGACCAGAAGGTCGTCGGCGTCATCGAGGCCAAGCCGGAGGGGACGCCGCTCTCCGGCGTCGAGTGGCAGTCCAGCAAGTACGCCGACGGGCTGCCCGCGGACGTGAAGCTGGCGGCGCTGACCAAGGACGGCCGGCTTCCGTTCGTGTTCGAAGCCAGCGGCACCGAGACCCACTTCACGAACGGCTACGACCCCGATCCTCGGGCGCGATGGATCTTCAACGTCCCCAAGCCCTCGACGCTCGCGGGCATCCTCAAGCATGCGGACGAGGAGCACCCGACGTGGCGCGGCAAGGTCCGCGCGTTACCGCCGCTGGACACCCAGCCGCTGCGACCGGCTCAGATCGAGGCGATCAACGGCGTTGAGACCAGTCTGCGCGAGCAGCGCTACGACCGCAGCCTCGTCCAGATGGCCACCGGCGCGGGCAAGACCTACACCGCGGTCACGCTGTCCTACCGGCTCCTCAAGCACGGCGGCTTCCATCGGATCCTGTTCCTGGTCGACCGCAACAATCTGGCAAGGCAGACGATGGCCGAGTTCGAGAACTACCAGACCCCCGACGACGGCCGGAAGTTCACCGAGCTCTACAACGTCAACCGGCTCAAGCGCGGGCCGATGCCGGATGCCACCAGCGTGGCGATCTCGACCATCCAGCGCGTCTTCAAGGCGCTGCGCAACGAGGAGGTCGGCGACACCGACGACCCAGACCTCGACGGCTGGGTGCCCGAGGTGCCCGTCACCGTGGCCTACAACCCCGACATCCCGCCCGAGACCTTCGACCTGATCGTGGTCGACGAGGCCCACCGTTCGATCTACGGGCAGTGGCGCGGGGTGCTTGAGTACTTCGACGCCCACGTGGTTGGACTGACCGCCACCCCCGGCAAGCAGACCTTCGGGTTCTTCAAGCAGAACCTCGTCAGCGAGTACACCTACCCGCAGTCGGTGGCCGACAACGTCAATGTCGACTTCGACATCTACCGGATCAAGACCCAGATCAGCGAGCTGGGATCGACGATCGAGGCCGGCACCATCGTGCCGAAGGTCGACCGGCGCACGCGGGCTCAACGCTACGAAGCGCTCGATGAGGATCTGGAGTACCGCAGGACCCAGCTCGATCGTGCGGTGACCGCGACCGACCAGATCCGCACGGTCCTGGAGACCTTCCGAGACAAGCTCTTCACCGAGATCTTCCCCGGCCGCTCGGTGGTGCCCAAGACGCTGATCTTCGCCAAGGACGACGCCCACGCGGAGGAGATCGTCACCCAGGTCCGCGAGGTGTTCGGCAAGGGCAATGACTTCGCCGCCAAGATCACCTACAACGCCCGCAACGCCGACCAGCAACTCGCCGCCTTCCGCACCAGCGCTGCCCTGAGAATCGCGGTCACCGTCGACATGATCGCCACCGGCACCGACGTGAAACCGTTGGAGTGCGTCTTCTTCATGCGCGACGTCCGCTCACCGCAGTACTTCGAGCAGATGAAGGGCCGCGGCGCCCGCACCATCCCCGACGCCGACTTCCAGGCCGTAACGCCCGACGCGAAGGAGAAGACCCGGTTCGTCCTGGTCGACGCCGTCGGCGTGACCGAGCACGACTTCGTCGAGCCGCCGCTCAACCGCGAGAAGTCGGTCAGCCTGCAGAAGCTGCTGGAGAAGGCCGCCAACCTCACCATCACCGAGGACGAGACCGCCACGCTCGCCTCCCGTCTGGCTGCGCTCGAGGCGCAGATCACCGACGACGAACGTGCCGAGCTCGACGCCGTGGCCGGCGGCTCCGTACGGCAGGTGGTCCGCGACCTCGTCGACGCCGTCGACCCCGACCTGCAGGCCAAGGCACTCGAGGACGCTCTGCGATCCGATCCGTCGATCGAGCCTGTCGAGATCCTTCAGCAGCTCGTCATCGACGCGGTCAAGCCGCTCGCCTCTAACCCGGACCTGCGATCGCGGATCCTCGAGCTGCGCCGTGCGCATGACCGGATCATCGACGAGGTCTCCACCGACGTCCTGCTCGACGCCTACGGCGTCGTTGACACGAGCAAGGCCAAGTCGGTCGTCGAGTCCTGGCGCGCCTACCTCGACGAGCACCGCTCCGAGATCACTGCAATCCAGCTCCTCGCCGAAGCTCGGGAGCGGCGGATCTCGTTCGCCGACATCAAGGAGCTCGCCGACCGCATCTCGCGGCCGCCCTACAACTGGACGCCGGACATTATCTGGAACGCCTACGTCGCCCTGGACCCTGAGTACGGCAAGGCTCCGACGACTCACCGGACCCTGACCGACCTGGTCTCCCTGATCCGCTTCACCCTCGGCGAGGACGACCAACTGATTCCCTACGCCGACAAGGTCCACCAGAGGTACGCCGCCTGGCTCGCCCAGCAGGAGCAGGCCGGCGTCGAGTTCACGCCTGCCGAGCGATGGTGGCTCGACCGGATGGTCCAGGTCATCGCCTCCTCCGCCGGCATCAGCGCTGCCGACCTCGACCAGCCACCCTTCATCGAGAACGGCGGCACCGACGGCGCCCTCCGCGACCTCGGCGACCGCGCAGCTACCCTGATCGACGAGCTGAACAAGGAACTCACAGCATGACCTGGGCGGCGCTGGTCTCGCTCGCAGAATTGGCTGAAGGTGGCCTCTTCACGGATGGCGATTGGGTTGAGTCAAAGGACCAAGACCCGACCGGCTCAGTTCGTTTGACGCAGCTTGCGGACGTGGGAGTTGGCGCTTTCCGCGACCGGTCGAATCGTTGGCTTCGTCCAGATCAGGCCGCAGCGCTCAGGTGCACCTTCCTCGAGCCAGGTGACGTGCTGATTGCCCGAATGCCCGACCCAATCGGCCGCGCATGTCTGGCCCCCGAGAACATTGGCGATGCGGTGACTGCGGTTGACGTATCGATCCTCCGAATCCGACGTGACGACGTTTACGCCCGATACGTCATGTGGGCGATCAACACGCCGCGGTTTCATGCGGAGGTCGAGTCCAACCAGTCGGGCACGACGAGGAAACGGATCTCACGGAAGAACCTCGGAGCCCTCAAGGTTCCGCTCCCGCCGCTCGACGAGCAGCATCGCATCGTCGACATCCTCGAAGACCACCTCTCCCGCCTCGGCGCCGCCGACGCCTACCTCGACGCCAGCCGGCGCCGACTCGTGGCGATGGAACGGTCCGCTCTCGCAAACTGCCGCGACGGGGAGATGCGACCTCTGGCGGAGGTGACCGCCATTCAGGGTGGTATCCAGAAGCAGCAGAAGCGGGCACCGAGGGATAACGCCTTCCCGTTCCTTCGCGTCGCCAACGTGTCCGCCGGTGGCCTGGACCTCGGTGAGGTTCACAGGATCGAACTGTTCAACGGCGAACTGGATCGCGTCCGGCTGCAGAAGGGGGATCTTCTCGTTGTCGAGGGCAACGGGAGCGCATCACAGATCGGGCGAGCCGCGCTCTGGGACGGCAGCATCGAGGACTGCGTTCATCAGAACCACCTCATCCGCGTCCGTCCACTCGACCACCTCCTGCCGGAGTACCTCGAGGCCGTCTGGAACTCGCCACAGAACCGCGCTCGGCTGACTGACGTAGCCAGTTCCAGCAGCGGGCTGCACACGCTGAGCGTCTCGAAGCTGAAGCAGATCCTCATCCCCGTTCCGACCGTCGAACGGCAGCGCGAACTCGTCGCGCAGGTAGCCGAGGTTCGGGAAGCGCGAGCAAGGCTCGACGCCGCGATCACGGCAGCCGCCTCCCGGCACGCCGGGCTCCGCCGTTCCCTGCTCGCCGCCGCCTTCTCCGGCCGCCTCACCTGCGACTTCGCAGCGTCGACGCCAGACGATCCCGTTGCAGCCGAGCCGGCCTACGCGGCCGGACAGACGACCGTCCCGGCGTCCACGTCGGTGATGTTCGACGGGGAGTCGCGGTATTCGACGCTGAGCCACTCGTTGTGCGGACGTCGTCCACCGTGAACCACGGTCACCTGGAAGACGACCTGGTGGGAACTCGTCGTACCCAGGGTCGTCCATTTCGCGTCCTGGTCAGTCGCGGATGAGGCGAAGCTTCTCGGGACCATGTTCGTCATGGAACATGAGGCGGTACTCCGCGGGAGTCAGGCCGGCCAGCGCTGCCAGCTCCTCAGTGGTGTATCCGTGCTCGTTGCGGTGAAGGTTGATGACGTCCGTGACCAGGGTCGGTTCCTCCCGGGGGATCTGGACCGGTTCCTGTTTGAGCCAACCTTGACGAGACATCTGCACGTTCAGGCTCTTGTATCGAGAGTCATCGATCTTGCCGAGATCACGTGCGCGACGGATCAGGGCGGACATCGCAGTCTTCCATTTGCGCTTCAGTGCCGCTGCCTTGCGAAGGTCGATTGCGCTCAGTTCTGAGCGGATTTCGTTCGCCGGCATCAGGAACTCGGCGGCGAAGGCGTCAGCCTCCCGCTCCGCGTCGTCCGGTGACGTCGGCAGGTCATGCATGACCAGGTGACCCAGCTCGTGAGCAAGGGTGAATCGCTCGCGATCAGCCGACAACCCCTCGTTCAGGATGAAGAGTTGCGGACTTCCTGGGACCGACGTACTGATCGCCGAAATGCGGTGCGAGTGCAGATCTACGCGGATCACGATGGCCCCCGCGCCTTCCAGGACTCGCATCATGCTGTCGATCGGTCCCATCGGCAGCTTCCAGGTCGCTCGGACTGCCCGAGCAACCTCGGCAGGACTGCCCAGCTCCTCAACCTCAAAGCTCGGGAATCGATAGAGGGGCGACAACTCAACACCTCGAAGGAGCCGAACAAGCCGCATCCTGATGAGGTTCACGTCCGCGTGAATCTGTTGCAGGGTAGTGACGCCCAGCGACTGCTGCTTCCGGTGATGGAAAGCAGCACTGCCGAAACCGAACACCTCGTCCGCCCAGTCAAGAACATCGACCGGATAGTTGAGAGCGTCCGCGACAGCAATCTGTCGGTCGCGGTCGAGTTCAGTCAGGCCGGCTTCGGCCTTGGAGAGCGTGGGCTGGGGAATGCCCGAGAGCTGGGCCAACTTCGTCTGGCTGAGACCTCGTGATTCCCGCAGAAGTTGCAGCATGCGGGGCTTCACGGCTACTCCTCGTTGACAGCGTCGTCCTTGGGCTTCGCTTGTGTACTGCGGATGGTCGTTCGTGCCACGGCCGGCGAAGGCTGACTGATCTGCGTGACGTCGGCTTCGTGGTCATCGGACATGCTGCCAGCCAAGTCGAGTGTCCAAAGATTTCCATCGTCCAGCGGACAGGTCATCGCGATCCTGGCGGGCTCCATCTCCAACTGGTCAAGCAGGTAGCCGACGACCAAGTTCGTGACCACCATCCCGTTGAGAGTCCCCTCCTGTGCGAGGAATGAGTTCCGCGCGTTGGTCGAAATCCCGCTGGTCCGGAGTCGGCGGCCCCTGAACTTCTTGAACCGGATCACGGCGGTGTCGAAGATGACCAGCCGCAGCGTGCCGTACTTCCACGTCAGCCGAACACCGCGGACGTCACTGAACGCCCGCTCGGCCTCGTCTGTGATGTAGTCATAGACGACACTTGCCCTCGTTCGCTTGCTGGCTGTGGCGAAGTCCGGGTGTCGCTCCCAGCGCCGCCACGCTCGCTCGACACACTCGTACAAAGTGGTCGCATGAGGGCCGAGGAGTGCGATGGTCTCCTGCTGCGTGAGCAGTCCGGTCTGCATGACCCCATCCTTGAGTGTTAATTCGCCCTTGTCAACCATTCGCAGATCATTCTAGGGTGGAGGCGTCGCCATTGCGGCGGCATCAGGTTCCACGCTCGGCGTGGCGATCTTTGGAAGGAGGAGAGTGCGATGGGCAAGCGAGGCCGCAGTGCTATCACCGGTCGGTTCGTGAAGCAGTCCACGGTCAAGGGCAGTCCGAAGACGACCGTGAACGAGTCGACGAAGAAGGGCAAGAAGTAGTTGCCGCGAGGCCCCACGCGTTCCGATGTGCTAGCGACACCTCGGACCGGTGGGGCCTCCTTCGTATCCAAGCAGTCCGCGTGCTCGCCGGTCTACGCGTGGCGGGCACGCGGCAGTGCCGTGAAAGACTTGAAGCCGTGTCCGACTCCCGCCGCCTGGTCGCCAAGCTCGTCGCGGGGAGCAACGTGCTCCGCGATTCGGGCGTCAACATGTACGAGTACACGGAGCAGCTGACGTACCTGCTGTTCCTCAAGATGGCCGAGGAGCGCGCGACCCGGCCGCTGAACCCAGAGCGAGTGGTGCCGGAGGAGTACTCGTGGCAGAAGCTGCTCGGGTTGTCGGGTGAAGCGCTCGAGGACACCTACAACCACATCCTGCGTGGCCTCGCCAGCCAGCCTGGTGTGCTCGGGGCGATCTACCGCGGGGCGCAGAACAAGATCTCCAATCCCTCGCACCTCAAGACGCTGATCGTCGACTACATCGACAAGGAGAACTGGTCGGCTGCCGGCGCGGACATCAACGGTGACGCTTACGAGGAGCTGCTGGAGCGCTCAGCCGGAGACACCAAGTCGACGGCAGGGCAGTACTTCACGCCGCGCCCGCTGATCCAGGCGATCGTCGACGTCGTCCAGCCGACGGTCGCCGACCGGGTCATCGACCCGGCGAGCGGCACGGGCGGCTTCCTGCTTGCGGCCCATGCCTATGCCACTCGCGACGCCGCGAACCTCACTCCGCCGGAGCGGGAGCACCTCCAGACTAGGTTCGTACGCGGTGTCGACATCGGCGCCACGACATCGCGGCTCGCGTCGATGAACCTGCTGCTGCACGGCATCGGGTCGATCACCGGCGACTCGCTCATCGACCACAAGGACGCTCTCGTCGCCGACCCCGGCGAGCGGTGGAGCGTCGTCCTCGCCAATCCACCGTTCGGCCGCAGCTCGTCGACCGATATCGGGGGCGGGGACGACGACGGCGCCGAGATCTTCCGGCAGGACTTCGTCGTCACCACGGCGAACAAGCAGCTCAACTTCCTGCAGCACATCATGACGATCCTTGACATCAACGGTCGCGCTGGCGTGGTCCTGCCGGACAACGTGCTGTTCGAGGGCGGAGCCGGGGAGACTCTGCGCCGCAAGTTGCTGACCGCCTTCGACTTCCACACGCTGCTGCGGCTGCCGACCGGCATCTTCTACAAGCCCGGTGTGAAGGCCAACGTGCTGTTCTTCGACAAGAAGCCGGCCGCCGAGCAGCCCTGGACGCAACGACTGTGGGTCTACGACCTGCGGACCAACAAGCACTTCACCCTGAAAAAGAAGCCGCTGCGCCGCGAGGACCTCGACGACTTCGTCGCGTCGTACCTCCCCGGCAAGCCCCGCGACGAACGGGTCGAATCGGAGCGCTGGAAATCGTTCACCTACGACGAGCTCATCGCCCGCGACAAGGTCAACCTCGACATCACCTGGCTTCGCGACGAGTCGCTTGAGGACGCAGACAACCTCCCGGCCCCGGAGATCATCGCTCGCGAGATCGTCGAGGACCTCACCGCGGCACTGGCCGAGTTCGAAGCCGTCGCTACCGCCCTCGAGGACCGGCTCGCGGCGTCGGCGGAGTCCGAGGATGCGGTCTGATGGCGCTGCCGGAGACCGACCTCCATCGAATCCGCCTGTGGGCACGCGAGCGCGTACCGGAGCATCTGTGGGATCAGGTGAAGGTCGAGGCCGATGTCGGCGCCCGTCACGTCGACATCGTCGAGGTCCGACCGCCGTGGGACGGAGTCGGCGAGCACACACGATTCCCGATCGCGCGCCTGCGCTACACGAAGGCGAGCGGCCAATGGGCGATCTACTGGCGCGATCGCAACCTCAAGTTCCACGAGTACAAGCGGAAGCGACCGAGCAAGGACATCCAGTCGCTGCTCGACTACATCGAGACCTCGGGCGACCCGATCTTCTTGGGATGACGGCAGGGGAGCACTCCTGCTTCGGTCCGCAGAAAGTCCGCAAGACGGACGATTCCGCTCGATCACACCAAACGACGCCGACGCCGGTCGAGGGAGCGTTCGCGCAGGTCAGGGCGGACTTTCGTCCGTAGCCAACGGTTGCCGACGACGGTCAATAACCTGCCGGATGCTTCCCGCACTACTACTGAGGCGGTGCCTCATGGCTGAGCCTCCGGAGACCCGCTGGTCGCAGAGCGGCGTCAGCGGTGAGGAGTACGCCGCGCGGCTGGCCGAGCGCGCCCGGAGCGGCGCCGACATGCACGGCGAGGCGAGCTTCGTCGCCGCCCTGCTCGCGCCGGGCGGCCGGGTGCTGGACGCCGGCTGCGGCACCGGCCGGGTCGGGGTCCGGCTCGACGAGCTCGGCTACGACGTGGTCGGTGCCGACGTCGACGAGTCGATGCTCGCCGTCGCGCGTCGTACCGCCCCGCAGGTGCCGTGGCACCGGGCCGACCTCGCCTCGCTGACCGCTGCAGACCTCGACGGCGCCGACGACTTCGACCTCGCGGTGATGGCGGGCAACGTCGTCCCGCTGCTCGCTCCGGGGACGGTCGGCCGGGCGGTGCCGGCGCTGGTGGCGCTGCTGCGCCCCGGAGGCCTGGTCGTGGCCGGCTTCGGTCTCGACCCGGCGCACCTGCCACCGGGGTGCCCGGTCACCCCCCTGGCCGAGTACGACGACGCGTGCTCGACGGCGGGACTGTCACTGCGGGCGAGGTACTCCACCTGGGACGGTGACCCGTTCGACGACTCGTCCGGTTACGCCGTCAGCGTCCACGTGCTCGACTGAGCCCATGCTGACCATCGGGATGCTCGGCGGGATGAGCTGGGAGAGCACGGCGGAGTACTACCGGATCGCCAACGAGCTGGTGCGTGAGCGGCTCGGTGGGATGCACAGCGCGTCGTGCCTCGTGCGCTCGGTCGACTTCGCCGAGATCGAGGCGATGCAGGCAGCCGGCCGGTGGGACGAGGCCGGTGAGCTGCTCGCCGCCGAGGCCCGCGCGCTGGAGGCAGGAGGCGCCGACCTGTTGGTGCTGTGCACCAACACGATGCACAAGGTGGCCGACCGGGTCGAGCAGGCCGTGTCCATCCCGTTCCTGCACCTGGCCGACACCACCGCGCGCGCCGTCGCGGCGTCCGGCATCGGTGTGGTGGGGCTGCTCGGCACGGCCTTCACGATGGAGCAGGAGTTCTACCGCGACCGGCTGGAGTCACACGGCCTCACCGTGCTGGTGCCCCCGGCTGAGGACCGGGCGCTGGTGCACCGGGTGATCTACGACGAGCTCGTCCTCGGGATGGTGAAGGAGTCCTCGCGGGCGTCGTACGCAGCGGTGATGGCCCGCCTCGTCGAGCGCGGCGCCGAAGGGGTCATCCTCGGGTGCACCGAGATCGAGCTGCTCGTCGGGCCCGAGGACACCACAGTGCCGGTGTTCCCGACGACCCGCCTGCACGTCGAGGCCGCAGTCGACCTCGCGCTGCGCTGAGCGCGCCGGTCTGGCGCCGACCGTCACCGCCGGGCGGCGTCCTTCACGCAGCGCACAGCCCAGGGCAGCGCTTCGAGCCGCTCCTCGGCGATCGGCTCACCGCAGACGTCGCACCTGCCGTAGCTGCCGTCCTCGAGCTTGGCCAGCGCCCGCTCCACGTCGGCCAGCGTGGCCTGCAGCTTGTCGTGCACCGCGACCTGCGAGAGCCGGTCCACGGCCATCGACGTACCTTCGCCGACGCGCTTGCCGAACGAGATCGAGCCGTGGTCGGTGGGCTTCTGCTCGAGCAGACCCATCTGGGCGAGGATCTCGGTGCGCTTGGCCTGCAGGGTCTCGGCGATGGTGGGCATCTGCCCATGGTGCCCCGCCGGCAGCGGCCGAAGCGTGCGAAGTGGAAGTGGTTGCACGTCCCACTGGATGTGGGCCGCCGATCGCCCACGTGCGGCGTCACGGCGGCGACGGTCCGTCCCCTACGGGACCTTCGTCCCGATATGGCGACACACGGGCTCGACTTGGTCACATTCAGCGGCGAGACCCAAACAGGTGCTCTAGTTTCGCAAGGGTGAAGATCGCAGTCGCGAAGGAAGTGCGCGAGGGTGAGGCCCGTGTGGCCCTCGTGCCCGAGCTGGTCGGCAAGCTGACCGCTCTGGGCTACGAGGTCGCCGTGGAACCCGGCGCAGGACAAGAGGCCCTTGCCTCCGACGAGGAGTACGCGCTCGCCGGCGCGGTGGTGTCCGGCGCGGCGCTGGAGGGCGCGGACCTTGTCGTCTCGGTCCAGCCCCTGGAGCCGCTGGTGGTACGTCGCCTGCCGCGTGGCACGGCGACGTTGTCGTTCCTGCCGCCCGCGCAGTCGCTGGACCTGGTCCGCGACCTGCGCGACGTCGGCGTGACGTCGTTCGCCATGGAGCTGGTCCCCCGGATCTCCCGGGCGCAGTCGATGGACGCGCTGTCGTCGCAGGCCCTGGTGGCCGGCTACCGCTGCGCCATCGTCGCCGCCGGGATGCTCCGCCGGTTCTTCCCGCTGAACATGACCGCCGCCGGCACCGTCCCCCCGGCCGAGGTCGTGGTTCTCGGTGCCGGGGTCGCGGGCCTCCAGGCGATCGCCACGGCCAAGCGCCTCGGCGCGGTCGTCAAGGCGTACGACGTCCGCGCGGCTGCCGCCGAGGAGATCAGGTCCATGGGCGCCCAGTCGATCGACCTCGACCTCGAGACGCTCGAAGGAGCGGGTGGCTACGCGCGCGAGATGACCGAGGACCGTGCCGCTCGGCAGCGCGAGCTGCTCGCGCCGTACATCGCGAACGCCGACGCGCTGATCACCACCGCCGCGGTCCCCGGCCGCCAGGCCCCGCTGCTGGTGACCCGGGACATGGTCGAGGCGATGAAGCCCGGCTCGGTGGTGGTCGACCTCGCGGCGGAGACCGGCGGCAACGTCGAGGGCTCCGAGCCCGGCAAGGTCGTCCGGGTCGGCAACGCCCAGGTCTGGGGCGGTGCGAACGTGCCGAGCCAGATGCCCGGCCCCGCCTCCAAGCTGTACGCCCAGAACATCGTCAACATCGTCACCCTGATGACCCGTGACGGCGCCTTCGCCCCCGACTTCGAGGACGAGATCGTGGCCGGGTCCTGCGTGACGCGCGACGGCCAGGTGTGGCACGAGCCCACCCGCAACCTCCTGGAAGGAGTGACGTCGTGAGTGAGGCGGTTGTCTGGCTGACGATCTTCGTGCTCAGCGTCTTCGTCGGCATCGAGGTCATCTCCAAGGTGTCCTCCACGCTGCACACCCCGCTGATGTCCGGCGCCAACGCCATCCACGGGATCATCCTGCTCGGCGCGATCCTGGTGACCGGCTACGCCGAGTCCACGGTGCAGCTCGTCGTCGGGCTGATCGCGGTCGTCCTGGCCACGGTCAACATGGTCGGTGGCTTCGTGGTCACCGACCGGATGCTGCAGATGTTCACGCGCAAGAAGCCGAAGGCCGCGAAGGCCGGGGCCGACACGAACGGAGCGGGCGCATGACCGCGACTCCCGTCTGGGTGCAGCTGGTCTACCTCGCTGCGGCAGTCTTCTTCATCCTTGCCCTCAAGGGGCTCTCCTCGCCCAAGCACGCGCGCACCGGCAACATCCTGGGTGCGATCGGCGCCACCGTCGCGGTGGTGGTCGTCTTCTTCTACGCCGAGCTCGACAACGTGGTCGCGATCCTCGTCGCGATCGCGATCGGCTCCGTGGTCGGCGTCCTGGGCGCCCAACGCGTGCAGATGACGCAGATGCCGCAGCTGGTCGCGCTGTTCAACGGCGTCGGCGGTGGCGCGGCGGCCCTGGTGGCGCTGCTCGAGCTCTCGGAGATGACCGAGGCCGGTCGCGACGCGGGCACGTTCGCCCTCGTCGCCACCGCCTTCACGGTCTTCATCGGCTCGATCACGTTCTCCGGCTCGGTGATCACCTTCGCCAAGCTCCAGGAGCTGATGACCTCCCGGCCGGTGGTGTTCCCGGGTCTGCCGATCGTCTTCGGGCTCGGTGTGATCGCGGCGGTGGTGCTCTCGGTGCTGACCGTGAGCGACCCGTCGATGGTGATCGGCATCGTGCTCGGCCTGCTCGGTCTGCTGGTCGGCGTACTCCTCGTGCTGCCGGTGGGCGGCGCGGACGTGCCGATCGTGATCAGCCTGCTCAACGCCGGCACCGGTCTGGCCGTGGCCGCCAGCGGCTACATCCTCGAGAACACCGTGCTGCTGGTCGGCGGCACGCTCGTGGGCGCGTCGGGTACCTTCCTGACCCTGCTGATGGCCGGCGCGATGGGCCGCAGCGTCGCGAACATCCTGTTCGGCGCGCTCAAGGGCGGCTCCACGCTCGGCGCCGGTGAGGCCTCGAACCGCCCGGTGCGCTCCGCCGGTCCCGAGGACGTGGCGATCCTGCTCGGCTACGCCAACAAGGTGATCATCGTGCCCGGCTACGGGCTCGCGGTCGCCCAGGCCCAGCACACGCTACGCGAGCTCGTCGACGTGCTCGGCGAGCGCGGCACCAAGGTCGACTACGCGATCCACCCGGTCGCCGGCCGGATGCCCGGTCACATGAACGTGCTGCTCGCCGAGGCCCAGGTGCCCTACGAGCAGCTCAAGGAGATGGACGACATCAACTCCGAGTTCAAGCAGACCGACGTGGTGCTCGTGGTCGGCGCGAACGACGTGGTGAACCCGGCCGCGCGTACGACGCCCAGCGCGCCGATCTACGGCATGCCGATCCTCAACGCCGACGAGGCGCAGCAGATCGTCTTCATGAAGCGCTCGATGCGGCCCGGTTTCGCCGGGATCGAGAACGAGCTGCTCTTCGACCCGAAGACCACGCTGCTCTTCGGTGACGCCAAGGACTCGCTGTCGAAGCTCCTGGCGGCGGTGAAGAGTCTCTGAGCCGCTAGACTCGCGGGCGGGGAGGGTCCTACTGCCGCAGATGACTGGAGGTCATCGCCATGGATGGTGGACACAAGTACGACGCGCCCGAGCCGCCCGAGGAGACCAAGTCCAAGGGCATCAGCTACGCCGTGCTCGGACTTCTGGTGGTGCTGATCATGGTCCTGATCGCGACCGGCACCGTTCCGATCTTCGACATGTGACGCGTGAACGACGAACCGCCCGCACGAACATCGTGCGGGCGGTTCGTCGTACCAGGCGCGGGTCGGGACCTCAGCCGCCGGCGATCCCGTACAGCCGGTCCCCGGCGTCGCCGAGGCCGGGCACGATGTAACCGAGCTCGTTGAGCCGCTCGTCCATCCCGGCGGTCACCACGGTCACCGGGACGTCCAGACCAGCGAGGTCCTTCTCCACCCGGTCGCACCCCTCGGGCGCGGTGAGCAGACAGATCGCGGTGATGTGGTCCGCGCCGCGGTCGGTGAGGAACCGGATCGCGGCGGCCAGCGTGCCGCCGGTGGCGAGCATCGGGTCGAGCACGTAGCACTGCCGGCCCGACAGGTCCTCGGGCAGCCGCTCGGCGTAGGTCGAGGCCTCCAGCGTCTCCTCGTTGCGGACCATGCCGAGGAAGCCGACCTCCGCGGTGGGCAGCAGCCGCATCATGCCGTCGAGCATGCCCAGGCCGGCCCGCAGGATCGGCACGACCAGCGGCTTGGGGGAGGCGAGGCGGGTGCCCTGTGCCTCCGAGACGGGGGTGTGCACGGTGACCTGCTCGACCCGGACGTCGCGCGTGGCTTCGTAGGCCAGCAGCGTCACGAGCTCGTCGGCGAGCCTGCGGAAGGTGGGTGAGTCGGTGCGCTCGTCCCGCAGAGTCGTGAGCTTGTGGGCGATGAGGGGGTGGTCAGCCACGTGGATCCGCATACGACAGAACCTAGGTCATCGGATCCGGCTAGTGCCACGCGGGATGATCTGCAACGATCGGGGTTGCGGGACCTACCAGGGAGGCTGCATGTCCGATCAGTCCGAAGCTTTCGCCGAGGGGATCGACTTCGCGGTGGTCGCCTACCGCGAGGAGGGTGTCTGGCAGGTCGAGGAGGTCGCGCCAGAGAAGGTCACCGACATCGAGTCGTTCGCCGAGGAGCTGCGCCGCTGGCCCGGAGACGGCGGGTCGCTCGGCATGGTGTCGGTCGACGAGGACTTCTTCCTGCTGGTCAAGGTCGCCGGTGCCCGCACACAGGTACTGCTCTCCGACGTGACCGCCGCGACCGACTGGCCGATCGCCCGCTCCGCGGTGGAGTTCCTGGGCATCCCGCTCCCCGACGACGAGGACGAGCAGGTCCCGGCCGGCGACGCCGGCATCCTGGCCGACCTGGGCCTCGGCGCGATGGACATGGGTGCGCTGCTCGACGACTACGACCTCTACCCCGACGAGGTGCTCGGCGACATCGCCGAGAAGGTCGGCTTCGGCGACCGGTTCAACGAGGTGGTCGGGGTCCCCGCCACCTGATGGCCGGGTACGACGAGTGGGTCGACCCCATGCGGGAGGCCCTCGCCGAGGCACGCTCGGCGCCGGACACCGGGGACGTCCCGATCGGGGCCGTCGTCCTCGACGCCGAGGGCACGGTGATCGGCCGTGGCCGCAACGAGCGGGAGGCCGTCGGCGACCCCACGGCGCACGCCGAGGTGCTGGCGTTGCGCGAGGCGGCCCGGGTGCGCGGTGAGTGGCGGCTCGAGGGCTGCACGCTCGTGGTGACGCTCGAACCGTGCACGATGTGTGCCGGCGCGGCCGTGCTCTCCCGGGTGGCGCGGGTGGTGTTCGGCGCCTACGACGACAAGGCCGGTGCGGTCGGGTCGCTCTGGGACGTCGTACGCGACCGCAGGCTCAACCACCGCCCCGAGGTGATCTCCGGAGTGCTCGCCGACGAGTGCACGCTGATGCTGCAGGAGTTCTTCGCCACCCACCGGGTGCGGGACTGACGCCCGATTTCGGCGCGAGGTCCCGGTTCTAGTACCCTCATCGGCGGTGGCGTGTCCGAGCGGCCTAAGGAGAACGCCTCGAAAGCGTTTGTGGGCGCAAGTCCACCGAGGGTTCAAATCCCTCCGCCACCGCGCTGTGATGTCTCAGGACATCGCGGACGGCCGAACCCAATAGTGGTGGGTTCGGCCGTCCGTCGTTTCAGCGTGTTGGTCCGGGCGGGCGTCCGGTGCCTTGGTAGCGCTTGGATGTGTCGAGGGTCAG
>JBMOMG010000136.1:0-18430 GCA_049323155.1 Actinomycetota bacterium | reverse complement strand
TGCCGCTCGGGGTCTCTTCGGGTGTCCGCGACGGTGCCGGCTCGCCGCTCGGTTCTCCGCGGGTCGCGCTGGGTGTGGGTTCGGCGGCGGCCTGCGGGTCGTTCTCACCGGGGTCGCCGAGCGTGAGGTAGCCGATCCCCGCCACGGCGAGCAGGAGCACAGCCGCGGCGAGCCACGCCAGCCCACGTCGGGAACGCGAGTCCCGCTTGTCGGTGACGGGTCCCCGTGTCGGGGCGGCTCCGCGGGCCGGGCCGGCCCCCGTCGAGGAGGGCCCGTCCGTGTCCTGGGCGCCAGGCACCGGTGTCGCGGAGGGAGCGCCCGCGTCCTGAGCGACAGGGGCCGGTGTCGCGGTGGTGGCGGGCCCGGCAGCGGGGGCGGGGTCGAAGGCCGGGCCGGCCGTCGTACCGGCATCGGCGGCGAACGAAGCCGGCAGCACGAGCGTCTCCGGTGCGGGATCGTGGCCGTGGCCCACCACGTGGAGCAGCCGGGCAGCCTCGGCCATGCTGCACCGGTCGGCGGGGTCCCGCGCCATCATCTGCGCCAGCGGCGCGGCCAGCGGACCGGCGTGCTGCGGTGGCGGTGGGGGCGCGGCGGCGATCTGCTGGAGCATCGCGATCGGGTTGCGCTGCTCGGGGTACGGCGGGTGCCCCTCGACGACGGTGTACAGCGTCGCGCCGAGTGCGTAGACGTCCGACTCCTTGCCGGGGTCGGCTCCGCGGGCGAGCTCGGGGGAGAAGTACGACGGGGTACCGGTGACCAACCCGGTGCTGGTGAGCTGCCCGTCGGTGGCGCCCCGGGCGATGCCGAAGTCGCTGATCTTGGCCAGGTCGCCCTCCCCGACGAGGATGTTCCCCGGCTTCACGTCCCGATGGATGGTGCCGGCCGCGTGGGCGGCGGTCAGCCCGTCGGCGGCCTGCGCAGCGATCCGGGCGGCTCGCTCCGGCGACAGCCGGCCTTCCTCGTGGAGCAACCGGCCGAGGGTGCGGGAGGGGACGTACTCCATCACCAGCCAGGCGTGGCCGTGCTCGTCGTCGACGACGTCGAAGACCGAGACCACGTTGCGATGGTTGAGCCCGGCGGCGGAGCGCGCCTCCCGCAGCGCCCGCGCGGTGTCCGGTGCGGACTCGCCCGGCAGCATGCCGATCTGCTTGACGGCCACCTCGCGTCCGAGCAGCTCGTCCTCACACAGCCAGACCGTTCCCATGCCGCCCTTGCCGACGGCACGCAGGACCCGGTAGCGACCCACGATCAGGTCGGGCGTCATCGTGCTCCTTCGGGACGGCGGGACAGTCGTTGGTCTCCTACCCACAGGCGCGTCAGGTACGCGTCCGGGGTGTCGGTCGGGTGTGGCAGGCTGGCTCCACCATGGCGACTCCCAAGGCATCCGACGTGCTCGGCCACGTCACGCTGGTGACCGGCCCCGAAGAGCTGCTCAACGAGCGGGCGATCACCGCCGCGCTGCAGGCGGTGCGGCACGCGGACGAGGAGTCCGAGGTCAGTCAGACCACCGCCGACCAGCTGACCATGGGCGCGCTGGCCGATCTGGCCGCCCCGTCGCTGTTCTCCACGATCCGTTGCGTGGTGGTGCGCAACCTCGAGGACCTGCCCGACGAGACCTATGACGGTCTCGTGGACTACGCGGCGTCACCGGCCGACGACGTCGGCCTGGTCCTGGTGCACAACGGCGGACAGAAGGGTTCCGGTCTGCTGGCCAAGCTGCGCAAGCAGAAGGCAGTCGTCGAGGTGAGGTCCGCGGCGCTCAAGCCGAGTGAGTACTCCCGCTGGGTCGCGGCCGAGGCCCGCTCGCACGGGGCTCGGATGGCGGAGGACGCCGCCGAGCTGCTCGTGCAGTCGGTCGGCCACGACCTGCGTGCGCTCGCCGGCGCCTGCCACCAGCTCGCCAACGACTTCGCCGGGGAACCGCTGACGGCCGACGTGGTCAAGCGCTACTTCGGGGGCAGGGCCGAGGTCAAGGGCTTCGCCGTGGCCGACGCGGCCATCTACGGCCGCACCGCGCAGGCACTTGAGGAGCTGCGCTGGGCGCTCGACAACGGCACCGCGCCGGTGCTCGTGACCAGTGCGTTCGCCAGCGGTCTGCGCGGGCTGGCCCGCTACAAGAGCGCTCCGCGAGGGCTGCGCGAGGGCGACCTGGCCCGTGAGGTCGGGGTGCCTCCGTGGAAGCTGCGCACTCTGCGGGACCAGTCGCGCGGCTGGGAGGAGCCGGGTCTGGTCCGCGCAATCCAGGCGGTGGCGCAGGCCGATGCCGACGTCAAGGGTGCGGCCAGTGACGCGTCGTACGCCCTGGAGCGGATGGTGATCTCCGTCGCCACCGCCCGCTCGTCACGCTGAGGTTCAGTGACTGATCGTCCCGCGCCGGGACTCCAGGTCCGGGCTGATCCAGCGGTCAGCGACCACTCCGGTCACGAACGAGAACACGGCCTTGTGGCCGACATCGACCGCTTGCTCCTGCCGCGGCCAGGTATGTGGAGGGGCCCCGACACCGGTGGCGTTCTCGACGGTCTGGTCGAAGGCCAGCCGCACCATGGTGTGGGCTGCGTTCGCGCGCGGTCCGCGGATCCCGGTGGCCGCCCAGACGCCCCGGAGCGCGCCCAACGCCGCTCCGGTCACCCAGTGCAGCGTGTGGTTGGCGAGGAACGGCTGGTCGGAGTCGCTGGGATGACGGCCCAGCAAGGTCAGCAGTGCCCGACCGGGCACGTAGGAGTCGGCGCGGTGGGTGATCGCCTGCTCCAGCTTCTCGCCGGCGGTCATCGCGACCACCCCGACGAGGCCCGCCCCGGCGCCCCTCAGGGCCGCACTGCGCAGGGCACGTGGTCGACTGGGTTGTCTCACGGGAACTCCCTCCTGTCGGTGGTTCCATCGTGCACGCTGCCAGCGGTGCCCCGACACGGGGTGGAAAGCGCCTACGCCCCCGGCGGCCACGAAGGCACGCAAAAGGCGCCGTCCGGGCACGGACGGCGCCTTGCGGTGACGTGACCACGCGGGATGGTCACGTCAGATGGCTCAGAGAGCGGCGGCCTTCTTGGAGATCGCCGACTTCTTGTTCGCAGCCTGGTTCTTGTGGATGACGCCCTTGGACGCAGCCTTGTCGAGCTTCCTGTTGGCGATCCTCGCCAGCTCCTGCGCCTTGTCGGCGTCACCAGCCTCGGCGGCCTCGCGGAACTTGCGGATCGCCGACTTCAGCGCTGACTTCACGGACTTGTTGCGCTCGTGCGCAGCCTCGTTCTGTCGGTTGCGCTTGATCTGGGACTTGATGTTCGCCACTACGGTGCGCCTCGTCTGGTCTGATGCGGGGTTTGGTCTGGTGTGCGGTCGGCCGTCGAAGGCCAGACACGCGAGGCACAACGATACCAGCGGCCCCGCGGCACCCTCAAATCGAGGCGCCGCCGGCTCGAGGCGCGGACCGCAGCGCCCAGGGTACGCCGGTCAGTGCCACCCGCGGCGCTGCGAGAGCCACGACCAGGTGGCCTCGGCGTACCAGGACTGGTGGAGGCGAAGGTACGGCGAGGAGTTCGGGACCGGCTCGTCGCGCCGCTCGAAGAAGTACCCGGCGATCAGCGCCAGCAGGGAGTCCACGTCGTCGGCGGGCACCTCACGGGTCAGCGGCCTCGCGGCGAGGAGCTCGTCGGCGTCGAGACCGTCGCCGTGCACGGAGATGAGCAGCAGCACCGTGTCGATCCAGGGCGCGCCGACCACCGGCCAGTTCCAGTCGCACAGCACCGCGCGGCCGCCGCCGAGGAGGAGGAAGTTGTCGTCGCGGGCGTCGGTGTGCACCAGCGAGCTCCCGGCGGTGGCCTCGCGGAACCTGCCCGCCAGCGCGGCCGCGTCGTCGAGGTGCTCCCGCCCCGGATCCACGCGGCGGAGGTGGTCCCACCCGGTCAGGCAGTCGGCGAAGTCGTCGGCGAAGGTGGCCAACGCCAGCGGAGGGGGCGTCAGCCGGTCGGCGAGCACCTCGAGGGTGTCCAGGCAGGCGTCCAGGTCGGCCGGTCGCCAGGGCCGTGAGGGGTTGGCGCCGTCGACGTAGGCGAGCTCGAGGACCACCCACAGGTCGTCCTCGTGGCTCCACAACAGGCGCGGCGCAGGGAGCCCCGCGGGCAGCGCCGCGAGCTTGCGGGCCTCCTCGCGGTAGGAGTCGGCGAACGTGCGCTGGGCCCTCTTGCTCGCCGCCTTGACGAAGTGCCGGGAGCCGTCGGCGCAGGTGAGGACCGAGGCGAACCCGGGCGTGAAGCCGGCGCCGGCGGACTCGGCCTTGACGACGGCGGAGCCGAGACGACGCTCGATCATCGTGCGGAGGACGGGGGGCAGCAGGCCCCAGTCGAGCCGGCGAGCGGTCCTGCCGTGAGGGATCGCGGACCCGGCGGCCGGCGTGCTGCTGATGACGGGGCTCATGCGGCCCCATTCTGTATGCGCCCACGGCCGGGGGACGACCGGTTTCCCGGCGTGTCCGGCTGCGATCTGTGCGCCCGGGGGCCGGGGCCAGGTGCGTGTGGCGGGCCGGGTGCCCGCTGCGTGGAACAATGGCGGTTCCGCCGTACGCCGAACCAACGGAAGTAGTTCGTGTCCAAGAGCACCCCCTCGGTCCCGCAGCCGGGCAAGACCGACCCCTCGATCATCCGCAACTTCTGCATCATCGCGCACATCGACCACGGCAAGTCGACGCTGGCCGACCGGATGCTGCAGCTGACCGGTGTGGTCGACGAGCGCAGTGCCCGGGCGCAGTACCTCGACCGGATGGACATCGAGCGCGAGCGCGGCATCACGATCAAGAGCCAGGCCGTCCGGATGCCCTGGACCCTCAGCGAGGGCTACGAGGCCGCGGCGCCGGGCACCTACATCCTGAACATGATCGACACCCCCGGGCACGTCGACTTCACCTACGAGGTGTCCCGGTCGCTCGAGGCCTGCGAGGCCGCCGTGCTGCTCGTCGACGCGGCGCAGGGCATCGAGGCGCAGACGCTGGCGAACCTGTACCTCGCGCTCGGCGCGGACCTGCAGATCATCCCGGTGCTGAACAAGATCGACCTGCCCTCGGCCCAGCCGGAGAAGTACGCCGCCGAGCTCGCCGGGATCATCGGGTGCGACCCCTCCGACGTGCTCCAGGTCTCGGCCAAGACCGGGATGGGTGTCGAGGCGCTGCTCAACGAGATCGTCCGGCAGACCCCGCCGCCGGTCGGTGACGCCGACGCGCCTCCGCGCGCGCTGATCTTCGACTCCGTCTACGACACCTACCGCGGTGTGGTCACCTACGTCCGTGTCGTCGACGGCAAGCTCAGCCATCGCGACCGGATCAAGATGATGTCGACCGGTGCGGTGCACGAGATGCTCGAGGTCGGGGTGATCTCCCCGGAGCCGGTGAAGGCAGGCGACCTCGGCGTCGGGGAGGTCGGCTACCTGATCACCGGGGTGAAGGACGTGCGCCAGTCCCGGGTCGGCGACACCGTGACCAGCCAACACAACGGTGCTACTGAGCCGCTCGGCGGCTACAAGCACCCCAACCCGATGGTCTTCGCGGGGCTCTACCCGATCGACGGCGACGACTACCCGACCCTGCGCGACGCGCTGGAGCGGCTCCAGCTCAACGACGCCGCGCTGGTCTACGAACCGGAGACGTCCGGCGCGCTCGGGTTCGGCTTCCGCTGCGGCTTCCTCGGCCTGCTGCACATGGAGATCGTGCGTGAGCGGCTGGAGCGGGAGTTCAACCTCGACCTGATCTCGACCGCGCCCAACGTGGTCTACGAGGTCGTGATGGAGGACGGTCGCGAGATCGAGGTGACCAACCCCAGCGAGTACCCCGGCGGCAAGATCGCCGAGGTCCGCGAGCCCGTGGTCAAGGCAACGATCCTCAGCCCCAGCGACTACATCGGCGCGATCATGGAGCTCTGCCAGAGCAAGCGCGGCCAGCTCCAGGGGATGGACTACCTCTCCGAGGACCGGGTGGAGATGCGCTACGTGCTCCCGCTGGCCGAGATCGTCTTCGACTTCTTCGACCAGCTGAAGTCGCGCACGAAGGGTTACGCCTCGCTCGACTACGAGCCCACCGGCGATCAGCCCGCGGACCTGGTGAAGGTCGACATCCTGCTCCAGGGGGAGCCGGTCGACGCGTTCAGCGCGATCGTGCACCGCGACCACGCCTACTCCTACGGCGTGGCGCTGGCCGGCAAGCTCAAGGAGCTGATCCCGCGGCAGCAGTTCGAGGTGCCGATCCAGGCCGCCATCGGCGCCCGGGTGATCGCGCGCGAGACCATCCGCGCGATCCGCAAGGACGTGCTCGCCAAGTGCTACGGCGGGGACATCACCCGCAAGCGCAAGCTGCTGGAGAAGCAGAAGGAAGGCAAGAAGCGGATGAAGATGGTCGGCCGCGTCGAGGTGCCCCAGGAGGCCTTCATCGCCGCGCTGTCCACCTCCGACTCCGGGGAGAAGGGCAAGAAGTAGCCGCCCCGGCTGCTCCGGCCGGGCTCAGCAGCCCGGCCGGACGATGCGCCTGCCGGCGGGCACGGTGACCCGTCGGACCTCGCCGTCGGCGCGCACCAGCCTGAGCGTCGTAGGACGGTCGGTGGTGACCTGGACCCGGCCACAGTCCAGACCGGCTCGCCCGAGGTCGACGCCCACCGCGGCCACGTTGCTCAGCCGCAGCGCGACCAGCTGCCGTCGCGGCGGGCGGGAGCCGAGCTTCCACCGAATGCCCTCGACGACCGCCGGCAGGGGTTCCGCGACGGGCGTCGGGCCGAACGGTGTCGCCGAGTGCCGACGGTCGCGCTGGGCGAAGGAACGCGCCAGGACCTGGGCGGTGGCGCCGGGAGAGCGGTCACCGGCCCGCACCCCGGTCACCCAGTAGGCCCCGGTGGCGCGCAGCCCGAGACTCGGTCGGTCCAGGTGCGGGAACCAGGTGAAGTCCACCAGCTCCGGGTCGGTGGTCCGGCGGGGCCGGGCCAGCCCCTCGAGGACGGTGTCGAAGCGGTCCTGGGTGGCGAAGGCCATGTGGTCCTCGCCGGGGTAGCGCACGAACCGGTGGCGCAGGCCGCGCGCAGCGAACCGGGAGACCTGGTCCTCGACCGACACGAACGGCACCAGCTGGTCGAGCGTGCCCTGCCCGATCCGGTACGGCAGATGACGGGCGTTGCCGACCAGCGTGCCGGTGGCGCCGTCGCGCTCGCAGCGCTCGTGGCGGAACAGCGGAAGGCCCTGCTCGGGGTCGACGCCGCTGCCGCAGGCCGGGGGCCCGGCGAGGGACACCGCGCCGGCGTACAGGTCCGGGTGCTGCAGGCCGAGCTTGTAGGCGGCGTAGCCGCCCATCGAGTAGCCGGTGAGCTGGGTGCGCTCCTCGTCGAGGTCGAACGCCTCGGCGAGCTCGCGCCACACCGACCAGTAGTCGACCTCGGCCTCGTCGAGGTACCACCCGTCGGGGCCGTGGCCGAGCGTGCCCGCGTAGACCGACCGTCGCTGCTCGCACAGCTGCTCCAGCAGGCGCGGGTTGAGCGCGCCGTACTGGTTGTGGTTCACACCCAGCGAGTGCAGGGTCCAGGTCAGCGGCAGCCGCTCGCCGCGCCGGACGTGCCGGGGGACGTAGACGGAGTACGGCTGGATCCGGCCGAGGAAGTTGGGCGCAAGGTCGTTGCCGTGCTCGGTCCCGGTGAGCACCCCGTCACCGAGCTCGAGACCGGAGACGTACCAGCGGTTGCTGTAGCCGCGGGGACGCGGCTCGCGGGTGGAGGTGCGCGACGCCAGACGCGACCAGTCGATGACCGTGGCGAACTCGGAGACGTCACCGGCGGCAAGCGCATCGGCCTGGTGGTCCTCCATCCAGAAGTTGCCGGTCACGAAACGCGCGAGACCGTCGGCGCCGACCTGGCCGAGCAGCGGCGTCCCCGCCGCCTGCTCCTCGAAGGCGGCCACCAGAGCGTCGGTGCTGCCGCCGCGGTAGACCGCGGGCTCCTGTCGAAGCGAGCGGTAGCCCACGTTGTAGACCCGGGGCAGGCCCTCTGCGGGGACGGCCCCGGCCAGCGACGGCACGGCGAGCGACTCACCGGTCTCGTCGGCCAGGCCTGCGGCGACCCGGACCCTCCATCGGCCGGTGGGATCGACCACGGTGCGGGGCAGGCGTACGACGAACGAGCCGGCCGCGTGGTCGACGTGCAGGGCGCCGCCCAGTGTGGCGACCTCGCGCGCGACACCGGTGGTGAGGTCGACCAGCCGGGCGCTGCGGCTGGAGACCACCAGGGCGCTGTCGATGCCGGCGGAACGGAGACCCGCAGCGGCCGGCCACTCCGCGACGCCGGTGGCCGCCTCGGCGTCCCGGTCGAAGGCCCACACCGCGAGCGGGACGTCGGTGTCCTTCAGCGTGGTCCAGTCCACGCGCCAGTACGAGGCCTCCCCGTCGAGGCCGACCGCGGTCCGGAAGATGTCCGCGCCGTTGCCGGCGGCGGGGCCCGTCGGGTACGTGTAGGCGCCCTGGGTCGGGGCGAGGTTCGTGGCGTAGGGCGCACTCATCCCGGTCGGCACGGCGGCCCCGTGGTCGTCGTACACGAAGTCGGTCCAGAACGCCGCTCCGCCGTGCAGCCGCCCGGTGCCCGACGTGCGCGGGAAGTGCCGTTCGGAGAACGGCCAGCCGTCGGCCGCCGGCAGGGCGGGTTCGGCCGCGCGGGCAGCCGGCGGGGCCGAGTCCGGAAGGTCACCCGGCGCCGCCACGGCCGGGCCGGCCGGCGTGGTCATCGTCGCCACCACCGCCAGGGGCGCAACGACGGTGCGGAGCAGGCGGGACGTTCTGGACACAGGCGGGCTCCTCGGGTCGGCTCACGGTCTCCGAGTGCTCAACTGGCGGGTCGGGGATTGGTCACGGTCCGGGCCCGGCGACGCGTAGCCTCGCTGCGTGCTGCCGTTCGACATCCCGCCGGGTCTCCTGGGGCAGGCCGTCCGAGGACCGGCCTGGGCGGACTGGCTGGACACGTTGCCCCGACTCGTCGCCGAGACCGTCGCGGAGTGGGAGCTCAGCTACGACGGGCGGCCTCGGCACGGGTACTGCAGCCTGGTGGTCCCGGTGCGCACGACCGCCGACCGACCGGCCGTGCTGAAGGTGGCGGTCGCCGACGACGAGAGCGAGCACGAGCACCTGGCGCTCCAGCGGTGGCAGGGCAACGGTGCGGCGCTGCTGCTCCGGGCCGACCCGCGGCGCCGTGCGATGCTGCTGGAGCGCCTGCACCCCGAGGACCTCACCGAGCTGTGGGACCTCGAGGCCTGCGAGATCGTGGCCGGCCTCTACCGGAGGCTGCACGTGCCCGCTCTTCCCCAGCTGAGGCCTCTGTCGTCGTACGTCGACCGCTGGAGCTCCGGGCTGGCCGCGCTGCCGAAGGACGCGCCGATGCCGCGTCGGCTCGTCGAGCAGGCGGTCTCCCTGGCCGCGTCGTTCCTCACCGACGAGGCGAGCGTCGGCACGATGATCCACGGCGACCTGCACTACGAGAACGTGCTCGCCGCGGACCGCGAGCCGTGGCTTGCCATCGACCCGAAACCGATGTCGGGCGACCCGCACTACGAGGTTGCGCCTCTGCTGTGGAACCGGTGGGAGGAGGTGGTGGCATCCGGTCGGGTCCGGGACGCCGTACGACGACGTTTCCACACGGTGGTCGACGCAGCCGGGCTCGACGAGCACCGGAGCCGGGACTGGGTCGTGGTGCGGGCGCTGCACAACGCGTACTGGTCCGTGGACGACGCGGTGCGCAGCGACCGGGCTCTCGACGCGGCGGAGCGGGACTGGATCACCAGGATGGTGACCGTCGCGAAGGCGGTCCAGGACTGAGCCGGGGAGCGCCCGGATGTCTGTATCTGCCAGGTGGTTCCGGGTCCGTCGAGCGGCCGAACGTAAAGCCCTGCTGGCAATCGTTGCGAAACGGTCCCATAACCGGGCCGAAACCTACCGCTAGGTAGCCATGTGTTCTACGTTGTGTCGCAACATGTCAACACCCTGCCCGGCGCGACGCATGCGCGTGCTGCAGGTATGAACAGGGAGAGCGATGTCTCAGAGCACCGTCAGCCACGACCTGAGCGGGATCGAGGACCGTCCCGCGAACGTGGGGCGCCAGTTCTTCGACCGGGTCGAGAGCAGCCCCAACCGTGAGGCCTACCGGTTCCCGAAGGGCGACAAGTGGGAGTCGGTGACCTGGAAGGAGACCGGTGACAAGGTCACCCGGTTGGCGGCGGGCCTGGTCTCCCTCGGCATCGAGCCCGAGCAGCGCGTCGGCATCGCAGCCGCCACTCGCTACGAGTGGATCCTGGCCGACCTGTCGATCATGTGCGCCGGCGCGGCGACGACCACGGTCTACCCCTCCACGATCGACGAGGACGTCGCCTACATCCTGGCCGACTCCGAGTGCCGCGTGGTGTTCGCCGAGGACGACGAGCAGATCGCCAAGCTCACCATGCACCGCTCCGAGCTCCCGCACCTGGCCAAGGTCGTCACCTTCGACGGCGCCCCCGACGGTGACTGGGTGATCACCCTCGACGACCTCGAGCGGCTCGGCGAGGAGTACCTCGCCAAGGAGCCCGACATCATCGAGAAGCGGGTCGCGGAGACCAAGCCCGACGCGCTCGCCACGCTGATCTACACCTCCGGCACCACCGGCCGGCCCAAGGGCGTGCGGCTGCGTCACTCGTCGTGGACCTACGAGGGCGCGGCGATCCAGGCGCAGGGCATCCTCGACGAGAACGACCTGCAGTTCCTGTGGCTGCCGATGGCCCACTCCTTCGGCAAGGTCCTGCTCTCCACCCAGCTCGCCTGCGGCTTCGCCACCGCCGTCGACGGCCGGGTCGACAAGATCATCGAGAACCTCGCCGTCGTACGCCCGACCTTCATGGGCGCGGCCCCCCGCATCTTCGAGAAGGCCCACGGCCGGATCATCACGATGCAGCAGACCGAGGGCGGCATCAAGGAGAAGCTGTTCAACAAGGCCTTCGAGGTCGGCAAGAAGGTCCGTGCCCTCAAGCTCGAGGGCAAGCCCGTGCCGTTCCTCCTGGCCAAGCAGCACGCGCTGTTCGACAAGCTGGTGTTCGCCAAGATCCGCGAGCGCTTCGGCGGCCGGGTCCGCTTCTTCATCTCCGGTGCGGCCGCGCTGAACCAGGAGGTCGCTGAGTGGTTCCACGTCGCCGGCATCCTCATCCTCGAGGGCTACGGCCTCACCGAGACCTCGGCCGGGTCGTTCGTGAACCGTCCGGAGAACTACAAGTTCGGCACCGTCGGCCTGGTCTTCCACGGCAGCGAGGTCAAGATCGCCGAGGACGGCGAGGTCCTGATCAAGGGCCCCGGCGTCATGGACGGCTACCACAACCTGCCCGAGCAGACCGCCGAGACCCTCAAGGACGGCTGGCTCCACACCGGTGACATCGGGCAGATCGACGCCGACGGCTTCCTCAAGATCACCGACCGCAAGAAGGACCTGTTCAAGACCTCGGGCGGCAAGTACATCGCGCCGTCCTCGATCGAGTCGCAGTTCAAGGCGATCTGCCCCTACGCCAGCCAGTTCCTGGTGCACGGCAACGACCGCAACTACTGCGTCGCGCTGATCACCCTCGACCCCGACGCGATGGCCGAGTGGGCCACGCACAACGGGATGGAGGGTGCGTCGTACGCCGAGATCGTCTCCTCGCAGAAGGTCAAGGACATGGTTGCGGACTACGTCGAGACGCTGAACAAGCGGCTCAACCGCTGGGAGACCATCAAGAAGTGGATCCTGCTCGACCACGACCTCACCGTCGAGTCCGGGGAGCTGACCCCGTCGATGAAGGTCAAGCGCAAGGTCGTCGAGCAGAACTACAAGGAGCAGATCGACGCGCTCTACCGCGAGTGACCGCAGTCTCGCGAACGCACGCGAAGGCGCCGTCCCGGCCGGGGCGGCGCCTTCGTCGTCTCCCGCCGGACCGGTTGGCGGTCCTCCCTAGGATTGTCCGGTGCCCTCCGCCCTGCCCGACGGCGATCCCGCGCCCCTCGACGGGGCCCTTCCGGAGTCCGCGCTCGCCTCGGCGGGGACGCGGCCGTTCGGCTTCTACGTGCATGTCCCGTTCTGCTCGGTGCGCTGCGGCTACTGCGACTTCAACACCTACACGGCCTCCGAGCTCGGCGGCGGGGTGTCGCGCTCGTCCTACGCCGACTCCGCGATCGAGGAGATCCGCCTCGCCCGCAAGGTCCTCGGCGCGGCGGAGCTGCCGGTGCACACCGTCTTCTTCGGCGGAGGTACGCCGACCCTCCTCCCGTCGCGGGACCTGGCCCGGATCGTCGCGGTGATCGACGAGGAGTTCGGCCTCGTGCCGGGCGCTGAGGTGACCACGGAGTCCAACCCCGACAGCGTCGCGCCCGCGGACCTTGCCGTGCTCCGGCAGGGCGGCATCAACCGGATCTCGTACGGCATGCAGTCCGCGGTGCCGCACGTGCTCGAGGTGCTCGACCGGACCCACGACCCGGCCCGGGTGCCACAGGTGGTGTCGTGGGCGCGCGAGGCCGGCTTCGACGAGGTCAGCCTGGACCTGATCTACGGCACACCGGGGGAGAGCCTCGCCGACTGGGAGGCCTCCCTCGACAGTGCGCTCGGGTGCGCCCCGGACCACCTCTCGGCCTATGCCCTGATCGTCGAGGAGGGTACGGCGCTGGCCAGGCGGATCCGTCGGGGCGAAGTGCCGATGCCCGACGACGACGACCTGGCCGACAAGTACCTCGCTGCGGAGGAGCGGCTCACGGCGGCCGGGCTCGGCTGGTACGAGGTCTCCAACTGGTCGACCTCGCCGGCGACCCGGTGCCGGCACAACGAGCTGTACTGGACCGGCGCGGACTGGTGGGGCGTGGGTCCCGGCGCCCACTCCCACGTCGGCGGGGTGCGCTGGTGGAACGTCAAGCACCCGGCCGCCTACGCCGACCGGATCGGGTCAGGTGCCAGCCCGGCGCACGGCCGGGAGACCCTCGACGAGGAGACCCGCCGCGTGGAGCGCGTGCTGCTGGAGATTCGGCTCCGAGACGGTCTGGCGATCGACGTGCTCGACGAGGCGGGTCGGCGCGCACTGCCGGCCCAGGTCGAGGACGGCCTGGTCGAGCCCGGCGCACTGGCGCAGGGCCGGGTCGTGCTCACGCTGCGGGGGCGGCTGCTGGCCGACGCGGTCGTCCGGGCCCTCCTGCCCTGACCGGCGCGCGGCGCCGGTCCGTGGGTCAGGAGATCAGGCGGATGTTGAGCGGGTAGCGGTAGTCCTGCCCGTTCGAGGCGGCCATCGTGGCGAGGATGATCACGACGAGGGCGAAGATGCCGAGCGCGATGAGCAGGAAGATCCCGATCAGCACGAACGCCAGGATCACGCTGATCACCAGGTAGATCAGCAGCGAGATCTGGAAGTTCAGCGACTCCACGGCGTGCCGGCGCACGAACGGCGAGTCCTTGCCCTTGACCAGGAGCACCACCAGCGGCGCGATGAAGCCCATCGCGAACCAGGCCGCGACCAGGCTGCCGATGTGGGCGGCGAGGGCCCACGTGCGCTCCTCGGACGTAGGCCCGGGCGGGGGCATGCCGGGACCCGGCTGGTAGCTCCCGCCGGGACCGGGCGGGGGAGGCGGCATGGACATGGTGGCTCCTCAGTCGACGGTGACGAAGTCGATCAGCTCTTCGACCCTACCGAGGAGGGCGGGTTCGAGGTCGGCGTACGACTGAACTCTCGACAAGATGTGCTTCCAGGCTCGCGCGATGTCGGCCTGGTCCCGGTGCGGCCAGCCGAGGCTCTGGCACACGCCGCGCTTCCACTCGACGTTGCGCGGGATCACCGGCCACTGCTTCATCCCGAGCCGGTCGGGCTTGACCGCCTGCCAGATGTCGACGAACGGGTGACCGACGATCAGCACGTGCTTGCCGACCGGGGACCGGGCGATCGACTGGGCGATCCGGCTCTCCTTGGACCCGGTGACAAGGTGGTCGACGAGCACACCGACCTTGCGCTCGGGGCCGGGCCGGAAGTCGCGGAGCTGCTCGGCGAGGTCGTCGACCCCCTCGATGTACTCCACCACGACGCCCTCGATCCGCAGGTCGTCTCCCCACACCTTCTCGACGAGCTCCGCGTCGTGGCGGCCCTCGACGAAGATCCTGCTCGCGCGTGCGACGCGCGCCTTGGTGCCGGGCACGGCGATCGAGCCGGAGGCGGTGTGCGTCTTCTGGGCGGGCCCCTTGCGGACAGGCGGGGTGAGGATCACCGGGACGCCCTCGAGGAGGAAGCCCGGCCCGAGCGGGAAGGTGCGCCGCTTGCCGCGCCGGTCCTCGAGGGTGACCGTCATCAGGTCACGGTCCACGGCGACGATCTCGCCGCACCAGTCGGTGGTGACCTCCTCGACCACGAGCCCCTTGTCGGCTGCGATCTCGACCGAACGCCCGCGTTTGGGTGCGCGCCAGTCGGTGTTGAGCACGTCGGAGCCGTATCGATCGAAGGACATGGTCCCCAACGCTAGGTGGGCTGCGGGCGTTGCGGAGGGCGACGCGCCGTCCGCGAAGAGCCCCTGTGGGGTACGACGCGCCGGGCGGCCGTCACAGCAGCGGCAGCGACCGTCTCTCGGCGCGGGGGAGGTGTGCCACCCCCCGGACGAAGGCGTGCTGCAGCTCCTCGACCGGGTAGGGCCACTCCGCGGAGGAGCCCATCTCGGCCGGCTTCATGCCGCGACCCGACAGGTCCCGGATCATCTCGGCCACCACGCCGATGCTGGCGCGTTGGTGCATCACGAACTCCTTGCCGACCGGCAGCCCGTGCCCGGGGACCACCACGGTGCCCGAGCCGAGCATCCCGATCAGCAGGTCGAGGGTGACCGGCCAGTCGAGCGGGAAGCAGTCGTCGCCGAAGCCGGGGACGCCGGCGCGCTCGGCGGACTCCTCGACCAGGTCGCCGGCGTAGACGACGTCCGCGTCGCCGACGTGCACCACCACGTCGCCGGCGGTGTGGCCACGACCGGGGTGGAAGACCTCGACGATCCGGTCGCCGAGGTCGATCACCTTCGCCGAGGAGAACGTCCGGTCCGGCACGAGCACCTCGGTGCCCGTGACGTCGGTGTGCCGGCCGGCCGCCTCGAGGAGCTCCTGTGCGTGGTCGCGGAGGACGGCGGCGGTCTCCTCGTGCGCGACGACGGGCGGACCGTCGTACGCCTCCACGAAGGTGGCGTTGCCGAGCACGTGGTCCCAGTGCGCGTGGGTGTTGACCACGGCGACCACGTCGCCGGCGCCTAGAGCGCGGACCTGGTCGAGGACACCGCGCGCGGTGCCGGCGGAGGAGTGGCTGTCGATCACGACCAGGCCGTTGCGGCCGCCGACGAGCCCGACGTTGACGTCGGCGAGGCGGTGCCGCGCCACCCAGCACCGGTCGGCAACCTCGACGAAGCCGGCGTCCTGGGCGATCTCGAAGCCGGGGTGCGACTCGGGTGCGGTCATGGACGAAACCCTACGTCCGCCGATTCTGCCGCTCGCACCGCGGGCTAGTAGCATTGGCACTCGGAACATGTGAGTGCCAGACCGCCTCGGGCGAGGC
Organism: Actinomycetota bacterium; assembly: GCA_049323155.1. Classification (GTDB taxonomy): domain Bacteria; phylum Actinomycetota; class Actinomycetes; order Propionibacteriales; family Nocardioidaceae; genus Nocardioides_C. The sequence goes on along the minus strand of JBMOMG010000136.1, from coordinate 2,887 downwards.
GTCGGCGCCGGTCTGTCGGGCAAGGAGGCGAGAGATGGTCGAGGACCGCAGGCTCGCCGTCCTCCGCGCGATCGTCGAGGACTACGTGTCCACCCAGGAGCCGGTCGGCTCCAAGGCACTGGTCGAGCGGCACCAGCTGGGGGTCTCCCCGGCGACGGTGCGCAACGACATGGCCGCGCTCGAGGACGAGGGCTTCATCATGCAGCCGCACACGAGCGCCGGCCGGATCCCGACGGACAAGGGCTACCGCCTCTTCGTGGACCGGCTCAGCCAGGTCAAGCCCCTGTCGGCGGCCGAGAAGCGTGCGATCACCACGCTGCTCGAGGGCGCGGTCGACCTCGACGACGTCGTCCAGCGCAGCGTGCGGCTGCTCGCCCAGCTGACCCGCCAGGTCGCGATCGTGCAGTACCCCACGCTGTCGCGCTCCACGGTCCGCCACGTCGAGCTGGTCACGCTGACCGGCACCCGCCTGCTGCTGGTGCTGATCCTGTGCACCGGCCGTGTCGAGCAGCGCGTGGTCGAGCTGCCCGAACCGCTCGACGAGGAGACCGTGGGCCGGGTGCGCACGGCGCTGAACCGTGCCGCCTCGGGGGAGAAGCTGGCCGACGCCGCGGAGCGCGTGGGCGCGGTGCCCGAGGAGTTCGAGGCCGGCGACCGGCCGCCGGTGTCGGTCGTCGCCGCCGCGCTCGTCGAGGCGATGTCCGACTACCGCTCCGACGAGCGGGTCGTGGTGGGCGGCACGGCCAACCTCGCCCGGTTCGGGGACGGTTTCGACACCTCGATCAAGCCGATGCTCGAGGCGCTCGAGGAGCACGTCGTGCTGCTCAAGCTGCTCGGGGAGGCCACCTCGCCGTCGACGCTGACGGTGCGGATCGGCCACGAGGTGCCCTACCAGGAGCTGACGTCGACCTCGGTCGTGGCCACCGGCTACGGACCCGGCGAGGAGGCTCTCGCGACGCTGGGCATCGTGGGCCCGACCCGCATGGACTACCCCGGCACGATGGCCACCGTGCGAGCCGTGGCCCGCTACGTGTCGAAGATTCTCGACGAAGGATGAGCTGAGTAACCACTGTGAGCCAGGACCTCTACGAGACCCTCGGTGTCTCCCGCGACGCCGATGCAGACGCGATCAAGAAGGCCTACCGCCGGCTGGCGCGTCAGCTGCACCCTGACGTGAACCCCGACCCGGAGACCCAGGAGCGGTTCAAGGACGTCACCCGGGCCTACGAGGTGCTCTCCGACCCCGAGAAGCGGCGGATGTACGACCTCGGTGGTGACCCGTTCGGTGGCGCCGGTGCCGGCGGCTTCGGCCAGGGTGCGGGCTTCTCGTTCACCGACATCATGGACGCCTTCTTCGGTGGTGCCGGTGGTGGCGCCGCCGGGGCCGGCCGCGGTCCGCGTCCCAGGGTCCGCCGCGGGCAGGACGCCCTGATCCGGCTGGAGGTCGACCTCGCCGAGGCCGCGTTCGGCAGCACCCACGAGCTCAAGGTCGACACGGCCGTGCTGTGCACGGTCTGCTCCGGCTCGGGCGCCGCCCCCGGCTCGGAGCCGGTCACCTGCCAGACCTGCCACGGCCGGGGCGAGGTGCACCAGGTGCAGCGGTCCTTCCTCGGCGAGATCCGCACCATGCGCCCGTGCGCGGCTTGCCGCGGCTACGGCACGATCATCCCCGAGCCCTGCCGGGAGTGCTCCGGCGACGGCCGGGTCCGCTCGCGGCGCACCCTCAACGTGAAGATCCCCGCCGGCGTCGACACCGGCACCCGGGTCCAGCTGTCCGGGCAGGGCGAGGTGGGTCCCGGTGGCGGGCCGGCCGGCGACCTGTACGTCGAGATCCAGGTCGCCGAGCACAAGGTCTTCACCCGCCACGGCAACGACCTGCTCTGCACGGTCACCGTCCCGATGACCGCCGCCGCGCTCGGCACCACGCTGGAGCTGCCGACGCTCGAGGCCGACCTCGCCGACCTCGCCGACTCCGGCAGCGACAGCGAGCTCGAGACCAGCCTGGAGATCGACATCCGCCCCGGCACGCAGTCCGGCTCGGAGATCGTGCTCAACGGGCGCGGCGTGCCGAACCTGCGCGGCGTCGGGCGCGGCGACCTGGTCGTGCGTGTGGTCGTGGAGACCCCGACCCGGCTCGACGAGCGCCAGGAAGAGCTGCTGCGTGAGCTCGCGGCGATCCGTGGCGAGGAGTCGCCCGACGGCCAGGTGCAGGCCACGCACCGGTCGGTGTTCGACAAGCTGCGGAGCGCGTTCAACCCCCGATGAGCCTGCCGGTCTTCCACCGCCCCGAGCTGGCCGGCCTCGCGGTCGGGGACCCCGTGGAGCTGGGCGGCGACGAGGCGCGGCACGCGGTGGTGGTGCGCCGGATCCGCGTGGGGGAGCAGGTCGCGCTCAGCGACGGCGCTGGTACGACGGTCGTGGTCGACGTCGCGGCCACCGGCAAGACCACGCTGAGCGGCACCGTCACCGAGGTCCACCGGCACCCCGCCGAGACACCGCGGCTCGTGGTGGTCCAGGCGATCCCCAAGGGCGACCGGGGCGAGCTCGCCGTCGAGATGCTCACCGAGGTCGGCGTCGACGTGGTCGTGCCGTGGGCCGCGTCGCGGTCGGTCGCGGTGTGGCGGGGCGAGCGGGCGGCGAAGTCGCTGGCCAAGTGGCGCAGCACCGCCCGCGAGGCCGCGAAGCAGTCGCGTCGTGCCTGGTTCCCCGAGGTCGCCGCGATGGCGACGACGCCGGAGGTGGTCGCCCTGCTGCGCGACGCCGCGCTGGCCGCCGTACTCCATGTGGGGGGCAGTGAGCCGCTCGCGGCGCTCGACGTGCCCGACCACGGGGACGTGGTCGTGGTGGTCGGGCCCGAGGGCGGGATCAGCGACGAGGAGCTGGCCGC
>JBMOMG010000135.1:0-18441 GCA_049323155.1 Actinomycetota bacterium | reverse complement strand
GCCGGCGGGGGCGTGAGCAGCAGCGGGATGCCGACGATCGCGGCCGGGACGAGCGCGATCGCGATCACCCAGCCGGTCAGCAGCGCGACCAGGAGGCCGGCGACAGCGCCGCCGATGACCAGCAGCCGGGTGCGCGGGTTGAGCCGGGTGAACCAGCCACCGGCCCGGCCGAACGGGGTAAGGGTCCGGGCGGGCCGCGGCGGCTTCGGCGGTGCGGGGATCAGCGCGTAGACCATGCCGATCAGGCCGATGACGATGAGCGCCCCGAAGACGGCGGGCAGGAAGGCGGTCATGAGGTCGCCACCCCCGGGTTGGCGCCGTCGTGCATCGCGGACTCGGCTTTGTACGCCTCAAGGTCGAACCCGTGGCGGGCGAGCTCCTGGGCGAGGAAGTTGTCGAGCTTCCCGGTGGCGACGGCCTGGCCGAGCTGGTTCGGGGCGAAGATCGGGGTGGTCGCATACCCGCGGGCCGCGTCGATGCTCGGTTGGACGACCAGGACCTCCTCGACCCAGCGCTGCTTGCGGAAGGTGCCGTCGCCGCCTGCGACGACTTCGGAGCGCAGGTACATCACGATGTCGATGGCGGCGGCGAGCTTGCTGATCGCGAGCTCGCGGGTCACCTGCGGGCCCTTCTCCATGGCGCAGGAGACGAGCTTCTCGATGGTGTGCTCGGCGCTGCGGGCGTGGGTGGTGCTGATCGACCCCGGGCCCGACTCCATGGCCTTGAGCATGTTCCAGACCTCCGGGCCGCGGACCTCGCCGACGATCTGGCGGGCGAGGTTGAACCGGAAGGAGTGGTGGATGGCCTCCTCGAGGCTGAACGCACCGGCCTGGCGGCCGTCGATGCCGACTTCGCCGGAGCCGGGCCGGTGCTCCCAGGCGTGGACGATCTTGTGCCGGTCGACCAGTTCGTGCAGGTGCAGCTCGAACTCGGTCTCGAAGGTGCCGATCATCTCCCAGGGCGGGATGCACGAGCAGAGCGCGCGGACCCAGGTGGTCTTGCCCGAGCCCTGCACGCCGGAGACGACGATGCTCTTGCCGGCGCGGACGCAGGCGGCGAGGAAGTCGGCCAGGACCGCGCCGCACGCCTTGCGGTCGTAGACCATCTCCTCCATCGACACCTCCCGCATCCCGTGCCGGCGGATCACCACCGAGGTGTAGGCCATCACCCAGGAGCCGGCCGCGAGCCGTGCACCGCCGGGCAGCCGCAGGTCCAGGTGCGGACGCGCTTCGGTGAAGGGCCGGTTCTGCCGGGAGCCGAGGTCGGCGAGGAACTCGCGCAGCTCGTCCTCGGAGTCGGCGATCGGCGCGGCCTCGACCAGGGTGCCGTCGACCAGCTCCAGCCACACGGCGCAGTCGGGGCCGCGGGCGATGACGATGATGTTTTCCACGTCCTCGCGCTCGACCAGCGGCTGCAGCCGGCCCAGGCCGAACAGCGCGGCCCGGAGCGCGGCCTTGAGGGCGTTCTCCTGCCGGCGGCTCCACGGCGGACGGCCGGTCGAGACGAGGGTCTCGGCCTCGGACTCGATGAACTCCTCGATGACGTCAAGGCCCATCTGCTCGCGGTCCTCGTCGGTGACCCGCCCGCCTTCCTTGTCCAGCCGGGCGGTCAGCCGGGAGGAGATCTCGGCCCGGTACTGGGCGATCAGCTCCCAGTCCAGCTCCACCTCCCCCACGTCGACGCCGCCGTACCCGGTGGCGGCGATCGCGTCAGGCTGGCCTTCGGGGCTGGCGACGAGCGGGCGCAGCGTGAACTCCGAGCGGGTGCGGCCCGGCAGCTGGTCCTCGCTGGTCTCCATACGTTGCTGGGCGCCGGCGAAGATCGGCAGCGACGTCGGGTCGTGGTCCTCGCTGATCGGTGCCGGCGGCGCCGGCCGCGGCGGTAGCTGCGTGGTCGGCTGGCTGCCGTTGGCGCCGCGGCCGCGACCCCGAGCGAACGGGGAGCGCGGGCTGCGGTCTGCGTGTCGCGCCGCGAGCCATTCGTCGGCGCGGAGCGGCTCACGGTCCTCGGCCCCGGGCTGGGCTCCGGGCTGGTGTCCGTTGGTGGTCATGCGCGGCCTCCGGTCGGGTGGGCGAGGGCGGCCTGGTTGGAGGCGAGGACGGAGTGGATCAGCGAGGCTGCGGTGCGGTAGCTGCGCACCAGGTGAGAAGACTCGAACTTGCCCGGCTGGCGGGCGCCGTGGGAGTAGACCTCCGCGGCCTCGGGATCCCAGCCCACCGCTGCCGTGACGGGGATCTGGAGCGCCTTGGCGATGTGGCGCGGCGGGTAGGGACGCACCCGCCGGACGCCCGTGGGCATCGCCGGCCAGCGGCGGTCCTCGTCGATGAGGAGGAGGCCGAGTCGCGAGAGGCCACCGACGGCGGCGAACTGGTCGCGCAGCGTCTTGGCCCACGAGCGCGCGCCGGCCAGCGCGGGCAGCGAGCTGCGGGTGACCAGCAGGGCCAGGTCGGAGGCGGCGACGAGGGGCTGGGGCCAGCCCGCGAGCCCAAGCCGGCCGGCGTCGACGATGACGTCCTGGCCGTTGCGGTCCAGCGCACGCAGCTGCTCGGCCAGCGGCTCCCACAGCGGCAGCAGGCTCGGGGCCTGCTCGTGGGCGCGGATGCCAGGCAGGAACCAGGGCGCGCGCTCGGGCGGGGCCTGGGGGTCCAGCAACAGCGTCTCGCGAGGAAGGGCGGCAGCCAGTGTCCCCTCGCGCAGCGCGAGAGCCAGATTGATCAGCCCGCCGGTGGGTTCCTGGGTTCCGTGGAAGTAGCCGGCGAAGACCGCCGAGGAACCGGTCGGGTCGGCGTCGACCAGGAGCACGGGACGGTGCCAGTTGAGGGTGAGCCCCAGCGTCGTGGTGGAGACGCCGGGCGAGCCGCTGGCCGAGGCGAGGACGATCAGCGCCATCGCTCAGCGCTCCCGAGCGTCCAGGACCAGTGCGACCCGCCCGGTCGCGGCACGGGCAGCCAGGTCAGCGGCGTCGCCCTCGGGGACAGAGACGTCGACCACGGTCTCACCGGTCTCCTGCACGCGGCTCACACCCACGACGACCGCCTCGACCGTGACCGGGTCCTCATTGCTGATCTCGCCCTGGTCGCCGGGCGTGGTGACGATCCGGACCGAGTCACCGGAGTAGAGCGGCTCGGACGGCATCTGCGCCGGGGTGAGGCTGATGCCCACCAGGGACTCGCCCTCCCCCGGCACCAAGCTGTCGGTGACGGCCTCCTCGGTGAGCAGGGTGCCGGCCCACAGGTCAACGGCGGCGCGGCTGCCCTCGAGCTCGCCCCTCTGACTACCGGCGACCGGGGTCAGCGCTGGGTCGACGCTCACCCGCACCACCGAGAGGTCCCCGGCCTCGATGGGCTCGCCGCGCTTGATGTCACGGCTGACGACCAGGACCTCTTGGGTGTCGTTGACCGAGGTGAACGCGAACGCGGTTCCCAGGGCGCCGGCGGCGACAAGGGCAGCACAAAGTGCGAAGACCCATGGCATGCGGCGCCGCTTGAGCCGTGGACTGTTGTTGAGATTGGGCGCAGGTCGACTGGCGGAGGGCGCCTCGCCCGACGCGCTTTGAGCGGTGTTCAGCGACATGGATCCCGAGTCCTCTCGTGTCTCGATCACCTACGTGTCAAGACGGGCCCGGAGCGATCACCACGAGCCCAACTCGATACTGCCACGCTAGTGCATTTCTATCGAGTGTCTCGTTGTCCACAGGTGACCGCTTCCGAGATGCCATCGCCCAGTCCTGACCGGAGTGTTGCGCGGCTCATTCCCCCGATGGGACCGAGCATCAACGCCTCCGAACGATCCGGATTCCATGAGACCACAGATCGTCCGCTTCTTCCGGAATCATTTTCTCGCCTGTGGATAGCATCCAACCCGGCTCCAGTTGCGCACTCCTCAGGCCGAAGTGTCTCCGCGCCGCTGGCGCTGTCGCTGGGACTCACGGAAAGCCGCGACCACCGCATCGACGGACTCCCCGACTGCGCGGGCGAGCGCTTCGAGCGACTGTCGTGCAGGGAGTCGGGTCCAGCGCCCCTGCTCCCAGGCGTAGTAGGTCGGCACAGCCACCTTCACGGCCATCGCGAGCTTCGGCGCGGTGAGCCCTGCCTGCAGGCGCAGCGCCCGGAGATCGGGGACCTCACCGTCGATCCGGATCAGCCGCAGCGTCGGGATGTCGAGGGCCTTCGCGAGTCTCACCAGGAAGTCGGGGCGCGGAGATGACGTGCCCAACTCCCAGCGAGAGATGCGCTCACCCCCAGCCGCTCCCACCAAGCGCGCCAACTCATGCTGAGTCAACCCCGCTTCCTCGCGAGCAGCCCTCAACGCGTTGGGGTCGGTTCCGGAGGCCATCGCCAACGAACACTAGCGGCACCGATCGCCCGCGGGATCGGTCGCCCGCGGGATCGGTCAGACGGCTGCCCGGACCGACGACCTGGGACCGCGGAGCCCGACCCTCCCTCAGTGAGGGCGTCGCTCGCGACGCGGACACTCCTCGCGCATGGCGCATGACCTCGGGCGCGAGATCGCGCCCAGCCTCGGTGTCACTCTCGGTGGCCTTGCCGCCGCTCGCCACCCGGCCGGCCCCACACAGGGCTGCGAGCTCACCCGCGCGATAGCCGCCGGATTCCCCTCGTGTCGAGCACCGGGCTGATCGCCTACCAACCTCCTTCGCACCTAGGTGACCAGAAAGCGAGGTGGACCATGAGCATTCCCCCAGCCGAGAACCCGGTCCCCGGCGTCGTCACCTTCACCGCCCGCGGAGACGCCGCGCTCGATCGTCTGGCCGAGGCCCTGGTGGCCGAGTGTGACGGCTCGCCAGGGGGCATCGCCGACATCCTCGAACGGGTCCTGAAGGCCGACGTCGAGGACCTAGCCGAATGCCTCAGCGAGACGACCCGGCCGCACGCCCATCGACCTGGCCGCGGCTTCGACGAGGTCGGTTCCGCGGGCGAGAGCCCCGACGATGCCGCCCGCCGTCGACTCGGAGCGCGCACGCCAGGCGCCGCCAGCACGCCTGGGACACGCAGCTTCAACGTCAAGCGATGATCCCCTGCCGGGCGCCACGCTCCCGGCCCAGCCTGCCCAAGTGGCCAGGGACCGCGGCGCTGGCCCGCCTTCAATCCAGTCAGGCCACGGTGATCGCCCGGACCCTCAGTCCGCACATAGGTGACAGGAAAGACCGGCGCAGCCGGTGCCGGTCAAGGGGATCCATGGGAGTTCACATGACCCACGCCGCTCGCGAGGAAACCGCGCGCGAGGAAGAAGCGCGACAGCGCGCCGAGGAGATCAGGGCCACCGAGGAAGCATCCGCCCAGGCCGCGGCCGCCGACACCGAGCCCTCCCCCGACGCCGAGATCGCACAGGTTCACCGGTCCGACCGCCAGCACCACCACACCGACACCGCCGCCTACCAGCGGCCCCAGCTCGGCCGCCGCTACGGCCCGCGCCGATAGGAGGTCGTGATGCCTACCGCACACGCGCCGACAACCGGACCCTCGACCGTCCGCTGGGTCGACTGCTCACACAAGCTGGGATCGCTGCCCTGCATGAACCACAAGCCGCACGAGGGCGACGGCCGCGGCTGCGTGCACCACTCCACGTCCGGCTTCGCCGACGACGAGTAACCCGCCGCCGGCCGCCGCACCGCCAGAGAACAGCCTCAGCCGTGCACCAGCTGAAGCCGCGGACGCTGAGGCTGCTCGACGGCCCTCTCCAGGCGCTGCATCCGCTCGAGGGTCATCGGGTGCCCGTAGCGCCGCAGCAGGCCCGCCAGTGCGGGACCGAGGCCGCGCGAGAGCACGAACCGGTCGGCCTCGGCCTCCGTGTGGAGCTCGATCCGCCGGCCGGCCGCCGGCACCAGATAGGTCAGCGCGATGACCGCGCCTCCAAGCAGACCGGCCCAGGCCCGGTCCTCAACGACCGACTGCACCACGCAGATAACCCCCACGACGCCGCGCAGCGCCCAGGCCAGCCGCATGAACGGAAGCCAGGCGAATGCACGCCCGACGCCGCGGAACATCGCCACCATCAGCCGACACGGTGCCGTCGCCGCGAGCACGGCCAACTCCAGACGCGGCTGGAACGCCTCCCGCCGGCCGACCGCATGAGCCAGCGCGGCGGCCGCCTCCGCGCCGGTCACACCGCCGCGGTACGTCGCCTCGACCAGCCCAGGGCTGACCACCACGGTGCGCCGGCCGATCGCCACCGCCACCGGGGTGCACGGTCGCTGGATCCGGCACACGAACAGCGCGCCGACGTCGACACCGCGGCCGCCCAGCTCGGCCAGCACCGGCGCCATCACCCGGAACTCGGCCTCCGTCGCCGGCCGCGACCTGGTCAGGACCGCGACCGCAGGCTCCTGCAGCTGCCCCAGAGCCAGCGGGACCAACACGCCGCCCGCAGCCATGAACGCCACCAGGCCCAGCGCCGGCGGGAGCAGGGCGCACACCACCACGGTGAGGACGAAGCTCACCAACAGTGCCGGCGCCAGCGTCACGGCTCTCAGCACGGTCATCGAGAACCTCATCTCGACCCCCCTCCATCGTGCAGCACTAGTGCGGATCGCTTGACTTTGCGCGCGGTGATCGTCCGACACCCGCCGGACGACATAGGCGAACGAGACCAGTTTGTGCCCAGGTGCCGACAGCACCCCGAGTTATCCACAGCCCACCGCTCGGCGCAGCGGGCCGCGATCGGGACGTGGGTTCATTGGCCAGACCGACCTCCGGACTGAAAGGAACGCCCCGTGGACACCCTCAACGCCGACGGCACCTGGGACCGGATCGGCTCGATCGCCCAGCTGCTGCACCACGCCGCCACTCAGGTGTGGACCGACGCCGACGAAGCCGCCGCCGACTCCCCGCTCCATGACCTCGGGCTGGGTGTCTACCTCGCTCACTCCCGGGCCAGCGCCCTGCTGCCCGACGACTACGAGCTGCCCGAGGACGTCGACCTGCTTGCTGACCTCGAGGAACGATCGCCGCTGCAGCTGCTCACCGAAGCCGAGGAGCTGACCCGCCCACTGCCGCTGCACCAGCCGGACCTCGTCCACGGCTCGCAGCTGGTCGTCGACCTGTGCGACCTCATCCGGGAAGCCCGCGGCCTTGGCTACTGACCTGCGCCCCGCGTACGCCGACATCGACCAGGAGCTCTTCGACGTCGACCAGATCCCGATGACCTCGCGCGACATGCGCAGCGTCGGAGAGATGCTCTTCGACGTCGACTACCTGGCCCGCCAGCTGCTCATGGACGTCGGAGGCGACGACGCCGGCACGCTACTGCGCAGCTGGCCGACGATGGTTGCGGCCGCCGAGGACCTGTGGACCTCCCTCCCTGGCCGGCGACCTGGCGTCGACGAGCGCGACCGTCCCATCACCAGCCTCTCGGCGCAGGCCGCCACCATCGAGGCCAGCCTGGCCGGACGGAAGGCCTGGCCAGGTCAGGGCCCGACCAACCCCCGCGTCGACCAGATGACCCAGACCCTCCTCAACGCCGCCGCCCTGGTCCGCCGCTACGGCGCCGAGATTGCGCACGAGCAGACCGAGGCCCACCGCGACCTCGAGGCAGCGCGCACCAGGATCATGCACGGCCTCTACCTGACCGCCCACGCCGTCAACGTCGCCCTGCACGACAACGGCCGCGACCGCGTCACCGACGCCCGCGAATCAGGCCGCCGCGTCCAGCTGGCCCAGCACCACTCCCCCTACGCGGTGGCACCCACCGGGGTCTGGATCGACCGGATGTCCGCGTGCGAGAACACCGCCCGCAGCTACCTGACCGACCGCTTCCCCCACGCCCTCACCGGCGAGGCCATCCGCCCTGTCGACGACCACGGCCGACTGGCCCAGGCGCTGGCCAACTGGGACATCCAGTCCCACCGCGCCCTGGCCCGCCACCTCGAACCATCCAACATCCTGCTCATCACCCGCACCCAAGGACTCATCGCCGGCGCCAGCATGGTCCTCGTCGACGCGGCCGCCACCTCCGGCGTCCTCGATCCCTCGGAGCGCCTCCGCCCCGCTATCGCCGACGCAGGCCGCTCCTGGAGCAACCTGGCCAGCCGCTGGGGCGACCTGGTTCCCCCGGCCGCCCGCCTCGACGAGCCCTTGGCTCGCGCGGCCGCAGAGGTCCGCGCCGCCTACCGCCACATCACCCACGACGCCACCACCCTGGCGACACCAGAGGCCATCGCTGCCTGCCCCGAACTCCCCCAGGCCACCATGGCAACCCTCCGCGCGATCGAGGCCGGCGCCGAGCTCGCGCAGGTCGTCGCCGAGAAGGCGGACACCCCTAACCTGACCGGCCCAGCGCGTGCCCTGTCCCGCCGCGCGCACAACGACGTCGAGGCCGGCCTGGCCACCCCGCCCGCCGAGGGCGACGTCGTCTGGGTCCCCCCGGCCGACATCCTCGCCCGACGTGCCGTAAGAGTGCCGCAGCCGGTACGGGAGACCCTGCGCTCGGCAAGTGCCGCCACTGCGGCCGCGGCATCCACCGCGGCAGCCTCTGCCATGCTCGCGCACTCCAACTGCCCTAGCCATCGGCCCGGTGGGCGATCAACGACCGCCCACGCGCAGTATGACGCCCACGTCACCTCGGCCTTTTCGCCGCAAGACGGCGTGCCACCCAGAAAGCCGCCCAGCAGCATTGATCGCTCGGCACCTGTTGGACCACTTAGGTGACCATCAGACACCAACGTGGGCTTGGATCCACCCGAGGCCCACCACAGCAGGTCGGAGGACACGAGATGGAAACCGTGAAGGAGACCCTCATCGTTGGCGGTCACCGGATGCTCGCCGCTCAGGAGAGCGAACGCATCCCCGACGATGCAGGCGCAGACCCCGACGAGCGACGCCTGACAGAACGCGGCCGGCCCGCACTCACCCCTGCGACAATGAACATTGCTCAGGCGGCTGCCTACATCGGGATCGCTAAGTCGACGCTCTATACCTGGCGCACGCGACGCCCGGGATTCGGACCACGCGCGGTAAAGGCCGGCGGCGCATTGCGGTACCGCCGTTCCGATCTCGATTCATGGATCGAGGCCCACGCCGAGACCCTGGACCTCCAGGCGGAAACGGACATCGACGATGGGGGTCGCCGCTCGGGGGGCGACCAGCAAGCAACATCCCGCACACTAGATTCCATGTCACGACGCTCCCGTCCGCGGCATCGCTAGCGCTCAGAGGTCAAGAAGGAAGGCACATGGCTCGCCCCCCGCTCCCCATCGGAACATTCGGGAGCATCACAACGAACGAGGTACGCCCTGGCGTGTACCGCGCGCGAACCCGCTTCCGAGACTTCGACGGCGTCACGCGCGAGATCAAGGGGACCGGTCGAAGCGCCGCCGCCGCAGTACGAGAACTCAAGACCAAGATCGCCGACCGAAGCGCCCCGTCCGGCGACCTCATCGGCCCCGACATGCGAATCAGCCAGGTGGCCGACATCTGGCTCTCGCTGTATCGCGCCGAACAGCGCTCCGAAGCAACTACCGCAAACGAATACCAACGCGTCATCGAGAACGTCATCAATCCAGCCATCGGCAACATCCGCCTGCGGGAGGCAACAGCTGGGCGCCTGGAACGGCTAATCAGGTCGCAGGACTCCCACAGCCGCCGCAAGAAGACCAAGACGGTCCTCAAGATGATGTTTGACGCTGCGGTCATCGACGACGCGCTCCCAGCCAACCCGGTCTCCTCCACATCACGGCTTCGAGGCCAGAAGAAGGACGTCCAAGCGCTCTCGGTGGAGGACCTCAACGCCGTCCGCTCTGCCGTGGACTCCTGGATGACCAAGAAGCGGCCCGGTCCAAAGCCGAACCAGGACATGCCCGACATCATTGACCTGCTACTCGCCACGGGCTGCCGGATCGGAGAAGTACTCGCCATCCGATGGACGGACATCGACTTGAGTGCGACGCCACCGACCGTGTCAATCAGCGGCACGATTAAGACGGAGACGGGAAAGGGCACCTACCGCAAGCCCAAGCCGAAGTCCGACTCTTCGAAGCGCACCATCGCCCTGCCGCCGTTCGCAGTCGATGTTCTGATGAGGCGACGTGTCGAGCAACGACCGAATCACTACAACGCCGTCTTCGCCACCCGCAACGGCACATGGCACCAAGTCGGCAACATCGAGCGGCGGTGGCGCACGATCCGAGCAGACACAGGCTTCGACTGGGTGACGCCACACACCTTCCGCAAGACCGTCGCGACCTTGATCGACCGCCTAGTCGACTCGGACACCGCGGCCCGCGTTCTCGGCCACTCCTCAGACGCGATCACCAAAGAGTTCTACATCGAGAAGGACAGGACGACACCCGACGTGACGCACATCCTTCAGTCCTTCGCCGGCAAAGCCACGACGACCAAATCGGACGTCTGACGTCCCCGCGGCGGCCGCCTCGAGCGCCAGCCTGGCCCCAACCCCGGGACCACAATGGGCCGCCAACGCGGAGGTTTCCGGGACATAAGCGCGGCACAAGGCTATGTGGCTCAAGAAACCAAGTGGCCCCCGAACTGCGTTTCCGCAGGTCAGGGGCCACTTCCTTGTAGCGGGGGCAGGATTTGAACCTGCGACCTCTGGCTAAGAGATCAAGCCACAGCAAACTAGAGCACGGCAGATCATGCCCGAGCCGGTCATAACCGAGGTGTTCTCGACCTCCCGACAACTTCTCGACGCGGCGAGAGTTGGCAGTTGACCCTCCATGGCGTCACTTCACCCGCGGGTTCTCCACAGGCAGGCCGGCTGCCGGTGCACACCTTCAGTCACGAGGACAAACCTGTTCTCGTAACGACGAAGGAGCACATCATGAGCACGACGGTCGACACGAACATCGAAGGCGCCATCCTCACCATCGACCAGGCGGCGGCGTACCTCGCGATTCCGAAGGCGACGCTGTACACCTGGCGGACCCGGCGAGCGGGCTTCGGGCCGCGAGCCGTGAAGCTGGGCGGCTGCCTCCGCTACCGCCGCTCCGACCTAGACGCCTGGGTCGCCGAACACCTGGAGAGCTTCGACGACACCGCGGCAGTCCCGGAGCAGCGGGCGGGAGACGGCGTCTCGCTGTCCCGGGCGAGCCGGCCGCGCTGAAGGGGATGCGAGATGGGACGCGGACGCCCACCGACATCGCTGGGCACCTGGGGAACGATCCGAACGACGCGGGTCCGCGAGGGTGTGTTCCGGGCGCGCACCCGGATCCGAGACAAGGACGGCGTTCCTCGCGAGGTCACAGCCACCGGCACCACGATCGCGGCTGCAGAGCGTGCGTTGCGCGAGAAGCTCGTCGACCGGGCGACGCCGACCCAACAGGCGATCACCGCCGACACCACCATGGCGGCCCTCGCAGCTCTGTGGCTCACGTTCCTGCGCGACGAGGGCCGGATCGAAGCCACCACCATCAAAGAGTACGAGCGCGTGCTCGACAAGGTCGTCATTCCGGAACTGGGTGGCCTCCGCCTTCGGGAGGTGACGACCAGTCGACTGGATCTGTTCCTCGTCCGGCTCCGGGCGACGAGCGTCAGCCGTCAGCGGAAGACGAAGGTGGTGATGGGCGCGATGTTGGGGATGGCTGTGCGTCATGACGCGCTCGCCGTGAACCCGGTGCAGCAGACCTCACGCATCCACCGGGAAAGGTCCGAGACCCGGTCGCTGACCCTCGAGGACCTCACCACCGTCCGCCGAGCTCTGCGCGCGTGGACGGCGAAGCAGCGGCCCGGCCCGAAGGCGTCCAGCGACATGGCCGACATCATCGACCTGATGCTGGCAACCGGCGCGCGGATCGGCGAGATCCTTGCGGTGCGCTGGGTCGACGTGGCACTGGACGCCACCCGTCCGAACCTCACCATCAACGGAACGATCAAGACCGAGCCGGGCAAAGGCACCTACCGCAAGCCCAGCCCCAAGTCGGACGCCAGCGTGAGGACGGTCGTCCTTCCGGATTTCGCCATCGCAGTGCTCAAGCGCCGTCAGGCTGCAGCGCGTAGGAACCCGAACGACGCGGTGTTCCCGACACGCAACGGAACCTGGCAACAGGTCAACAACGTCGAGCGCCGCTGGCGGCAGATCCGCAAGGACACCGACCTCGACTGGGTCACGCCCCACACGTTCCGCAAGACGGTGGCGACGCTCATCTCGGAGCGAGTCAACGCCGAGATCGCCTCCCAACAGCTCGGCCACTCCTCCCCCGCCATCACCCGCGAGTTCTACATTTCCAAGCCGGCGATCGCCGCTGACGTCGCTCACGTCCTGGACGAGCTGGCCGAGGCAGATCCGGAGGGAGGCCCGAATACTTCGGGAATAAGTAGGGAATAGCGCCTTCGGGTTCAAATGAAGAACCGCCTCCGACCCGCGTTTCCGCAGGTCAGAGGCGGTTTCTCGGTCGGGCTGACAGGATTTGAACCTGCGACCCCTTGACCCCCAGTCAAGTGCGCTACCAAGCTGCGCCACAGCCCGATGCCCGCGAAGTCGACGCGCGACGAGCGGGCGGTGAGAACCTTACCCCAGCGAGAGCAGCGGCAAGAAACCGACTCACTTCTTGTCGCGTTTGCGTGGCCTCTGCTGCACGTGGATCGGGGTGCCGACGAACCCGAACTCCTCGCGAAGACGGCGCTCGATGTAGCGGAGGTAGCCCGCCTCGAGCATGCCCGAGGTGAACAGCACGAAGGTCGGCGGCGACGTGGACGCCTGAGTGCCGAACAGCACGCGCGGCTGCTTGCCCCCGCGCACAGGGTGCGGGTGCTCCGCGACGAGACGGCCGAGGAAGGAGTTGAGCGCACCGGTGCCGACCCGGGTCTCCCACCCCTCCAGCGCCGCGTCGAGCGCCGGGACAAGCTTGTCGACGTGCCAGCCGGTGCGCGCGGTGATGTTCACCCGCGGCGCCCACTGCACGCGCTGCAGGTCCCGGTCGATCTCGCGCTCGAGGTAGTAGCGGCGCTCCTCGTCGACCAGGTCCCACTTGTTGAAGGCGATCACGAGGGCTCGGCCCGCCTCGGCCACCGTCGTGATGATCCGCTGGTCCTGCTCGGTCAGCGGCTTGGACGCGTCCACGACGAGCACGGCGACCTCGGCCCGCTCGATCGCGGTGTTGGTGCGCAGGCTCGCGTAGTACTCGTGACCCGACGCCTCCTTCACCCGCTTGCGGATGCCGGCGGTGTCGATGAAGCGCCACTCCCGGCCGCCGAGCTCGATCAGCTCGTCGACCGGGTCGACCGTCGTACCAGCGGCGTCGTCGACCACGACCCGCTCCTCCTTCGCCAGCTTGTTCAGCAGCGAGGACTTGCCGACGTTCGGCTTGCCGACGATCGCGACCCGGCGAGGGCCGCCGACCTCCTCGAAGGACTCCGGCGGGGTCTCCGGGAGCGCCGCCAGGATCGCGTCGAGCAGGTCGCCGGAGCCGCGCCCGTGCAGCGCCGAGACCGGGTAGGGCTCGCCGAGGCCGAGGTTCCACAGCCCGTAGGCCTCCGCCTCGGCCCGCATGTCGTCGACCTTGTTCGCTGCGAGTACGACGGGCTTCCCGGCCTTGCGCAGGATCCGGACGACCGCCTCGTCGGCGTCGGTGATGCCCACGGTCGCGTCGACGACGAACAGCACGGCGTCGGCGACCTTGACGGCAACCTCCGCCTGGGCGGCGATCCGCTCGGCGAGACCGCGTGCGTCCGGGTCCCAGCCGCCGGTGTCGACGACGGTGAACGCACGGCCGTTCCAGGTCGCGTCGTAGGAGACCCGGTCACGGGTGACGCCGGGCACGTCCTCGACGACGGCCTCGCGGCGGCCGAGGATCCGGTTGACCAGGGTCGACTTCCCGACGTTGGGGCGGCCGACCACGGCCAGCACGGGCGTGGGGCCCGTTGCAGCGTCGACGTGCTCAGTGGTCATGGGTGTCTCTCTCGTGAGGGGTCCCGGCGAAGGTTGTCGAACAGCTCCGCGGCGGTGACCCCGGGGATCGGCCCGGGCAGCTCCCGGCCGGTGATACGTCTTGCTTCAACAAGATGCTCGACGAAACTCTTCCGCAGCACCTCGGCAGCCTCGCGCACGTGCGACTGCCTGCGCGGCCAGGGCTGCGGTTCCAAGTACACCGGAGAGCCGTACACCAAGTCGAATCGGGCACCGCGCGGAGGGATCGAGTCGACGTGCCCGCCGGGCTCCCGCGTCCCGAACATCGCCAGGGGTACGACGGGCGCACCGGTGACGAGTGCGAGGTAGGCCACCCCGTTGCTCATCCGGTCGAACTCACCGGACCCCCGCGTCCCCTCGGGGTAGATGGCCACCACTCCCCCGTCCCGCAGCACCCGCAAGCAGTCCTTGATCGCCGACGGGTCCACCTCGTGGCGCGAGAGCGGGATCTGTCCGACCGCGCGCAGGGCGAGGCCGGTGTGGCCCTCGAACATCTCCTTCTTGGTGAGCGCGTGCACCGGCCGCGGTGCGAACGCGGCCAGCACAGGACCGTCGAGAAGCCCGATGTGGTTCGAGGCGATGATGTGGGGCCCCCGCCGCTGGATGAACTCCGCGCCGTGGGTGCGCACGTCGTACCGGGAGCGGAACCAGGCCCGTCCCGCCGGCCTCAGGGCACGCAGCAGCCGGTGCGAGGGGTGGACCGCTTCGTGCGAACGCGGCAGGTCGTGGTGCGCGTGCCGGGGTAGCCGCCCGGTCACCGGGTGGCTGCCTGCTCGACGAGCGCCACCACCTGCTCGACGACCTCCTCGAGCGTGAAGGGTGTGGTGTCGATGTGGTGGGCGCCGGGTGCCATCGTCAGCGGCGAGGCCTTCCGGCCGGAGTCGAGCCGGTCGCGGCGCAGCAGGTCCTGCTCGGTGGCGGAGACGTCGACGGTGTGCTGCAACTCGGCGCTGCGCCGGGCGGCCCGCGCCGCCGGGTCCGCGGTGAGGTAGACCTTCACCGGAGCATCCGGCGCGACGGTGGTGCCGATGTCGCGACCCTCCACCACGATCCCGCCGTCGCCGATGATCTCGCGCTGCTCGCGCACGAGCCGGGCCCGCACCTCCGGGACCGCGCTGACCGCACTGACCGCCGCGGTGACCTCCGCGGAGCGGATCGGCCCGGCGACGTCGACCCCGTCCACGCTGATCGTCGGGTGCTCGGGGTCGGTGCCGGACACCAGCACGGGCTCCTCGGCGTGTTCCGCCACCGCGGCCGCGTCGTCGACGTCGACGCCGCGCTGGAGCATCCACCAGGTCATCGCCCGGTACATCGCCCCGGTGTCGAGGTAGCGCAGACCGAGCCGGCGCGCGACGCCCCGCGAGGTGCTGGACTTGCCCGACCCCGAGGGGCCGTCCATGGCGACGACGACGGTGCTCACGCTGCTGGTTCCTGTCCTGCTCGACCGACTGTTCCGGCCACGCAGCCTACCGGTGCGTGGTCCAGCCTCGTGCCTGGAGTTGGTCGCCGAGGAAGTCGGCCCGGTCCGCTGCGACTGTCAGCTCGACGAGGCCGACCGGGCGTGCCGGGTCGTGGTCGATCCGGAGGTCCTCGACGTTGACCCCGATCTCGCCGGCGTCGGACAGCAGCCGGGCCAGCTCGCCGGGGTGGTCCGGGACGGCGACGTAGACCGGGGCCGAGGGCACCGCGGGCCCACCGTGCTTGCCGGGGATCGCCTCGGTCCCGGCGACCCCGCGTTCGAGCAGGTTCCGGACCCGTTCCCGGTCGCCGCTGCGGACGGCCTCGAGCAGGGCGTCGAGGTCGGCACGGACCGCGCCGAGGAGGTCGGCGACCGCCTCGGCGTTGCCCGCCACGATCTGCTGCCACAGGCCCGGGTCGCCGGCGGCGATCCGGGTGACGTCGCGCACGCCCTGGCCCGAGAGCGCCAGGTGGCTCGCCGGCGCGTCGGCCAGCCGTCCCGCGACCAGCGCGGCCAGCAGGTGCGGCAGGTGCGAGGTGCGGGCCACCGCCTCGTCGTGCTCGTTCGGGGTCAGCCGCACCGGGGTGGCGCCGCAGGCGAGCGCGAGTGCAGTCACCGTCTCGACCGCCTCGGGCGCCGCGGACTGGTGCGGAGTGACCGCCCACGGCCGGCCGTCGAAGAGTGCTGCGGACGCGGCGAACGGCCCGGAACGCTCACTCCCGGCCATCGGGTGGGACCCCACGTAGCGCGCCAGGTCCTCGGCCGGGACCCTGTCTGCGACCGCGCGCAGCGGGACGCCCTTCACGCTGCCGACGTCGGTGACGAACGCGTCACCGTCGGCGAGGGCGGTCACGATCTCGTCCGCGAGATGGTCCGGGGGCACCGCCACGACGACGAGCCGCACTGGCGACCCCGTCGCTGCGTCGGCGTCGACACCCGCTCCGACACCGGCGGCGATCGTGACGTTCTGCGGGTTCACGTCACGCAGCAGCACCTCGATCCCCCGCCGGCGCAGCGCCAGGCCGATCGACGTACCGAGCAGGCCGGCGCCGACGACCAGCACCGGGCCGGTCAGCGGAGCGTCCGGCCCTCCCTGGCCGCTCACTCCTGTTCCGGGTCGGGCACGGAGTGCACCTTGGTCAGGTCCCGGCGCAGGGCAGCAGCGCCGTGCAGGTACACGTGGGTGATGTCGCGGCGCGGCAGGTCGGTCTCCACGTGCGCCAGCAGCCGGACCACCCGGGGCATCGCGCCCTCGACGGCGATCTCGCGAGCGCAGATGAGCGGCACGTCGTCGAAGCCGAGCTGTCGCGCGGCGTACGCCGGGAACTCCGAGACCAGGTCCGGGGTTGCGGTGAACACGATGCTGATGAAGTCGTCGACCTCGAGGGAGTTCGACGCCATCACGTCCTCGACCATCTCCGCGACCCGGTCGAGCATGTGGTCGCGGTCGTCGGCCTCGAGCTGGGTGGCCCCTCGCACTGCCCGCACTGCCACGCGTCGTCTCCTCGGTTGTTCTCGCCGGACCGGCTGCCGGGGCGCCCTGCCCCCTCAAACCCTAGTCGGTGAGCGTGGGGGCCGACCTGCATCGTCCACGAGCGCGAACGGGGGTCCGTGCGCACCGGGTCCGCGTCAGAGCTGCGCGGCATCGAGCAGGGCGCCGAGCTCGTCCCGGGTCAGCTCGCGCAGCTCGCCCTTGCGCAGACCCGTCAGCTGGACCGGGCCGATCGCGGTCCGGGTCAGCCGCGTAACGGGGTGCCCGACGGCGTCCAGGAGCCGGCGCACGATCCGGTTTCGCCCTTCGTGGATGACCAGCTCGACGATGGAGCGACCTCCGTGGCTGGAGATCACCCTGAAGGACGAGACCGAGACCGGGCCGTCCTCGAGCGTCACGCCGTCGAGCACCTGACGGGCCGTGGCGTTGACCACCTGGCCCTTCACCTCGGCGACGTAGGTCTTGTCCGTCTCGTACGACGGGTGCGCCATCCGGTGCGCGAAGTCACCGTCGTTGGTCAACAGGATCAGCCCCTCGGTGTCGGTGTCGAGCCGACCGACGTGGAAGAGCCGCTCGGGTCGGTCCGCGACGAAGTCCGAGAGGGTACGGCGGCCCTCCGGATCCGACATCGTGGACACCACGCCGCGGGGCTTGTTGAGCACGAGGTACACGTGCGGGCTCACCGGGGGGAGGCGCTTGCCGGCGACCCGGATCACCGCCGTGCGGGGGTCGACCTTGGTGCCTAGCCGGGTCACCACCTCCCCGTCGACCTCGACGAGCCCGTCGAGCATCAGCTCCTCGCACTTGCGCCGGCTCGCCACCCCCGACTGCGCGAGCAGCTTCTGCAGCCTGACCAGGTGCTCCTCGTCGTGCTCGTGACCCTCGGTCACCGGGGATCCTCGTCTGCAGCGCCGGCCGGTGCTGCCGGGGCCGCGTCGGCAAGCGTGGGCTGCGACGCCGGCGGCTCCAGCTCGTCGAGGTCGCCCATCTCGGGCAGGAACGGCGCGAGCTCGGGCAGCTCGTCTATCGAGGTGACCCCGATCCGCTCCAGGAAGTAGCTGGTGGTCCGGTAGAGGATCGCGCTGGTCTCCTCGTCGTGGCCGCACTCCTCGACCAGCCCTCGGGCCAGGAGCGTGCGCATCACGCCGTCGACGTTCACCCCGCGCACCGCCGAGACCCGGGCGCGGCTGACCGGCTGCTTGTAGGCCACGACGGCGAGCGTCTCCAGAGCCGCCTGGGTGAGTCGGGCCTGCTGTCCGTCGAGCACGAACTTCTCGACTACCGGGGCGTACTCCTCCCGGGTGTAGAAGCGCCAGCCGCCTGCGACGTTGCGCAGGTCGAAGCCACGGCCCTGTTCGGCGTACCCCTCGGCGAGCTCGCGGAGCGCGGCGACGACCTCGTCGACCGGATACCCGACGGCGGTTGCGAGCGTGACCTCGTCGAGCGGCTGGTCGGCGACCATCAGGACCGCCTCGAGGGCCGGCCGGAGCTCGGCGAGCGGGATCGCCAGCGTCTCCGGCTCGGCGTCCCCGGCGGGCTCGGGGGCCACCGGCTGCTCCTCCGTCTCCGTCGGCTCGGGCGCATCTGTCTGCTCGACGACCTCGTTGGTCTCCGC
>JBMOMG010000134.1:0-18473 GCA_049323155.1 Actinomycetota bacterium | reverse complement strand
GATCGCCCGGCTCGCCTCGGTGAGCTTCTGGTCGCGTTCGGTCGGATCGGCGGCGTGGGTCAGGCAGTGCTGCAGGTGCTGGTCCAGCAGCATCAAGGCGACGCTCTCGAGTGCCTTGGTGGCGGCCGCGACCTGGGTGAGGATCTCCACGCAGTAGGTCTCGTTCTCCACCTGACGTTGCAGGCCGCGGACCTGGCCTTCGATGCGGCGGAGCCGGATCAGGAGAGCCTGCTTGTCGGTGATGTAGCCGGGTGTGGTCGTCATGGGAGATCCATCTCGGGCCCGTCGAGGCAGTTCTGACGATACCCCCGCGGGGTATCACGTCAAGGGCGCTGGGGAACCTTCACGGAACCTTCATGTACCGCCGCGTCCCGGTCAGGCGCCGAGGCGGGTGCGGACCTCGTCGAGGAGCTCGGTGGGGTCGAGCCACATGGAGGGGTACTCGCCGTACCACCGCTGCTGACCCTCGGAGTCGATGAGCACGAAGCTGTGGCCCGGAAGACCGGCGTGCATGCCCTTGCCGAGGGTGCCGTAGGCGTCGGAGACGGTGCCGTCGTCGAGCAGGAACGGGGTCTTGACCTCGTTGAGCACCATGTCGGCGAGGATCTGTTCGCGGGTGTTCATCACGACCGGCAGCACGGTGATGTCCTCGGCAGCGAACGCCTTCGCGTGCTTCTCGATCTCGCCCATCTGCACGATGCAGGACTGGCAGCCGGCGCCCTCGTTGAAGTAGAGAAGCACGTTCTCCCCACGGTGGTCAGCGAGGGTGTGCTCGACCCCACTGGTGTCGGTGAGGGCGAAGTCGGGCGCGGAGCGGATCTCAGAGGAGGACTGCGGCTGGGAGGTGAGCAGCATCGCGGCCACGATCCCGGCGAGCGCCACGAGGACGACGCCCCAGATGATCAGCCGCATCCGCTGTTCGGCACGGTGTGACTGTGCCAGGACGGCCTCGGCGCGTGCACGTCGTTCGGTGGTGACGGTCTTGGTGGACATGCGGCGGCGCTCCTCAGTGGCGGTGGGTGCTGGTCTGGTCGGCTGTGGTGCCGTGGCAGGCATCCGTGCGGTCGTGGTCGGTGGTGTTGGAGCCGTGCCGGTCGCGCAGGCTGGCGATGACGAAGATGGCGGCCAGGGCGAGCACGGCCAGGCCCAGGAGGGGTTCGGGCACGGGGTCGGTCCAGACCTCGATCCGGGTGAAGATCCGTTCGAGGTTCTTGCCCATGGCGACCTGGAACCCGGGTCCGCCGGTCATCTGGCCGGTGTTGGCCAGGTAGATCACGAAGCCGCCCATGACCGCGAACGCGGCGGCGACGGCCAGGTTGACGGTGTTGGTGGCCAGGATCTTGCCGGCGAGGCGGATCCTGACCGGCTTGGCCCGGAGGAACTTCCTCTCGCCGAGCCGGTAGCGGTCCCACAGCAGCGCCATCACGAACAGGGGGAAGACCATCCCGAAGGTGTAGGCCAGTCCGAGGGTGATCCCGCCGATCGCAGAACCCGACAGAGCCGAGAGCGCCATCACGCCGACGAGCACGGGCGCGCAGCAGCTCGAGGCGATCCCGGAGAACACACCGAGGGCGAAGAAGCTGGCGGAGTCGCCGCGGGCGGTGTCGGGTGCCCGCAGGAAGGATGGCAGGCTCATCATCCTCCCCGACAGGCTCAGGGCCGCGAGGGCGAGCATGAGGACGCCGCCGGCGTAGTAGAGCGGGGCGTGGTAGTTGGCGATGGCCGAGGCGACCAGGCTCATCCCGAGGGTGATCGGGACCAGCACCAGCGCTAGCCCTGCTGCGAACACGAACGTCAGCGGCAGCAGCCGCCAGCGCCGGTTCTTCACCGCGACCGCCATGTAGGAGGGGGCGAGGAACACGATGCAGCACGGCGCGAAGAGCGCGACGCCGCCGGCGAAGAACGCCGCCAGCACCGACCCGGTGGTAAGGAGCTCTCCCATGAGCTCAGCCCACCCTGGTGTGGGTGAGGCCCTGTCGCTGCTCGAGGAGCTTCGCCAGCTTCCGGCGGGGGAGCCGGCCGTGGCTGAAGAAGTCACCGTCCACGAGCACCAGGGGGCTCATCGACGCCCGGTGGACCTGCATGAGCCGTTGCCCGGTCTCACTGCGCACGTCGACCGTATTCACCGACAGCGGATACCTGGCGGCCAGCTCGCTGAGGGCCCGCTGCGCGTCCTCGCAGAAGTGGCAGGCCTCGCTCTCCACGACCGTGATCCGGCTCGGTTCGGGGGACGGCGGGTGGCTTGGCATGGGGCTCTCCTGGGGTGCGCGGTTCGCTGTCTGCACCACCAGCGTCGGCGGCGCGCACGATGATCCCGGCGAGGTCCGGTGAAGGTTCGCTGAAGATCGGCGGGACCAAAGTCCCGGCCGCGTGCTCCGCTCAGGCCGAACGAGTCGGTCCGACCGGTCGCCGCCTAACTGGAGTCGTGAGGTGTGAGCCCCGGAGTGCTGGGTATGGGCCAGAGTGATGGACACCGGACCTGCGCGCTCGAGCTTTGCGGCCTCCCCGTCGGGGCGGCTTCTTGCGCTGCTCGCGGCAGCGGCGTTCCTCTTGGCGGCATTGACCGGCAACTCCTTCCCGTTGCATGTCGGGATGACCGCGGGCGCACCTGAGTCGACCGTCGCCGCGGACATGGTCACGAACGCGCTCGCGGGATCGGGAGCCGTCCTCGAACGGGTGCACAAGGTGGCACCCGCCACGGCAATGCCGATGCCAGTCGGTTCCGAGGCCCAGCACCTGATGCACCTCGTCGGGGCCTGTTTGGCGGTGCTGGCCGCGGCAGCCCTGCTCCTGCGCCTGCTACTCCAAAGGCGAAGCCTTCTGGGTAGTCACCCAGCCGTCATTGCAGTCCCACGCCCTCTGACCCCGCGTCGCGGCGGCCTGTGGTCTCCACCACCCCCGTCGCCGCCGACCTCCTCTCCGGTCATCCGGACGTAACGGCGGCATGCCTTCGGTCCCTGGCCGAACCACATCGGCCTGACGCGAGCCGCCCAGTTCAGGGCCATCGGGCGTGCCCGCTGTACCAGCAGCCCTCGCCCCTCCTCTCGGCGGCACAACGTCTCAGGAAGGGCTGTGCAAACACGCCACGTTTTGGAGAGGACTTCGAGCATGACCACTCAGACGAACCAGCCCCAGCAGTCCGAGCACGAGCAGCACAAGAAGCACGAGCGGAAGATGTACCTCATCTTCGCGGGGATGATCACCACCTCGACGGTGACGATGTTCCTGCTCACCTACACCAACGCCTTCACCTGGTCCCACATGACCTTCAGCGAGGAACGGGTCTACATGGCGATCCTCATGGGGTCTGCGATGGCCATCATCATGCTCGGCTTCATGTGGGGAATGATGTACAAGAACCGCAAGATCAACGTCGCGATCATCGTCGGTGCCCTCGTCGTCGGCGGCACCGCCTTGTGGCTCTCGCGGTCGCAGACCTTCGTGCAGGACGAGGCCTACATGAAGGGCATGATCCCGCACCACTCCATCGCCATCCTCACCAGCGAACGTTCGCAGATCAGCGACGTGCGCGTGCGCAAGCTCGCCGACGAGATCATCAAGGCGCAGCGCATCGAGATCGACGAGATGAAGTGGCTCATCGAGGACATCGAGAAGAACGGCCCGGCTACCACGCAGGACGAAGCCCAGCAGCGTCCGGTCCCCAAGTTCGAGGCCAGTCCCTGACAGTATCTGCAGCGGGCCGTGACCGTGAGATCCGGAGAGGAGTGTCATGTACACAGGGGTGGTCGTGACGGCGATCGCCGCTGCGGCGCTCGTCCTCGGGCTCTACGCGTTGCACCGGATTGCTGCGGTGGCACCGCACGCGCTGACGGTACTTCCGTTCGACTCGGGATCTGTCCCCGAGCAGCACGCACTGTCGCGCTACCACGTGCGGTGGTACCTGGCGACGCTGCTCTTCCTCGCCTTCGACGTGGAAATGCTCTTCATGTACCCCTGGGCGGTCGTTGTCGCGCAGGTCGGCGCGACCGCGGTCGTTGAGATGTTCCTCTTCCTCGCCGCGCTTTTCGTTGCCGTGTTCTGGGCTTGGCGGGAGGGGGCGCTGCGGTGGGTCTGAGCGACATGGTCGCGCGTTCGGCCGCCCGACACGCGCACGTTCTCGTGGTCGAGGTGCCGGGGTGGTGGCGCACCCGGGCGGCGGTCGAGCATGAGGTACTGGCTCGAGGCTGGAGCCTCGCGTTCGCGCCGGCTGATGCCGACGTGCTCGTCGTTTGCGGTGAGGCGGGGCCAGGGCTCGCCGCTGCGTTCAAGCTGGTTTGGCACCAGATGCCCGGGCCGCGAGTGCGCGTCGACGTGCGGGCGTACGACGACGTGGCCGCCTGTCTCGACGAGGCGCACCGCGTCCTGCT
Organism: Actinomycetota bacterium; assembly: GCA_049323155.1. GTDB lineage: Bacteria > Actinomycetota > Actinomycetes > Propionibacteriales > Nocardioidaceae > Nocardioides_C. The sequence goes on along the minus strand of JBMOMG010000134.1, from coordinate 14,106 downwards.
CGACACCGACCACCACCGGCACGACGCGCGGCACCGTCCCGAGGCCGCTGACCTGCTCCTCGAGAGCGGCGAGGGCGAGGTCGGCGAGGGCGCTCACGGGGACACGGGCCACGAGGGCATGGACCACGGCGGCGGCCACGAGGGCATGGACCACGGGGACATGGACATGGCTCCGGGTGGGATCCCGCTCGCCGAGGGTGGTGAGGATCGTGACGGCCTCGAGATGGACGTGCTCCAGGTCCGGCTCGGCCCCGTGCTACCGCACTGGCCGGCCGGTTTGGTGCTCCGGTGCGCTCTCCAGGGTGACGTCGTCACGGAGGCGCGGGCCGAGCTCCTGGACGGCGAGCCGCCTCGCGAGGAGGCACCGGCGCCGCTCGCCCGCGGCCTGGACAACCTCGCCTCGCTCCTGGCGCTGGCCGGGTGGGACGACGCCGCGGCTGAGGCGCGCCGCATCCGCGACATCGCCCTCCGGGACGATGGCGAACCGACGGCCGGTCGGGTCGAACGACTCCGTGGCAGGGTGCGTCGTTCCAGGACGTTGCGCTGGTCGCTGCGCGGCGTCCGCCCGCTGAGCGAGGAGGACGTCCACCGCCTCGGTCTGCCGGCCGACGCGGTCGGGGACACCTACGACCGGTTGATTGGCATGCTCGAACGCGCGGCGACCGGCGACAGGCCTGCGCCCACCGGCGACGAGCCGCACACGGGCGACGGCCACAGGACCCCCTCGCCCGACCGGCTGGCACACCTGGTCACCGGGCTGGACGTAGCCACAGCGCGTCTGGTCGTCGCGAGCCTCGACCTCCACGGCCTGAGCGCCGGAGACAACGAGCACGAGATGTCCCATGGCTGAGCCCATGCCGATGCCCGGGTCGGGCGCGACGGACTCGGCCGTCATGACGGTCGGACCCGCCTGGGCGGTCCTGGCGGTGGCGATCCTCGGTGCGCTGACTGTGGCCGCTGCAGTCCTCGACGGAGCACTCGCCGCGCGGGCGAACGGCGCCTCCGGCGGTGTGGTCCGGCCCTTCGGGGAGGCCGCCCGGTTGATGCGGCAGCGGCGTCGTACGACCGTCGAGTCCGACAGCCTGCTCTGGCGCATCGGCGGCGCCGGGCTGCTCGTCACCGCCGCCCTGATGGTCACGGTCGTGCCGCTGGGGGAGTGGACGATCTTCGACCTCGACGTCGGCGTCATGTGGTTCAACGCGATGGACGTGGTGGTCTGGGCGATGGTCTGGCTCACCGGATGGGGAGCGAACTCCGCGCACTCCCTGGTGGGCGGCTACCGGTTCCTCGCGCACGGGCTGGGCTACGAGCTCCCGCTGATGTTCGCCCTGGTCGCCCCGGCGATCGCCGCGAAGAGCCTGAACGTCGGGGTGGTCGCAGCCGCTCAGAACGACCTCTGGTTCGCGGTCTGGATGCCGGTGGCGTTCCTGGTCTACCTGCTCGGCGTCGTGGCGTTCTCGGTCTGGGGACCCTTCGCCCCGGCCCTCGGCGCGGACGTCGCCGGAGGGGCACGTGCGGAGCTGTCGGGGGTGGACCGTCTGGTCTTCGAGACCGGGCGCTACGCGCTCCTGGCTGCCGGGGCCGCGTTCGCGGTGCCGATGTTCCTCGGGGGTGGCGCCGGCCCGGTGTTGCCGGCGTGGGCGTGGGTCCTGGTGAAGACCGTGGCGGTGCTCGCGGTCCTGGTCTGGCTACGTCGGCGCGTGCCCGCGTTCCGGCCCGACACGTTCATGGAGGTGGGCTGGATGCTGCTGCTCCCGGCCGTACTGCTGCAGGACCTCGTCGTTGCCGTCGTGATGGTGGGGAGGTCGTGACCGTGCTGCTCGACATCGCCTTCTGGGGCTTCGGGACCGTCGCGGTGCTGGCCGGTGCGGCGGTGTTCTACGTCGACTCGATGGCCCGGGCGACGTACGCCCTCGCGCTGTCCTTCATCGCGGTCGGCCTGCAGGTGCTCTTCCTGCAGCAGAACTACGTCGGCGTGGTGACGATCCTGATGATGGTCATGGAGATGGCGATCATGGCCGTCTACATGGTGATGTTCATGGGGATGAACCCCGCGCTGATGCCGATGAGCATGGTGCACAGCAACCGGGCGGCCCTTGGCGTCGCTGTCGCCACGTTCCTCACGCTGGCCGCAGGCATCCTCGTCATCGACTGGCCCGAGCGCCGCGGCAGCCCACCGCCGGACGTGACGGTCGCCCTCGGCGAGGCGCTGATGGGCCCGAAGATGCTGGTGATGGCCGTGATCAGCCCGGTCATGGTGGCCACCATCGTCGCCGGCGTCGTCCTCGCGGCGCATCGCAGCCGCTACGACCGGTTCGGCGACGACTTGAGGCAGCGCCCCGCGGACGACCCCCAGGCGGGAGGTGTCGGTCGATGACGCTCGAGGCGACCCTCCTGATTGCCGCCGGGATCTTCAGCGTCGGGCTGTACGGCGCGATCTCCCAGCAGGTCGTGGTGATGGTGATGATGGGCCTGGAACTCATGATCAACTCGGTCATCCTCGCGGCCGCCGGCTTCTGGTGGTTCCTCGCGCCCAACCCCAGCGGGCAGGTGCTGCTGATGGTGATCATCGCCGCGATGACCCTGGAGATGGCGATGGGGTTCGCGGTCGCCACGCTGCTGCACCGCGAACGCAACGCGGACATGACCGACATGGCCACGGACCTGTCGGGGTGAGCGGGACGATGACTCAGACCGCCCTCTGGCTGCTCGTGCTGCTCCCCGCCCTGGTGGGTGGCGGACTCGCCCTGTCACGCCTCGAGCGGGCGGCGGCGGCCGTCTCGGTGGCCACGGCTGCCGTCACAGCCTCGCTCTCGATGGTTGTCGCCCTCGCCCGGCCGGGGGTGTCGGTCCCGTTCATGGCCGGGAGCGACTTTGCCCTCGGTGTGGACGCCCTGTCCGCGCTGGTCGTCCCGACGGTGGCGGTCGTGACCCTGCTGGTGCTCGTCTTCTCCGCCGGCGAGATCCGGAAGTCGCGGGCCCGGTTCCACGGGCTCATGCTGCTCTTCGCCTCGAGCGCTCTCGTCACCGCCACGGCCGAGACACTCCCTGCGCTGCTGTTCGCCTGGGAGGTCATGGGCGCGACGTCGTACGCCCTGATCGGCTTCTGGTGGCGCGACGACCACCGGGTCTCCGCCGGTCTGACCGCGTTCGTGACCACGCGTACGGCGGACGTCGGCCTCTACCTCGCCGCCGGTGCCGCACTCGCCGGGGGCGCCGGCCTGACCCTCGCTGACCTCCCGGCGAGCAGCGAGGGATGGCGGCATGTGGTCGCGGCGGGCGTCCTCGTCGCTGCGCTCGGCAAGGCTGCCCAGCTGCCGTTCTCGTTCTGGTTGTCGCGCGCGATGGAGGGCCCCAGCCCGGTCAGCGCGCTGCTGCACTCCGCCGCGATGGTCGCCATGGGCGGTTACCTGCTGCTGCGCACGGAGCCGCTGCTGGCCGCCACCGGCTGGGCCGCGCCTGCCGCGGCCTGGGTCGGTGCGCTCACCGCCCTGCTGCTCGGTGCGGTGGCCGTCGCACAGCGTGACCTCAAGCAGCTGTTCGCCGCGTCGACGTCGGCACAGCTGGGGTTCGTGGTCATGGGCGCCGGGCTCGCCTCGGTGAGCGGGGGAGCGGCCCACCTGGTCGCACACGCGTCGACCAAGGCGCTGCTCTTCCTCGCCGCCGGGGCCTGGCTCACCGCGCTCGGCACCAAACGCCTCGCCGGTCTGCGTGGCGTCGCACGACGTTGGCGGCTGGTCGGCTTCACCGCCACGCTCGGCGCGCTCTCGCTGGCCGGCGTGGCCCCGCTCGCGCTGTGGGCGACCAAGGACGCGGTGCTGGCCGCGGCGCTGGAGGAGTCCCCGTGGCTCTACGCCGTCGGGCTCGCCGCGGCCGCCATGTCGGCGGCCTACGCCGGAAAGATCCTGGTCGTCCTGTGGCGGCACCTCCCCGACGCGGAGCGTGCCGAGGTCGAGCGGCATCACGACGAGGAAGAGCCGGGCACCCGCCACATCGGCATGCTCGAGCAGGCGCCGCTGGTCGTGCTCGCGGTCGGCGCCACCGTGCTCGGTCTGCTGGCACTGCCACCCGTGGGTGACACGGTCGCCCGAGCGCTCGGCGAGGAACCGCTCCACCCGACCCCGGGGGAGATGGCCGCGTCGATCATGATCGCGTTGGTGGTGCTGGCGCTCGTCTGGACGCGGCCCCTGCCGGAGCCACGCTGGGCGGTCGGGTGGCTTGGGCTGGAGCGCGCAACCCAGATCTCCGTCGTACGCCCGACGCTCGCGCTGGCCGAACGGCTGGCACGCTTCGACGACCGGATCCTGGACGGGGCCGTCACCGGGGCGGCCTCGGCCACGCTCGGTCTCGCACGACGGGCAGCGACCTTCGACGACCGGGTGCTCGACGGTGCCGTCGAGGCGACCTCCCGGGGCTCGTTGCGGGCTGCGGAGCGCGCCGCCCGGGACGACGACCGGTGGCTCGACGGGGCCGTGGAGGCAGTCGCCGCCTGGCTGCGTGGCCTCGGCCGGCTAGCCCGGCAGCCGCAGACCGGTCAGCTGCACCAGTACTACATCCAGGCCATCGCGGTCCTCGCGCTCGGCGTCCTGCTCCTCGTCACGGTGAGGTGAACGTGCTCAGTCTGATCGTCTTCCTGCCCCTGGCCGCCGCCCTGGCCCTCCTCGCGCTGCCGAGGCTCCGCGACACGGCCTCACGGTGGGCCTGGGTGGCGGCCGCGGCCGTCGACCTCGGGCTCGTGGTCGCCGTGTGGCTGCGCTACGAGTCCCCGGCGGCCGGACGGCTGGCGTTCGAGGAGCAGGTGGCGTGGATCCCCGGCGTGAACAGCAGCTACCACGTCGGCGTCGACGGGCTCTCCCTGCCCTTGATCGCGATGACCGCGGTGATCTTCCTGGCCTGCGCGGTCTTCGCCCTGCGCGAGACCGACCGCCCACGCATGCAAGCCGCGCTGTTCCTCTTCCTGCAGAGCGTGAGCATGGGCCTGTTCGTCTCCGCTGACCTGATCCTATTCTTCGTCTTCTTCGACCTCTCCATCGTCGGGATGTACTTCGTGATCGCCGGCTGGGGCCACAACGACGCAGGCCGCTCGGCGTTGAAGTTCTTCCTCTACACCTTCCTCGGCTCCCTCGCCCTCCTGGTCGGCTTCATCGGCCTCTACATCGCCGCCGACCCGCACACCTTCGACATGGTCGAGCTCGCCGAGCAGACCCCGCTCGCCGGATCGTCGCTGGCCGGAGGGCTCGTGCTGGCCGCGATCCTGGCCGGCCTGGCGGTCAAGACCCCCACCGTGCCGTTCCACACCTGGCTGCCGCCCGCGCACACCGACGCACCCGCGATCGGCTCGGCGGTCCTGGCCGGTGTGCTGCTGAAGATGGGCACCTACGGCTTCGTCCGGATCGCGATGCCGATGCTGCCCGAGGCATGGCGGTCCTGGGCCTGGGTGATCATCGTCGTCGGCATCGTGTCGGTCGTGTACGGCGCGCTCGTGGCGCTGGCCCAGACGAACTTCAAACGGATGGTCGCCTACACGTCGGTGAACCACATGGGCTACATCATCCTGGCCGTCGGCGCCGCGGGCATCGTCGCCGACGACACTGCACAGGCGCGCGCGGTGGCCGTCACCGGGGCCGTCACCCAGATGGTCAGCCACGGCCTGATCACCGGTGCGCTGTTCCTCCTCGCCGGCGTCCTTCAGGACAGGGCAGGGACCTACGACATGGACTCCTACGGCGGCCTGGCCGGGCCCGCTCCGCGCTTCGCGGCGTTCTTCGCCGTCGGCGCGTTCGCTTCCCTGGGCCTGCCCGGGCTCTCGGGTTTCATCGCGGAGTTCCAGATCTTCACTGGCAGCATCGCCGCCGCGCCCGTCACCGCGGTTGCGCTCGTCGGGATCCTGATCACCGCGGCGCTGTTCCTCCGCGCGTTGCAGCGGATCTTCACTGGCGAAACCCGCGGCCGGTCCGCCGGCTTCACCGACCTCCGGCCCGCCGAGATCTGGTCGGTCGGCCCGCTGCTCCTGCTCTCCCTGCTGATCGGGGTGCTGCCGAGGCCGCTGCTCGACGTGATCGAGCCCGCGGCCGAGGTCGCCGTCGAGCTCGTCGGGAGGTAGCCGCCGGTGGAGTCCATGGCCATGCGGCCGGCCCTGCTGCTGCCGGAGATCGTCCTGTTCCTCGGCGGTCTCGTGGTGCTGGTCAGCGGGTCCTTCCTCGCCCGCGACCGGCAGTGGGTCACCCGCGCCGTCGCCGCGGCCGCGCTCACTGTGGCCACGGTCCTGGCGGCGCTCGATCTGCCCGGCCCGGCGCAGGTGGCGATGGAGGGCACCTTCATCATCGACACCGCCACCGGGGTGGCGCGGATCGTCGCCTCGCTCGGCACCTTGATCGTGCTGGCGCTGGCGTCGGACGAGATCGCGGGCTCACCGCGGGAGAGCGAGACCTACGCACTCCTGCTGTTCGCCACCACCGGCACCCTGGTCCTCGCCGGCGCCGACGACCTGCTCGTGGTGGCGGTCGGGTTCCTGCTCGCCAGCATCCCGCTCTACGGCCTGATCGGGATCGCGCGCACGCCCCATGGTGCCGAGGCGGCGATGAAGACCTACCTGCTCGGCGCCCTCTTCGGCATCCTCCTGCTGGTCGGGATCTCGCTGCTGTACGGCGTGTCCGCCACGACGTCGTATGCCGAGCTCACCGAGCGTCTCGCCGACGCACCAGAAGGCGCGGTTGCCGCTGGCGTCGTGGCGGTGCTGGGTGGGCTGATGTTCAAGGCCGGCGGCGTCCCGGGGCACTTCTGGGTCCCGGACGCGGCCCAGGGGGCGGGTGGCGCGGTCGCGGCGTTCCTCACCACCGTGCCCAAGATCGGCGCCGTCATCGCGGCCTACCGGATCGTCGAGATGCTCCCCGACACACTGGCCTGGCCGCTGCTGATCGGGGTGCTCGCCGCCGCGAGCATGACGCTCGGCAACCTCGCCGCCTACTGGCAGAGCGACCCCCGGCGGCTGCTCGGCTGGTCCACCGTCAGCCAGGTCGGCTACCTGCTCGTCCCGGTCGCGGTCGCCGGGCGCAGCGACCTCGCCCTGCCCTCGCTGCTGCTCTACCTCGCCGGCTACACCGTCACCAACCTCGCCGCGTTCGCGATCACCACAGCCTTCCCGGACAGACGTGAACTCGACTCCTACCGCGGCATGGGCCGCGCCCGTCCGTGGCTGGGCGCGGCACTCGTCGTGGCGCTACTCGGTCTCGTCGGTACCCCGCCCACCGTGGTCTTCGCCGGGAAGCTCACCACCACCGCCGCCGCCTGGGACGGAGGTTACGCCTGGCTGGCGGTGCTGGTCTTCGTCAACACCGTGGTCAGCCTCTTCTACTACCTGCGCTGGATCGCACCCGTCTATGGGAGAGGCGAGCCGCCGGCGCGCACGATGACGGGTGCGTTCATGCCACGGCCGTGGTCAGCGGCGACGGCCGTGACCACCGCCGTCCTCAGCCTGCTGCTCGGAATCGGAGCCGGCGTCCTGTGGGCGATGTTCTCGCCGTGAACGCGTCAGGTCTGGCCGACCGGTAGCCGCACCCTGAACGTCGTGCCACGACCGGGTCCCCCACTGTCGACGCTGATGCCGCCACCGTGTGCCTCGACGAGGGCTTTGGCGATGCTCAGCCCGATGCCGCTCCCGCCGTGGGCACGGTCACGGGCGGTGTCGACCCGGAAGAACCTGTCGAAGACATGGTCGAGGTGTTCGGCGGGTATGCCTTCGCCGGTGTCGGTGACGGTGTACTGGATCCATCTATCGATCTGGTCGCAGCCGAGCGTGACCACGCCTCCGGGCGGTGTGTGCCGCAGCGCGTTGTCGAGCAGGTTGGTCAGCACCTGCCCGATCCGGTCGGGGTCGGCCAGGACGGGCTGATGGGTGTGCAGCCGGGTCTGCAGACGCACGGCCTTGGCGGTGTACCGGTCGCGGGCCGCGTCGGCGGCTGCGTCGGCGAGGGCGCCCGGGTCGACGGCACGCGGGTGGATGTCGAGCCCTCCTTCTTCGGCGTGGGAGACGGCGCCGATGTCCTCGGCGAGCCGGCGCAGCCGCTGGGTGCTGTCCCGCAGGACACCGAGGGTGTCCTGGTCGAGGTTGCGGACGCCGTCCTCGACGGCCTCGAGGTGGGCGTCGATGGTGGCCAGCGGGGTGCGCATCTCGTGCGCGAGGTCGGCCAGCATCCGGCGGCGGGTGGTCTCGACGGCTGCCAGCCTTTCGGCGAGTGCGTTGAAGGTGCGGGTGAGTGTGGCGAAGTCCCCGCCCAGGCCGGGGTCGGGGACCCGGGCGTCGTGGCGGCCGGCGGCGATCTGGGACGCGGCTTGGGTCACGGGCGCGATCGAGCGTTGGACTCGTCGGCTGAAGTACCACGAGACGGCGAGGGCTGCGACCACGGCGGCGAGAAGCGCGACCGACAGTGAGACCAGGAGGGCTGAGGCGAAGGCCTCCTCGACGTGGTCGGTCTCGGCAGGGGTGTGTCCTACACCGGCGCGATCGAGGTGGTCGTGGAAGATGCCGGGGCCGACCGCTGAGGCGACCAGCCAGGTGGTGAGGGCGCCGGCAACGACGACGAGGGTCTGGCCGATGAGCAGCCGGCTGCCGAAACCTGACCGGCTTCGCGACCTTCCCGGGGGGCTCAGGATGGTCACTGGCCGGTTCCCATGCGGTAGCCGACACCGCGGACGGTGCGGATGAACTTGCCTTCGGCGGCGTCGTCGCCGAGCTTGCGGCGAAGATGTCCGATGTGGACGTCGACGAGGTGCTCGTCGCCGACCCAGGTCTCGCCCCACACCTGGTCGATGAGCTGGCGGCGGTTGAACACCATCCGGGGTCGTTCGGAGAGGGTGGCGAGGAGGTCGAACTCGGTGCGGGTCAGGGACACCGGTGCACCGGCGAGCCACACGTCGCGGCCGACCGGGTCGACGTTCAGGTCACCGAAGGTTCGGGCGTCTTCAAGCGCGTCGGGCTCGCGCAGTGGGCGGGGGCGACGCAGCATCGCCTGCACCCGTGCAATGAGCTCTCGGGGGCTGAACGGCTTGGTCATGTAGTCGTCTGCGCCGACCGACAGTCCGATGAGGGTGTCGACCTCGTCGCTGCGGGCGGTGAGGATGATGATGTAGGCGTCGGAGAAGGTCCGCACCCGTCGGCAGACCTCGACCCCGTCGAGACCGGGCAGGCCGAGGTCGAGCACGATCACGTCGGGGTCGACCTCGCGCGCGGTGGTGACAGCTTGTGCGCCGTCGTGGACCAGGGCGACCTCGAACCCGTCTCGCTCGAGGTAGCTGCCGACCACGGCCGCGAGCTGGGTCTCGTCCTCGATCACCATTGCTCGCAGGCCCGAGAGCGGCCGTGCGCTGGCACCGGCACCGGCGCGTTCGGTCGGGGCTCCAGCCGTTGACTTCTCACTCATAGGGCCCATCGTGTCAGCCCCCAACGTGGCTTCACGCGCGTCGGAACGCTGGTCGGGTTTCTTCAACAAACCTTCATAGGACCACGACCCGATCCACAGGGTGGTCGGCGGATGCTGAGACGAAAGCGATGAAGGGAGCTGGAGACGATGATGGGTTGGTATGGCGACGGAGCCTGGGGCTGGGGTGGCTGGCTGGTGATGACTCTGATGATGGTGGCCTTCTGGGGTCTGGTCGTCTGGGGACTGGTCGCGATCTTCCGCGGCACTACCCGCAGCGACGACCGAAACACCGACGGCCGCTCGCGTGACCCGATGGAGATCCTCGACGAGCGCTTTGCGCGCGGCGAGATCGATGCCGAGGAGTACCACGCCCGCCAGGACGTGCTCCGCACCTCGGTCCACTGACGCTTTCCCCAGCACCGCCAGGGGCGCCCTGGGTCACCACCGATGAAGGAGTCTGACGTTGTCCCACCTCACCCGCCGCGGCCTGGTCCGTGGAGCTGCCGGCCTCACGGGCGTGCTCACGCTCGGGGGCTTGGCCGCCTGCAGCCAAGAGGTGCCGGTAACCCCGGCCGTGCGAGCCGTCGCCGACGCCGAGAAGGCACGGCGGCGTCCAGGTGCCGTAACCGTCGCCGCCAAGCTGACGCCGGCGCCGGTCACGCTCAACCTCGGCGGTCGGGTGGTCACCACTTGGGCGTACGGCGACACCGTGCCCGGCCCACTGCTGCGCGCGACCGCGGGAGACGTGCTCCGCGTGGACGTGGACAACCGGCTTCCCGACCAGACGAGCGTGCACTGGCACGGCATCGCGCTGCGCAACGACATGGACGGCGTGCCGGGGATGACACAGGACCCGATCGACGTCGGCGGGTCTTTCCGCTACGAGTTCACCGTCCCCGATCCGGGCACGTACTTCTACCACCCGCACACCGGCGTCCAGCTCGACCGCGGTCTGTACGGCGTTCTGGTGGTCGACGACCCCAACGAGCCCGGTGACTACGACGACGAGTGGGTGGTCGTCCTCGACGACTGGATCGACGGAACCGGCCGCACCCCCGACGACGTGCTCACCGACCTCGAGGCCGACAGCGGCTCGGGTGACATGGGCGGGATGGACCACGGCTCCATGGGCGGGACGGACCACGGGTCCATGTCCGGCATGGCGGGGGAGGGGATGCAGTCCCGCATCCTCGGCGGCGCCGGCGACGTCGACTACCCGCATTACCTGGTCAACGGACGCACCGCGGACGCGCCGGTGACGTTGACCGGCAAACCTCGGCAACGGGTCCGGATCCGGTTCGTCAACGCCGGTTCCGACACCGCGTTCCGGGTCGCGCTCGGTGGGCACCGCATGACCCTCACCCACAGTGACGGCTTCCCCGTCGTGCCGGTGCCCACCGACGCCCTCCTGATCGGGATGGGGGAGCGGTTCGACGTCACCGTCACGCTCGGTGACGGCGTCTTCCCGCTCGTCGCCGCAGCCGAGGGCAAGAACGGCCAGGGGCTCGCGGTCGTGCGCACCGGCACCGGACGGACACCCCCGGCCGATGTCCGTCCCCGCGAGCTGAACGGTCGCGTCCTGCTCGGCACCGACCTGAAGCCCGCCCAGGAAGTCCAGCTCGCGCGGCGGACACCAGACCGCACGCACGACCTGGTTCTGGGCGGGTCGATGGCGCCGTACCGGTGGACCATCAACGGCACCACGTTCCGCGACGCAGACGCCCTCGATGTGAGTGCGGGGGAGCGGGTGCGGCTGCGGTTCGCCAACCACTCGATGATGTTCCACCCGATGCACCTGCACGGGCACACCTTCGCCCTGGTCGGAAACGGGGTCCGCAAGGACACCGTCGTCGTGCGGCCGATGCAGACCGTCGAGGTCGACGTCGACGCCGACAACCCCGGCCAGTGGGCCGCACACTGCCACAACATCTACCACGCCGAGGCGGGCATGATGACGACCCTGTCGTACCGGGCCTAGGAGACCGCCATGTCACACGACCACCACAACCACGTCGCGGCGACTGCGCCAGCGGACGGCGAACGGGACTTCCCCGTCTCGGAGTCCGAGCCGGGCGGTCCGCTGGCGGCGGTCTGGAGCGCGGTGACCGCGGTCATCGCCACGGTCATGGGGCTGGCCCCGCATGTCCTGCACCACATCGGCCTCTTCGCCGGTGCCGCCTTCGTCGTCGGAGTCGGCGGCAACCTGCTCTTCGGCGCCCTCGGGTTGCTGCTGTCAATCCCGCTGCTGCGCCGTCTGCACCGGCGGTTCGGCACCTGGAAGGCCCCGGCCCTCGCGGTTGCGGTCTTCGCGGTCATGTTCTCGATCTCCGCTTTCGTGATCGGACCGGCGATCAGCAGCTCCGAGCCCGCCGAGGCGCCCCAACCGGCCGGCACCCCCAGCCCCGCCGAACACAGCGCCCACCACACCGACTGACCAGAAAGGAGCGAAGTCCATGACAACACCACGTCACGAGACCAACCCCGACCCCCGGGCACTCGACCACCACCCCGCCGGGGCTCCCGGATCCGACGCTCGGTCGCCCCACGGTGGCCACGGCCTGATGATGCTGCTGATGTGCGTCCCGATGCTGTTGATCGCCGGCTTCCTGGTGCTCACCGGCGCAGGGGGCACCGGCGTGATCCTCGCACTGGTGTGCCTAGGCATGATGGCGGCGATGATGTTCATGATGCCCGGGGGACACAGCCACAAGTAGCACCGGCACGCCGCGGCGGGCTCCGCTGTGGTGGAGGAAGTGACCGCGATGTCACAGCGCAGGGACCAGGTTCCGGTGACCAGGCGGCTGCTCGCCGCGCGGCCGGTGCGAACCGGCGCCGGGATCCTCGGCATCGGCCTGGCACTGATGCTGATGTTGCTGCTCAACGGCCTGTGGGCCGGTGTCCAAGAACGGGTCACCCTCTACGACGACCATCTCGGTGCCGATCTGGTCGTCGTACCGCCCGGCACAGAGAGCCTGTTCGCCGACCCCGGTGTGCTTCCCGCTGCCTCGGCAACCCAGATCGCGCGCACGGCCGGGGTCACCGACACTTCGTTGATCCGGACCATGTACCTGATCCTCGAGCTGCCGCACGGCAAGGCCGCGGTGGCGGCGGTCGCCAGCGAACCCAGCGGGTCCGGTGGTCCGTGGGCGTTCGCCGAAGGTCGCGCACCTGCCACCGCCGAGGAGGTCGCGGTCGACGCCCTGTTCGCCGACCAGCACGGCCTCGGTCTCGGCGACCGGCTGCCCATGTTCGGGCACCCGATGAAACTTGTGGGCCTCACCGAAGACACCGCCATGTTCATGACCCCGCTGCTGTTCACCACCACCCAGGCGATGACCGGGATGCTGGGCGCCGGCGTCACCACGGGCGCGGTGCTCGTCAGCACCGACAGCCCGGGTGTCGTCGCTGAAAGGCTCCGCGACCAAGGGATGACGGTCCGCACCCCAGGCCAGCTCCGGGAGGCCTCGCTGACCCTGGCCACCCAGATCTACGGCTCCCCGGTCAAACTGATGGTCGCTGTCGCCTTCGCAGCCGGCACGCTGATCGTGGCACTGGTCGCCTACACCCGGGTCACCGAACAACAGCGCGACCTCGGCGTCCTCAAGGCTCTCGGTGCCACGCCCGGCCGGATACGCCGGGTCGCCGTCGCCGAGACCGTCACGCTCACCGTCGCAGGTGCCCTCGCCGCCGTGCTTCTGCTGCTCCTCACGCGGGAGCTGCTCGCGTGGTGGCGACCGGCGTTCCCTGTGGCGCTCACCGCTGGGACGGTGGCGCGGACCGCGGCTGCTGCAGCCGCGATGGCGGTGCTGGCCGCGTGGATGCCCGCACGTCGGCTCAACCGGCTCGACGCGGCCACGGCGTTTCGGAGCCGATGATGAACCGAAACATGGCCGTCCTCACACCTCGAACACGGGGTCGCTCCAGAGGTGTGCCGGTCGGGCGACGGTTCCTGTTCGCCGAGCATCGCCGCGCGACCCTCACCGTGCTCGGCGTCGCCGCTGCCCTGCTGCTGGTACTGGTGCTCGATGGGATCTTCGCCGGCGCCATCGACCAGGTCACCCGCTACATCCGCACCTCCCCGGCGCAGGTGTTCGTCTCCCAGAACGGCGTCAAGACGATGCACATGAGCGCCTCCGCTCTGCCGCCGGATGCCGCCTCGCGGGTCCGCTCGGTGGCCGGAGTCGATTGGGTCGCCCCGATCGGGTTCGCCTCCGGCTCCGTCGCCGGTCCGCAAGGCAGGCAGCTGTCCTACCTGATCGGCTACGACACCAGCACGGACCGCGGCGGGCCGGCGGCGCTCGTGACCGGCCGCACACCCGGAGCGGGGGAGGTGATCGTGGACGAGCAGGCCGCCGAGAGCCTTGAGGTCGGTGTCGGCGACACGGTCACCGCGCTCGGTGCGCGACTCGAGGTGGTCGGACTGTCCTCGGGCGGCTCCAGCATCACCAACACCACCGTCTTCGTCTCCCAGCCCGAGTTCGCGAGGATCCACCACGCCGTTCCCTCATACCTGCTGGTCGGCACCGCTTCGTCCGCAGACGCGAGCACGGTCGCCGACCGGATCCGTCAAGCTGTCCCCGGGGTCACGGTCCAGACCCGCGAGGAGTTCACCGCGTCCGAGGCGCGCATCGTCACCGACATGAGCGCCGACCTGCTCCGCCTGATGTCCACCATCGGGCTACTGATC
>JBMOMG010000133.1:0-18583 GCA_049323155.1 Actinomycetota bacterium | reverse complement strand
ACCCAACAGGTGCCTTTCACTCGGTGCAGATCAAAGTCTCGACAACCGCGATCTTGCCGAAATGGAAGGCACTTGTTGCGTTCACACCCCGAGCAGGTCAGGACTTACCTGCGGAACCGGGTCAGACCTCGAACATGGCGACGGCGGGCTCGACGAGGCTGCCCAGCCACACCCGGCCGTCGTGCTCGCGCACCCCGGTCGCCATGTGGAACGACGAGGCGTCGAAGGACCGGTCGTGCACGGTGCGGCCGGCCTCGTCGAAGGCCATCACCCGGGCGGTGCGCTTCGGCTTGGGCTGCAGCGGAGCCGGAAGTCGCCAGGCCGCGCGCCGCAACGGCATCGGGCCCCGCATCAGACCCTCGACCACCGGGTCCTTCGGCGAGGCGATGGTCACCCAGACCAGTCCGTCGCTGCCGCGAGCGATGTTGTCCGGGTAGCCCGGCAGGTCGGCGACCAAGTGGTCACGCTGTCCGGCGCGGTCGCCGGTCAGCCAGTGGCGTACGACGGTCCGCCCGGCCGTCTCGGCGACCGCGACGAAGGACTCGTCCGCGGACAGGGCGACGCCGTTGGCGAACCGGAGCCCGTCGAGGACCACGGTCACCGTGCCGTCGGGGTCGCGGCGAAGCAGCCGGCCCGAGGTGGTGTTCTCCACCATGTCGGCCTTCCACTGGTCGATCCCGTAGATCCGGGAGGAGTCGGTGAACCAGATCGTGCCGTCGGCCGCGACGGCCGCGTTGTTGCAGAACGCCATCCGGCGGCCGTGGACCAGCTCAGTGAGGATCTCGGTCGTACCTGTTGCGGTGTCGAGCGCGAGCAGGCCCCGGCGTGCGTCACAGACCAGCATCCGTCCGTCGGGCAGCCACTCCAGGCCCAGCGGGCGCCCGCCGGTGTCGGCCACCCGCTCCAGACGCGCACCCGCGTCGCGGATCCGCCAGATCGCGCCGTCCTCGGTGCCGGTGTAGACGGCGCCGTCCGCGCCGACCAGCACGTCCTCGGCTCCGTGCCCCGGCACGGGCACCACGGTCAGCGGGGCGGCGGCAGCAGCGTGCTTCGTCATGGCACCGGAGAGTACCGCCGAGACACTCGGCGTGTGGCCCTCCCGCGCCTCAGCCCGGCAGGAAGCTGAGCCGGACCTCGCGTTCGTGGTTGTCGACGTTGAGGTCGACCAGGCAGATGCTCTGCCACGTGCCGAGCGCGAGCTCACCACCGATCACCGGGACGGTGGCGTACGGCGGCACGAGCGCCGGCATCACGTGCGAGCGGCCGTGTCCGCGCGAGCCATGCCGGTGCTTCCACCGGTCGTCGGCGGGAAGCAGGTCAGCGAGCAGCGCGAGCAGGTCGTCGTCGCTGCCGGCGCCGGTCTCCAGGATCGCGATCCCGGCGGTGGCGTGCGGGACGAAGACGTGTAGCAGGCCGTCGCCGTGCCCGGCGGCGAAGCTGGCGCAGTCGCGGGTGATGTCGAGGACCGTGTCCCGGCCACCGGTCGTGTAGGAGTACGTCTCGGAGCGCATGGGCCACATCCTGCCCGTTCAGCGCCCGTCGAACATGCAGCTGGGCCTTCCGCCGGCGTCGGGCCGCGGACCGCGGCGGGCGCGAGGCCGTAGCTGCATGTTCGACGGCACCGGTGGGGTCACAGGGTGAGCAGCGACCGGACCAGCGCGGCGACCGCCGACAGCGCCGACACGACGAGCACACCGGTGCGGATGTGGTGCCGTGGAATCCGGCGGTCGACAAGGCGCGAGAGGGCGAAGCCCAGCACCAGGGCGGGCACCATGGTCAACGCCAGCAGGAAGGTCGTGAGCTCCGCCCTGCCGGCCAGGGCCAGTCCCGCCAGGCTCATTCCCGCCCCGACGATGAAGAACAGTCCCAGTGTCGAGCGGATCTGCCGCGGCGGCCGGTGCTGGTAGAGGATCGCCATCGGAGGTCCGCCGACCGAGGTCGCCGTACCAGCCACTCCGGAGAGGAAGCCGGCGGCCGACAGCGTCACCGGGGTGACCGCGATCTCGACGGCGCGCGCGGTCAGCAGCACGCTGAGCAGCACCATCAGTCCGACCGCGACACCGAGCCCTGCGGTGGGGATGGCAGCGACGAGAGCGACACCGAGGGCGGTGCCGACGATCCGCGCCGGGATCGACAGGCCCAGCCCGCGCCAGTCGATCTCGTGGTGCTCACGCACCAGGGTCACGAACGGCATCATCAGGCCCAGCCAGAGCATGAACTCCGGCATCAGCTCGGGGGCGACCAGCGCAACGACCGGTGCGGCGACCAGGCCGAGGCCCAGCCCGATCAGCCCCTGCACGCCTGCGGCAACGACAAGGGTGGCGGCCATGACGGCCGCCACCCAGGTCTCTACGCCGAGGATCGTCAGCCCTTCAGCAGGCTGCGCAGGACGTACTGCATGATCCCGCCGTTGCGGTAGTACGCCGCCTCACCGGGGGTGTCGATGCGGACCTTGGCGTCGAACTCGACGTCGCCGGCCGTGACCTTCACCGTGCTCGGGATGGAGCCGTCGTTCAGGGCGGTCACGCCGGTGATCGAGAAGGTCTCCTCGCCGGTCAGACCGAGCGACTCGGCGTTCTCGCCCTCGGGGAACTGGAGCGGGAGCACGCCCATGCCGATCAGGTTGGAGCGGTGGATCCGCTCGTAGGACTCCGCGATCACGGCCTTGACGCCGAGCAGCGCGGTGCCCTTGGCCGCCCAGTCGCGCGACGAGCCGGAACCGTACTCCTTGCCGGCCAGCACGACGAGCGGGGTGCCGGCGGCGAGGTAGCTCTCCGACGCCTCGAACACCGTCGTCACCTCACCGTCCTTCGTGAAGTCACGGGTGAAGCCGCCCTCGGTGCCCGGCGCGAGCTGGTTGCGCAGCCGGATGTTGGCGAACGTGCCGCGGATCATCACCTCGTGGTTTCCGCGCCGCGACCCGTAGGAGTTGAAGTCCCGCTGCTCCACGCCGTGCTCGGCGAGGTACTTGCCCGCAGGCGAGTCCTTCTTGATCGCACCGGCCGGCGAGATGTGGTCGGTGGTCACCGAGTCACCGAGCTTGAGCAGCACCCGGGCGCCCTCGATGTCCTCGACGGGGGCCGGCTCGTCGGGCATCCCGTCGAAGTACGGCGCCTTGCGGACGTAGGTCGAGCTCTCGTCCCACGCGAAGGTGTCGCCCTCCGGCGTCGGCAGCGACTGCCAGCGCTCGTCGCCGGCGAACACGTCGGCGTAGTCCTTGGTGAACATCTCGGAGGTGATCGCCTGGCCGATGACCTCCTCGACCTCCTGCGGCGAGGGCCAGATGTCCTTCAGGAAGACGTCGTTGCCCTCGGTGTCCTTGCCGAGGCTGTCGTTGAACAGGTCGACGTCCATCGACCCGGCCAGCGCGTAGGCCACGACCAGCGGCGGGGACGCCAGGTAGTTCATCTTGATGTCGGGGTTGATCCGGCCCTCGAAGTTGCGGTTGCCCGAGAGCACCGAGACGACCGCGAGGTCGTTGTCGTTGACCGCCTTGCTCACCTCGGGGATGAGCGGACCGGAGTTGCCGATGCAGGTGGTGCAGCCGTAGCCGACCAGGTTGAAGCCGAGCTTGTCGAGGTACGGCGTGAGGCCGGCTCGCTCGTAGTAGTCGGAGACCACCTTCGAGCCCGGCGCCAGCGTGGTCTTCACCCACGGCTTGCGCTGGAGGCCCTTCTCGACGGCCTTCTTGGCGAGCAGGGCCGCACCGATCATCACCGAGGGGTTCGAGGTGTTGGTGCACGAGGTGATCGCCGCGATCGTGACGGCACCGTGGTCGATCTCGAACTCGGTGCCGTCGGCGAGCTTCACCGCGGCGGGGTTCGAGGGACGGCTGTCGGCGGCCGCGGGCGCGTGGTTGTGCCAGTCGGCCGGCTCGCCGCCGCCGTTGCTGTCGGCGGAGTACGCCGGGGCGTCGCTGGCCGGGAACGACTCGGCGGACGCCTCGTCGGCGGCGGACACCACGCCGAACGGCTTCTCCTGACCCGGGACACCGGGCTTGCGCGACTCGCCACCGGTCTCGTCCTCGGTGACGTAGTCGGCGAGCGCGGTCCGGAACGCCGCCTTGGCGTCGCTGAGCGACACCCGGTCCTGCGGCCGCTTCGGGCCGGCCAGCGACGGTACGACGGTCGCGAGGTCGAGCTCGAGCTTCTCGGAGTAGCGCGGCTCGGCGTCCGGGTCGTGCCAGAGGCCCTGCTCCTTGGCGTAGGCCTCGACCAGGGCGAGCTGCTCGTCGGACCGGCCGGTGAGCCGCAGGTAGTTCACGGTCTCCTCGTCGAGCGGGAACACCGCGATCGTCGAGCCGAACTCCGGCGACATGTTGCCGATCGTGGCGCGGTTGGCCAGCGGCAGCGCGGAGACACCGGAGCCGTAGAACTCCACGAACTTGCCGACCACGCCGTGCTTGCGCAGCATCTCGGTGATCGTGAGGACGAGGTCGGTCGCGGTCGCGCCCTCGGGCAGCTCGCCGGAGAGCTTGAAACCGACCACGCGCGGGATGAGCATCGACACCGGCTGGCCGAGCATCGCGGCCTCGGCCTCGATGCCGCCGACGCCCCAGCCGACGACGCCGATGCCGTTGACCATCGTGGTGTGGGAGTCGGTGCCGACGCAGGTGTCGGGGTAGGCGACCGTCGTACCCGACTCGTCGTCACGGGTGAAGACGACGCGGGCCAGGTGCTCGATGTTGACCTGGTGCACGATGCCGGTGCCGGGCGGGACGACCTTGAAGTCGTCGAAGGCGCCCTGGCCCCAGCGCAGGAACTGGTAGCGCTCGCGGTTGCGCTCGTACTCGATCTCGACGTTGCGCTCGAACGCCTCGGGACTGCCGAAGACGTCGGCGATCACGGAGTGGTCGATGACCATCTCGGCAGGCGCGAGCGGGTTGATCTTCGACGGGTCGCCGCCGAGCTCGGCCATCGCCTCGCGCATCGTGGCGAGGTCGACGACACAGGGCACACCGGTGAAGTCCTGCATGATCACGCGTGCCGGCGTGAACTGGATCTCCTTGCTGGGCTCGGCATCGGCGTCCCAGCCGGCGAGCGCGCGGATGTCGTCGGCGGTGATGTTCGCGCCGTCCTCGGTCCGCAGCAGGTTCTCCAGCAGGATCTTCAGCGAGTAGGGCAGGGACTCGACGTCCAGCCCCTCACCTGCCACCGAGGCCAGACGGTAGATCTCGTAGGACTTTCCGTTCACGTCCAAGGTGCCCTTGGCACCGAAGCTGTCCACACTCTTGGGGCTCGGCATCTGCCGTCTCCTCACCTCTGGCTGTCACGTCCGTCTTCGGGTACCCATCTTGCCGTCGCCGTCAACGGCTCGGCTCGACCGGCCCGATATCTCTTGATGTCAAGATACATGACGTCAAGCAAGCAGGACCAGCCGCCCCGCCGTCTCAGGTCTCGCTTCGGGCGCGAGCCTCGAGGTACTGATCCATCACCGCTGCCGGGATCCTGCCCCTGTCGGAGACGACGACGTTGTTCGCCGTCGCCCAGCGGCGTACGTCGGCGGGTGTTGGCGGTGCGGGTGCGAGCGGCGGCGCGGCTTCGAGCCCGCGTACGGCGAGGTCGCCGATCTTCTCCTCCGACAGCATGACCCGAGCGGCTGCGAGGAAGCGATAGGTCCACTCCTGGGCAAGCTTGCGGGTCTCGCAGAACACAATCGGCACCGTCGGGAACCGCACCTGACACTCGGCGATCGCATCGGCCACGACGCTGGGCCGGACCCGGTCGAGCTTGAAGACCTGGGAGTAGCGATCTTCGACGACCACCGCGGCTCGTGGAACTGCGGACAGCTCGGTGAGCTGGAACTTGAGCTTGCCCGTGGTCAGCGAGGAGACGAGGTCTGCCAAGGACTTGCGCTCCACCGTCGCCTGCAACCGCCCGTCGACGATGAGTCCGTAGTCGCCGGCACTGAGCGGCTCGCGCCGGACTGTAGCCTGCCGGTCGGCAAAGGTGAACGGATAGCGCTCGCGGATGTCGACCGCGATCTCGAGGTCGGCGATTCCGCTGGCGCGGGCGCCGGGGAGGGTCACCGCCGGCCGTGCCTGCTTGGCGGTGCGGGCGGTCTGCCAGAAGATCATCTGCCGACCTCGGGCGTTGGTGACGACAATCTGGGAGCGGTTCTCCCGGCTGCGGTCTAGCACGAGGTCGATCGCCGCCCCCCGTCGTACACAGGACCTCACCGGCACACGCTCGATGATCTCGGCGTCGGCGGGCCAGTCCTCGACACGGTGGCAGTAGACCTTGCCGGTGCGGGGCCAGGTGTCCTTGGCCTTGAGGATGATCCCGTCCCCGAGCGGCAGCCGGAGGAGGTACGGCAGCGTCGACCCGGGCTCGGCGTTGCGGGCGATCACGAAGTCCTCCGGCACGCAGTCACGATAGCGAGGCCGGACGGCTGGTGAAGTGCTGCCACGACCAGCCTTCCGTGGGTCGACCCTCAGGCCGGCACCAGCACGGCGACGCACTCGACGTGGTGCGTCATCGGGAAGATGTCGAAGGCCCGCAAGGAGTCCAGCCGGTAGCCGTGCTCGGCGAAGATCGCCACGTCGCGAGCCAGGGCACCAGGGTCGCAGGCGACGTAGGCCACCGCGCGGGGGCCGAGGGCGACGACCGCCGAGACGACGTCCCGCTTGGCGCCCACCCGGGGCGGGTCGAGCACGACCACGTCGCAGCTCTCCCCCACCGAGCCGCGCTCCAACGCCCGCTCGACCCGGTCCACGACCGCGGTCACCTGGGGCAGCCCGGCGAGGTTGCGCTCGGCGTCGGACACCGCAACCGGGTCGGACTCGACCGCGACGACGGCCCCCGACGGGCCCACCCGATCCGCGAAGAAGGCGGAGAAGAGCCCCACCCCGGAGTAGAGGTCGAGCGCCCGCTCCCCCGGCTGCGGCTCCAGAGCCGCCACGACCGCCGAGACGAGTACGTCGGCCGCACCCGGATGCACCTGCCAGAACCCCGACCCGGACACCTCGAAGCCGCGCCCGTCCACCTGCTCGTGCAGCACGTCGGGGCCGTCGAGGGTGATCGTGTCCCGGTCGGCCAGCACCCGCAGCCGCTCGCCGGTGGCCGACACGATCGCCTCGACGCTCTCGTGCCCGGCCCAGCGGCGGTCGAGCACGGCAGGAAGGTCGGGGTGCGCGATCAGGCACCGGTCGACGTACTCGATCTCCCGGGACCGGTGCTTGCGGAGGCCGGGCCGGCCGGAGCGGTCGACGGCGAACTGCACGCGCGTGCGCCAGTCCAGGCCGTCGTGGTCACCGGGCACCGGCTCGACCGTCACCTCCACGTCCAGCCGCGCGAGGCGCTGCAGCTGCTCGCGCACGACCGCGGCCTTCAGCTCACGCTGCGCGTCGAGCCGCACGTGCTGGAAGTCGCAACCGCCGCATCGGCCCGGCCGGGCATACGGGCACGGTGGCTCGACCCGGTCCGGGGACTCGGTGAGGACCTCGACGGCGTCGGCCCGGAGGAACTTGGAGCCCTCGTCCCCCTCGGTCACCCGGGCGACGACGCGCTCGCCCGGGAGCGCGTGGCGCACGAAGATCACCCGGCCGTCGTGACGGGCGACGCAGTGCCCGCCGTGCGCGACCGGCCCGACATCGACGGTGTAGCGCTCCCCCACCAGGGAGCGCCCGCGCGCCTTGCGCTGCCGCGGTTGGCGCCTCATCGGCGGGCCCCGCCACGACGCACGTCGCCGGCCTTGGTCGCCCGCTGTACCCGTTCGGCGCGCTCCTCGGCGAGCTCGGAGGACCGCAGCTGGAACGGCACGGAGATCACCATGATGCCGGGGTTGAACAGCAGCCGGCTCTTCAGCCGCCAGGCGGTCTGGTTGTGCAGGATCTGCTCGAAGCGCCGCCCCACGACGTACTCCGGGATGTAGACCGCGACCACCCCACGCGGGTTGGCCTGCCGGATGCTGCGGGCGTACTCCACGATCGGCTTCACGATCTCCCGGTACGGCGAGTACAGGACCTTCAGGGGTACGTCGATCCCCCGCGCGTCCCACTCCTCCAGGAGCCGCGCGGTCGCGACCGGGTCGGTGTCGACGAACACCGCCTCGAGCGTGCTGGGCCGCGAGGCCTTCGCGTAGGCCAGCGCACGCATCGTCGGCTTGTGCAGCTTCGACACCGCCACGATCGCGTGCACGCGGGTCGGCAGCACCTGGTCGTCCTGCTCGACGGTGAGCTCCTCGGCGACCTCGTCGTAGTGGCGCCGGATGCCCTTCATGATCATGAAGAACGTGCCCATGGTGAGGATCGCGATCCACGCCCCGAGCAGGAACTTCGTCACCAGCACGACCACGAGCACCAACCCGGTCAGCCCGAGCCCGAAGGCGTTGATCGCGCGTGAGCGGATCATCCGGCGCCGGGCCGCCGGGTCGGTCTCGGTGCGCAGCAGGCGTGACCAGTGCCGGGTCATGCCCAGCTGGCCCAGGGTGAACGACACGAAGACGCCCACGATGTAGAGCTGGATCAGCCGCGTGACCTCGGCGTCGAACACCACGATCAGCACCACCGCGAGCACGGCGAGGATCAGGATGCCGTTGTTGTAGGCGAGCCGGTCGCCGCGCGAGGCGAGCTGGCGGGGCAGGTACCCGTCGCGGGCCAGGATCGAGCCCAGCACCGGGAACCCGTTGAACGCCGTGTTGCCCGCGAGCAGCAGCACGACCACCGTCATCGCGATCACGAAGTAGAAGCCCGGCTCGAAGTTGTCGAAGACGCCGCGGGCGATCTGGGCGAGCACGGTGTGCTGGTCGTGGTCCTCGGGCAACGGGCTGCCGTCGGCGGTCTGCAGCAGCTCGAGGTGGTGCGGGTCGACGTACCTCAGCCGCATCTCCCGCGCCAGGGCGATGACACTGAGCATCATCGCGATCGCGATCACCGCCAGCAGGAGCAGCGTGGTGGCGGCGTTGCGGCTCTTGGGACGCTGGAAGGCCGGCACCCCGTTGGAGATCGCCTCCACGCCGGTGAGCGCCACGCTGCCGGAGGAGAACGCGCGGGCCAGCAGGAACACCAGCGCCACCGTGGTGATCTGGCCCTCGTAGCCCTCGGCCTTCACGACGGAGAAGCCGGCGCTCTCCGCCTCGGGCAGGGTGCCGCCGAGCATCCGCAGCAGGCCGTAGGCCGCCATCCCGAAGATCGCGACCATGAAGCCGTAGGTCATCGCCGCGAACGCCCACGACGACTCCCGGACGCCGCGCAGGTTCAACGCGGCGAGCAGCAGGACCAGGCCCCCGGCGTACAGCGCCTCGCGCCCGGAGATGAAGGACACCGCTGCCGCCGCGGTCTGCACCGCCGAGGAGATCGACACCGCGACGGTCATCACGTAGTCCACCAGCAGCGCGCTCGCCACGGTGACACCGGCGTTCGGACCGAGGTTCACCGTGGCGACCTCGTAGTCGCCGCCACCGCTGGGATAGGCGTGCACGGTCTGGCGGTACGACGCCACCACGACCAGCATCACCACGCCGATCAGCAGCGCGATGGTCCAGGAGTACGCGTAGGCGGAGACGCCGACGAACGACAGCATGATGAAGATCTCGTCGGGGGCGTAGGCGACCGACGACAGCGCGTCACTGGAGAACACCGGCAGCGCGACGCGCTTGGGGAGCAGGTGCCCACCCCCCTGGCCGCTGCGCAGCTTGCGGCCCAGGAGGATCCGCTTGAACACGTCGCCGACACCCACGGACCGAAGGCTAGTCCACGACCCGGGGAAGCTCGCGCGATGCGGGCACACGCCGGTGTAGCGTCGTCCTCGTGCATGTCGTGATCATGGGTTGTGGCCGCGTGGGGTCCACGCTCGCCCGCAGCCTCGAGGACCGTGGCCACACCGTTGCCGTCATCGACAGCAACCCCGACGCGTTCCGCCGTCTCGGGCCGTCGTTCGAGGGGATCAAGGTCACCGGCATCGGGTTCGACCAGGACGTGCTGGACCGCGCCGGGATCGAGAAGGCCGACGCGTTCTGCGCGGTGTCGAGCGGTGACAACTCCAACATCATCGCCGCGCGCGTCGCCCGCGAGACCTTCGGGATCCAGCAGGTCGTCGCGCGGATCTACGACCCCGGCCGGGCGGAGGTGTACCAGCGCCTCGGCATCGAGACGGTCGCCACGGTGAAGTGGACCGCCGACCAGGTGCTGCGACGGATTCTTCCCGCCGGCGCCGAGCCGGACTTCCGCGACCCCTCGGGCACGATCCGGCTCGACCAGTTCCGGGTCAACGAGGCCTGGATCGGCCACCGCACCGTCGAGTTCCAGCAGCAGTCCGGCAGCCGGATCGCCTGGATCGACCGGCTCGGGGAGGGCATGCTCCCCACCCGCGAGAGCGTCATCCAGGACGGTGACGTGCTCCACCTCGTGATGCGCGAGGAGAACGCCGACCGGGTCTACTCGGTCTTCGAGAACGGACCGGAGGCCGACTGATGCGCGTCGCCATCGCCGGAGCAGGAGCGGTCGGACGCTCGATCGCCCGGGAGCTCATCACCAACGGACACAAGGTCCTGCTCATCGACAAGAACCCTGCGTCCATCAAGCCGGACCGGGTGCCCAAGGCGGAGTGGCTGCTCGCCGACTCCTGCGAGCTGTCGTCGCTGGAGGAGGCCCGCCTGGAGCACTGCGACGTGGTGATCGCCGCCACCGGTGACGACAAGGCGAACCTGGTGACCTCGCTCCTGGCGAAGACCGAGTTCGGCGTGCCCAGGACCGTGGGCCGGGTGAACCACCCGAACAACGAGTGGCTGTTCACCGAGGCCTGGGGCGTGGACGTGAACGTCTCCACCCCGCGGATCATGTCGGCGCTCGTCGAGGAGGCCGTGACCGTCGGTGACCTGGTGCGCCTGTTCACCTTCCGCAAGGGCAACGCGAACCTCGTCGAGATGACCCTGCCCGAGGACTCGCCGTACGTCGGGAAGCCGACCGGCCTGATCCCCTGGCCGGAGAACTGCGCGCTGGTGACCATCCTGCGCGACGGGATGGTCTACACCCCGACGGCGGAGCAGCCGATCGAGTCCGGTGACGAGCTGCTCTTCGTCGCGGCCGCAGACTCCGAGGCCGAGCTGCAGTCGCTGCTGGCCCCGGTCGAGCACCGCCCTCAGGGCTGAGCGACGCCCTCCGCCCGGATCGGGGTGCGGTCGCGCGCAAGCAGCCAGACCATCGCGGCGAGTGCGGCCAGCTGCAGCGGCCAGCCCATGAGGATCTTGGAGAACCCGAGCACGCCCACCGCCAGGTCCGGGTCCATCGCGCCGCTGCGCCCGGCGGCGTAGAGCGGCAGCTGCACGACCACCCGGACCACGCACGGCACCACGAGCATCCAGCTCAGGTGGCTGGTCAGACGGACCACCTGCGGGTCGCGGTGCCAGGCGGTCGGGTCGCCCGCCACGCTGCCGACCATGAAGCCCATGATCGGCCACCGCACCAGGATCGACAGCGTGATCGCCACGGCGTAGGCGGCGTTGTAGAGGATCCCGGGCAGGAAGTAGGCCAGGGCCTGGTCGTTGGCGTCGCCGCCGCCCTGGGCGCTGCGCCAGGCGAAGAACGCGCCGATCCCGATCCCGAACAGGCTGTTGACCACGAACTGCACGGTCGATCGCTGCACGAGCCGGACGACGAGCAGCACCACGGCTGCCGTGACGCTCACGACCAGGGAGCGCTGAAGGTCCTTGCTGAGGATGAAGCTGACCGTGAACAGGATGGTGGGCACAGCGGCTTCGACCATCCCCCGGCGGCCGCCGAGCGCGTTCGCGAGCTGCGCACGGACCACCGCCTCGACGGTCTCGGTCGCATCGGGCCGGGACACGGTCTCAGTACCTGAGCTCGTAGCGCGGGTTGTACATGATCCGGGTGCGGTCGTGCACGCCGATCCGCCCGCGCACCTTCACCGAGCGGCCGGGCTCGATCCCGGCGATCCGGCGCCGGCCGAGCCACACCAGGGTGATCACGCCAGAGCCGTCGTACAGCTCGGCCTCGAGCGCGGGCACGCCACCGCGAGGACGCAGCGTGACCGTGCGCAGGCTGCCCTGCAGGTCGACGCACTCCCGGTCGGCGGCATCGGCGATCGCACAGCAACCGGCCCGGGCCGTGTCGCTGCGCAGCTCCTTGGCCTCGAGGTCGTCACTGCTGGCCCAGCGCGAGAGGGTGCGCCGGAACCGGCCCTTCACCTCGGACATACGACAAGCCTAGTCACGTCAGGAGCCACCGGGCTGGACCTGACGGGCATTGGCCGGCATCACCAGCGGCAGCGGCTCCCCGGGGGCCATCGGGCCCGCGCCGCGGACCACGACCACGTCGCGCAGCGCGGTCTCGAGCTCCCCGTCGTCCTGCGGCTGCATCGCCGGCCGGCCGAGGAAGGTGGCACGCAGCAACCAACGCGGACCCTCGACGCCGAGCACCCGGGACGGCTGGGTGGCCGGCTTGCCGTCGGGCGTCTTGGCCGGCATGGCCACACGCAGCTCGGTGCCGAAAGCACCCTCGGCCTCGGTGGCGGTCCCACCACGGCGGGCGGTCTCTGCGGCGATCTGCTTGCGGATGTCGGGCCAGATCCCGCCGTTGCGCGGGGCCGCGAACGGGCGCAGCTCCAGCGCGCCCTCCTGGTTCACCAGCATCACCGCGGCCACCTGCTGGGTCTTCTCGTCGACCTGGAGCCGCAGCTCGAGCCCCGGCCGGCCCTTGACCAGCAGACCGCCGAGGTCGACCCGAGCAGCCTTCTCCGCCTCGAGGTCCACCTCCGAGGAGTCCCACGGACCCTGCGCGCGGGCATCCTGTCCCCCTGCCGGGGACGGCGCCGCCGTGCCGGACTCGTCCGACGTGGCCTCCGCGGGCGGGTCCTCCGGGGTGTTCTTGCGACGGAACTTCACTGCTTCTCCTCGAACGCTGGTCGCGCGTTGGTGCCGAAACCTCCGGTAGAACCGTAACCCCCCGCACCACGCACGGAGTCCGGCAACTGCTCCACCTCGACGAACCTGGCGTGCTCCACCCGCTGCACGACGAGCTGGGCGATCCGGTCACCACGTCGCAGCCGCACCGGCTCGGCGGGGTCGAGGTTGATCAGCATCACCTTCACCTCGCCGCGGTAACCGGCGTCGACGGTGCCCGGAGCATTGACGATCGAGATGCCACTGCGTGCCGCCAGCCCCGAGCGAGGGTGCACCAGGGCGACGTATCCCTCGGGGAGCGCGATGCTGATCCCGGTCGGCACCATCGCCCGCTCCCCTGGCGCGAGGTCGACGTCAACCGTGGTGGTCAGGTCGGCACCCGCGTCACCGGGGTGCGCGTACGACGGCAGCGGGACCTCGGCGTCGAGCCGGCGGATCTGGATCTCCACGTCCTCCTGCATGGTCGCCGACCCTATCGGCAGCCGGCCGCGGGGGCGGTGGCAGGCTTGTCCCCGACGAACCAGCGGCCGACCAGTGGACGAGTGAGCGAGTGACCGGCGTGAGTGCGAAGACAAGCGTGGAGTACGACGAGCGCCTGCACGTCCCGCTGCGCTGGTGGGTGCAGGCCGTGATGTTCCTGGCCAGCATCTGGCTCGCCTTCATCGTCGCGCTGCCCGCAGCAGTGGCCTGGACCGCGACCGGAGCCTTCGCCGTGGGTGTGGTGGCGCTGTTCCTGACCTACGGCTCGGCCCGGATCCGGATCGTCGAGGGGGTGCTCCACGCGGGCCGCGCCCAGATCCCGCTCAGCCTGCTGGCCGACCCCGTCGCCCTCGACCGTGAACAGACCCGGCTGCTGGCCGGCCGTGAGGCTAACGTCCACGCCTACCTGCTGCTGCGTCCGTACCTGAAGCGCGCGGTGCGGGTCACCGTCACCGACCCGATGGACCCGACGCCGTACTGGATGGTCTCGACGCGACACCCGGAGAAGCTCACCGCTGCGCTCGCCGGCGCGGGATTGCCCTGACCCGGCACGGGTACCCACCGGTCCCCGCAGTGGCAGACTGACCGTGCTCGCCACCCACCCCTACACAGGAGGAACCTATGGCCTCGGGCTCGAAGGCTTGGAGTGCGATGGCACTCGCCTCGACCGTCTTCGCCGGCATCGCGGCACGAAAGGCGATGACCACCTCGTGGAAGGTGGCCACCGGCAAGGAGCCGCCGGCGAACCCGGCCGACCCGGACGTCTCGATCGGCGAGGCGGTCACCTGGGCCGTGGTCAGCGGCGTCGCGATCGGTGTCGCCCGGATGCTCGCCTCCCGCAAGGCCGCCGACTACTACCGCCGGTCGACCGGTCACCTGCCGCCGAACCTGCAGCAGGCGACTTCCTGACGAACGAGACGACGGCCGGCTCCCGCACGTGGAGCCGGCCGTCGTCTGCTGTTCGGGCGATCAGGCGCAGTCGCGACAGATCATCTTCTTCTCGTCGGCGAGCTGGCTGCGGTGGTGGACCAGGAAGCAGCTCATGCAGGTGAACTCGTCCTCCTGGCGAGGCTTGACCTCGAGCGCGAGCTCCTCGTGGGAGAGGTCAGCCCCGGGGAGCTCGAACGACTCGGCCGCCTCGGCTTCGTCCTCGTCGACCTTCCCGGAGTTCTTGTCGTGGCGCCGCGCCTTGAGCTCTTCGAGGCTCTCCTCGGACTGGTCCTCGTCGGTCTTGCGGGGTGCGTCGTAGTCGGTGGCCATCTTCAGTCTCCTGTCCCCGTCGTGCCGGGGTGTCATGCTCGAGGATCGTCGGGGATCAAGTCGTGCGGATTGTGCCCCATCCCTCGCGGTGGTTGCACGTGCATTCCGCATCGTGTCGTGAGACTCACACCGCTCCCCGTGGCGGCGTGCCGGATCAACGGGTGCCGGGGCCGGTCTATTCCCGCTCGTCGGCGAAGAATCCGCACGACTCGGTGAGGTCGGCGAACTCGGTGAAACCGCCCGCTGGTGCGGCCAGGACGCAGGTGGTGCCGCCGACTCCGGGCCGGGTGGCGACGGTCGCGCCGGCCTCGGTCGCGACGAGCCCGCCGGCGGCCATGTCCCAGGGGTTCAGCCCCTCCTCGACGTACCCGTCGAGCCGTCCCGCCGCCACCGCGCACAGGTCCAGAGCGGCCGACCCGAGCCGGCGTACGTCGCGCACCGTGGCCAGCAGCCGCCCCACGGCCGCCGCCTGCGCGGTCCGCACCTCACGGACGTAGTTGAACCCGGTGCCGATCAGGCGCTGCTCGAGCGCGACGACCTCGCGGACCCGGAGCCGCCGACCGTCGAGCCACGCGCCGCCGCCCCGGGTGGCCGTGAACGTCTCCCCCGACGCCACGTTCACCACGACGCCGGCGACGGCGCCGTCCTCGCGTGCCGCCGCGATCGAGACGGCGTACTGCGGGATGCCGTAGAGGAAGTTCACGGTGCCGTCGATCGGGTCGACCACCCAGGTGACGCCCGTCTCGGACGCCGCGGAGGAGCCCTCCTCGCCGAGGAACCCGTCGCCGGGGCGTGCCTGCGTCAGCCGGGTGTAGATCAGCTCCTCGGCGGCCCGGTCCGCCTCGGTGACGATGTCGACCGGGCTGGACTTAGTGTCGGTGACCGAGACGCCGGCCTCGCGCCGCCCGCGGACGAGCGCCGCCGCCTCGAGCGCCACGTCGCGGGCCAGCTCGAGCAGCTCCGCATCCGTCACCGGGTCAGTCCTCGCCGCACAGCGCCGGCCGTTCGCCCCGCGGGTTGGCGCAGCACCCCTTCGGGCACACGTCCCAGGACGGGGCGAGCACGCCGACCGTCGCCCGGGCGACCTCCTCGCCGCGTTCGGCGGCGGCACGCTCGAGCAGCAGGTCGCGCACCATGGCGACGAAGCGCGGGTCGACGCCCGCGGTCGCGGCCCGCACGAAGCCCAGGCCGAGCTTCTCGGCCGTGGCCTTGGCCTCCGTGTCGAGGTCGTAGACGACCTCCATGTGGTCGGAGATGAAACCGATCGGGACGACCACGACACCGCGGACACCGTCTGCGGCGAGCTGTTCGAGGTGGTCGTTCACGTCGGGCTCGAGCCACGGCACGTGGGGAGCCCCCGACCGGGAGCAGTAGACCAGCTCGCTGGCGTAGCGGTGCCCCGTCTCCTGGCGGATCCGCTCGCCGATGGCCTCGGCCACACTCAGGTGCTGGGCCACGTAGGCACCGCCGTCGGGGCCGCTGGCGTCGTTCATCGCCAGCGGGATCGAGTGGGTCACGAACACCACGTGCGCGTCGCGGCGGACGTCCTCGTCGAGCTCCGCGAGCGCTGCCAGGGTTGCGTCGACCATCGGCTCCACGAACCCGGGGTGGTTGAAGTAGTGACGCAGCCGGTCCAGCCGTGGTGCTCCCTCGCCGACCTCGGCAACGGCATCGGCCAGGTTCTCGCGGTACTGACGACAACCGGAGTACGACGAGTACGCGCTCGTGAACAGGCACGCGGCCCGTCGTACCCCGTCGGCCTTCATCTGCTCGATCGCCTCGGTGAGGTAGGGGTCCCAGTTGCGGTTGCCCCAGTAGACCGGGATGTCCAGCCCCGCGGAGCGGAGGTCCTCGCGGATCGCGGCAAGCAGCTCACGGTTGAGGTCGTTGATCGGGCTGCGGCCGCCGAAGAGGAAGTAGTGCTGGCCGACCTCCTCGAGACGCTCGCGCGGGATGCCCTTGCCACGGGTCACGTTCTCGAGGAAGGGGACCACGTCCTCGGGCCTCTCGGGTCCGCCGAAGGAGACGAGCAGCAGGGCGTCGTACGGGGCCGCGTCAGGGTGCATGCGGCCATCTTAGGATTGCGCTTCTGATGCTCACTTCCTACCGTCGGGTCCTCGCCGTGCCGGGCGCAGCCCTCTTCTCCGCCACCGGCCTCGTCGCGCGACTGCCGATCTCGATGGTGAGCCTGGGCATCGTGCTGCTGATCTCGACGCGGACCGGTTCCTACCAGCTCGCCGGTGGGGTGGCCGCGGCTTACCTGGTCGGCAACGCGGGGTTCGCGGTCGTCCAGGGCAGGATGGCCGACCGGCTCGGGCAGAGCCGCGTGCTGCCGTGGACGATCCTGGTGTTCGCCGCGTCGATGGGCCTGATGATGTGGGGCGTCGAGGCGGGCTGGCGCACTCCCCTGCCGCACGCGTTCGCCGTCCTCGGCGGGGCCGCCCTGCCGCAGATCGGCTCCTGCGTCCGCGCTCGCTGGTCGCACAACGTCCCGGACAAGCGCCTGCTGCAGACGGCGTTCGCGCTGGAGGCGGTCGCCGACGAGGCGGTGTTCATGCTGGGTCCGATCCTGGTGACCGTGCTGGCGACGACGGTGCACCCGGTCGCGGGCCTGGGCACGGCGGTGGTGGCCGGCCTGCTGGGCACGCTCGCGCTGGCGAGCCAGCGCGCCACCGAGCCGCCGGCGCACCGCGGGCACACCGGCGCCGGGCCGCGCGAGCCGATGGGCTGGGTCGTCCTGGGTCCGCTCGTGGTGACTGGCCTCGCCATGGGCGTGGTCTTCGGTGGGATCGAGGTGGCCACCGTCGCCTTCGCCGAGGAGCTCGGCTCGAAGGCCGGCTCCGGGCCGCTGCTCGCGGTCATGGCGCTGGGCAGCCTGCTGGCCGGCCTCGCCTACGGGGTGGTCCACTGGCGCCGGTCCAACCCCGTCCGGTTCCGCTGGGGCATGGTGGCTCTGGCGGTCGCCACCGTCCCGCTGCCCTTCGTGGAGGGCTTCGCGCTGATGGGATTGATGCTGTTCGTGGCCGGCTTCGCGATCTCACCCACCCTGATCGCCAGCGTGGCGTGGATCGAGGAGACGGTGCCGGCTCGTCGCTTGACCGAGGGGATCTCGATCACCACGACCGGCATGTACGCCGGCGTCGCACCAGGCGCGGCCGCGGTGGGTGCGGTGATCGACCGCCATGGCGCCTCGGCGAGCTACTGGGTCCCCGTCGCTGCCGCCGCCGCCGGCGCCCTCGTCGCGCTCGCCACCATCGCCATGCCCTCGCGCGGGCGCACGTCGGCGCGGTCCGCGAGCGCCGCCGAATCTGCCTGATCAGCCGAGGAGGTCCTCGGTCTCCCACTCGGCGTCGAAGTCCACCAGCTCGTCCCAGGCGGTGAGCACGGGCTGGTAGGCCTCCCACCACCTCTCGAACCCGGGGCCGCTCGTGGCGCGTTCGAGTGATGCTCGGTCGGGCCAGCGCTGGAGGGCGAGCACAGCGTCCGTGCCGTGGGACTCCAGGCTCAGGACGACGTCCGTGGTGAGCTCGCGGTAGTGAGGCTCGATCCTTGCCCTGACCAGGTCGGCGACGTCCTCCAGCGCTGTCCCCTCACGCAGGAGCCATCGCTTGTAGAGGATCACCGGGCGATCCGCGCCACTCATGCCCACAACAGTCGCGGGCGCCGGGTCGTGGCACAACCACATTCGGTCGAAGGTGGACCGGGTCAGGGCGCACCGGTTGGCCCGGAGGTCTCACATCCTGGGACCGGGGGGGGACCGTCACGGGAGCCTGCGTTCCGTGCGCCGAACTCCAGGTCCCTGCCACAGCCCGAGGGCCGCGAAGGCACCAACCTGAACCGCTCGCCGCGATCATCTTGATATGTGAGACAGATCACAGAAAGTGTCGGTGCTGACCGGGAGCGTGGCAGGCATGACAGCAGTGCAGCAGCTCCGCACCCCGGCCCTGGCTCGGGCTGTGGCTGCGGCGCGTGCTGCGGTCGAGGA